>NZ_JALNUB010000009.1:0-95150 GCF_023162025.1 Flavobacterium pygoscelis | reverse complement strand
TGTGTAATGAGGTGTTTTATTTTTATAGGTTCACCTTTAAATTCTAAATTGGGATAAGGTTCATCAAGGTAGTTCCTAATATCATCATCTAAATTTATTTTTTTATCAAGTACGGCTTTCGCGGCTATATAACCTGTAAAAGTTTTAGTTACAGAAGCTATTTCATAAAGAGTAGAATCGTTTGGTTTGTTTCCTTTTCCGATAGTTAATTCTCCAAAATGTTTTATTGTTGATTCCCCATCTTTATACACTGCAACGGAAACAGAATGAAATCTTTTGTCATTTAATAACTGAAACGCATTTTTTGTAATCGCATTTTCAACATTTTGTTTATTGATTTGCTGAGCACTTTTACATCCAAGTAAGACAAAAAATAAAATAGTGATTAAATATTTCATTGTTATAATTTATAGTACAATTTTTTGGTTAAATAGCTTATAACGTTTCGCGGCTTCAAGAAGTGGCGAACTTCGTGACTGCATATTTTCCACTAAGATAGTTTTTCTTGCGAATGAAAAACTTGAATTCAGCACATTACTCTCCATTTCTTGAAACCGCTGTTGTGTGTAGTTTTTTTATTCTTGTAATTTTTTTAACTTTTCCTTTGCATTGGTGTTTTCTGTGTTTAATTTTAAACTTTTTTTATAATTTTCAATAGCTTTTTTTATTTGACCGTCCATCATATATGCTTCTCCTAAAGAGTCATAAGCTTCATACGATTTTGGAAAAGATAAAACTTCGAGTGTGAATAAGTCTGTTGCTTTTTTATAGAGGCCTCTTTTAATCATTTCGTAGCCTTTAGCATTAAGGTCAGCTTCTGATAGTTCTAATTGTGATTCATTTATCACTATTTTAGCTTCTTTTATACCCTTATCTAAACAAGTTTTGATTACTTTTTTTGTGTAAAAATAATTATTCAATTTTGGTGTTGAACCTGCAATTGTTTTTTCAATAAAAAAACGAGCATCTAAAAATCCTTGATCGAGGTCTTTATTAGTAAGGAGTATTATAGTATAATTTTGTTTCTCAAATATCCGCCATTCAGCACCAATACCAAAATGTCCACCACTATGTCCATATATACCTGAACCTTTTTCTCCTGCAAATTGCATTCCGTATCCATACGAGCCATTTTCTGGTTCTTTTTTCATAAAATTTGTATAATATGCATTTAAGAGCTTATTATTTTTAAATGCCAATGCAAATTTATACAAATCATTTATAGTCGTATAACCACCACCCGCAGAACTACCTTTAACAGCACTCATAAAAATTGTCTTTTGTAATTGGTTTGGATAAACATCTGATAGTGTATAGTTCTCTGCTTCATTTTCTATAATATGGTCAATATCAAAATTGCCGGTATTTTGCATATTTGCTATGGAAAAAACATACTTTTTTATATAGTCTTCATAAGACATTTTACTCACAGTTTCTATAATTCTACCAAGCAAAATATAGTTGGTGTTCCTATAAGAGAATTGCTCATTGGGTTTAAATTCCATAGGTTCATTTTCATATAAATTTGTAAGGCTTTCCATTGTTCTAAATTTTTCTTTAGAAGTATTCAAAAACTTATCGGAATAAAAATAATCAGGCAGCCCACTTCTATGAGTTAGTAATAGTCTAATTGTGATGGAATCTCTTACGATCTTATTTGGGTAATTTGGTAGAAATTTTCCAATAGGATCATCTAAAGATAATTTTCCAGCTTGGATTAATTGAAATATCGCAACTGCTGTAAATGATTTTCCTACGGAAGCATAAGAAAATTTTGTGTCCGTATTATTTTTGACTTTGTGACCTAAATGAGCAAATCCATAGGCTTTTTTGAATATGATACTATCATTTTTGGCAATCAAAACAGCACCTGTAAAACCTTCTAAAGAATCTAGGTAGTTGGCAATTTCTGCTACTTTTCTGTTGTGATTTGA
The DNA here is from genome assembly GCF_023162025.1 of Flavobacterium pygoscelis. Lineage (NCBI taxonomy): Bacteria > Pseudomonadati > Bacteroidota > Flavobacteriia > Flavobacteriales > Flavobacteriaceae > Flavobacterium > Flavobacterium pygoscelis. The sequence continues at coordinate 93,216 of NZ_JALNUB010000009.1, read as the reverse complement.
AACTGATTTTTTCTTTTCACAAGAAAATATTGTTACTATGACTAATAGGTAGATAATTTTTTTCATTTATTAGATGTTTGACAGTTTTTGGTAATTTTATTTAATATTTTGAATAATTGTTTTAATTCTTGTTCCGATAATGTGTTTAATGCAATCTCTCTATTTTTTTTTATTATAGGGTTTAGTTTTTCTATGATTTCTTTACCACTTTGTGTGATTTTTAATTCCGCTTTTCGTTTATCAGCATTTTCAATAGTTTTTGTTAGATAGTTTTTGTCTATCATCAATTTTATAATTCGGGTCATTGATGCATAATCCTTAAAAACTAAATCGGCAATTTCAGATTGAGTTTTATCTTCTCTGTCAATGATAATTAGAATTAAAGCTTGGTCCACAGTAATGTTTGGAACTGCTTTAGATATATTCTGTTGACTTAATCTACGATAAGCTTTTATAGTTTCTTCAATTGAGTAAAGTACGGTGCTTGTTGGCGTTTCGAATTTCATATTTAATTGATATATCAAGCAAATATAGATATTTACTTGATATATCAATTAATAATTATGAGAAATTTAATGTGATAAATTTCGAAAAGTAAGTGTTAATAAGGTAGGCAGGTGTCAAAATTACACACAACGTCTTGGCGCTTGGCGAGGTAGGGGGCTTTAAAGCAGAGTATTTTCTGCCGAAACGAAGATATGATAAAAAACGCTAATTCCACTAAAACCCCAATCTCGCCAAACGGCTGTTGGCAGTAGTATTTATTCCACGTCTATTTCTATTAACGTTTTAAACCATAATCCCTGAATATCTGTTTCAAGTAATTTTCGCATTGCTTTTTTACTTTTATAAATAGTTTTAACGTCTTTTGTTTCAATTTCAATATTATCTATTGAATTTGATAGTTTTTCAATTTTATCTTTTGACCAAGTTCCAATTCCGAAATAAATATTTGCAGTATCTTTTGGTTTTAAATTAAACACAATAGAATCATTTGTAGAAATTTCTCTTAATCTATATTCTTCTATTTTTGGAATTAAATTAATTTTTACTTTAGCATTATAATCTGTTTTATTTATAAAATCAATATTATATGAAGGGTCACAACTTATAAGAATATTGGCAATAAAAGTCAAGTAAAACAATTTAATTATAAGTTTCATTTTCTACGATTTTTTGGTAATATTACTGCCAACTTACTTATATGTTTAACAAACTCATATGTATACAGCAAATAGTTGTTGTGTATGTACGACTAAAGTCGTACAATATTAAAAAGCTAATATATTCAAAATCCCTACCATAATTGACCACTTTTAATAACCTACCATGAAATTTAAGTTATTTGTTTCAACTCTTCTAGACGAGCTGTTTCAAATTTCAAATATTTATAAAAGGTAGTTTTACTTTTAATCTCAAGCACTTTACAAATCTCCTCAACTAATAGCTGCTTCTCATGATATAATGCTTTTGCACGTATCGCTTTTTTTTATGATTCAACTGACAAACCTTTTGGTTTTCCACCAATTCTACCTGTAGCTCTAGCGCCTGCAAGTCCAGGATAGTCCTTTCAGAGATTAAATTCCTTTCGAATTCTGCAAATGCTCCTACTGAATGAAACATTAACATTCCTATCGCTGTAGAGGTGTCTATTCCATCTGATATACTTATAAAATCAACAATTTTAGAAGCTAATAAATTAACTATCTCTATCAAATCTTTTAGGGATCTACCCAGCCTGTCTAATTTATATATTACTACAATGTCTTTCTCTCTTAATCCTTCTAAAAGTTTAGTTAATTGTGGACGTTCTAAATTTTTGCCGGAAGCCTTCTCTACAAATATTTTATCACAGCCATATTTTTTAAGTGCATCATTTTTAGCATCTAATTTTTGATCTAAAGTTGAGAACCCTTGCATAAGAGAATATTGCCATAGTAAGTAATAATTTATCTAATAAATGTGCTTACACTTGTTTGAAGCTCACAAGTAATTAAAAGCATTTCTTTAAACTTTTAAGCAGTATCTAAATCTTCAAAAATCATGGCTTCGTAAATTGAACTGGATAAAACTAATGTGCCAATCAAGTATTCTACAAAGTAACTATCTTGAGGAGTTAATAATACATTCATAAATTCAATTATTATTTAGAATCAAAGATTGTAAATAATAATTGAATTTTAGAGTTAAAACTGATAAACTATTTAGATTTATTTAAACCGTAAGTGCTAATTGTTGATTATATTTGATCAACATCAAACTATCTACTTAAAACACGTGTCATCTCTGCTTTAAATAAATAAGTAAATGATATTGACTTAAACATTAACTATAATTATGAAAAACCTATTTCTTCTTTTTTTAATTTTCTGTGCGAGCACAATTTTTGCACAAGATCAGGAAATTATTAAGCGTGATTTTCAAACGATAATTAAATACACTTCTGAGATGAAGATTGATGATGTGCTCAACATGACATATCCGCAAATGTTTACTGTAGTTCCAAAAGCTCAGATGAGTGCAATGGCAAAAGGTATGTTATCAGGTATGGGTATAAAAATGATTTATGAACAAGTTCCGTTAAATCTTAAGATGACACCAGTCAAAACTTTATCAAAAAGCTCAATTTGTCTGAGCAAATACAATCAAAGTATGATAATGGAAGTAGGAGATTCTAGTTTGCTAGAAATGTTGACTTACGCAAAAATGAAAGACAACATAATTGAAGAATTGGATGCAAATAAAGTAAGAATTAAAGGTAGTTCTTACTTACTCGCAATTAAAGATAGTTTCACTAAAAATACTTGGAAATACCTAAGATATGATGACGAGAACGCTGAAGCTAACTCAAAAATTTTATCCAAAGAAATACTGATCGCTGTTGAGCAAATGAAGACTTCTTTATAAAGAGCTAATTTTTTATGTACTCACTAAATGATTTACTTTTTTACTAACCAAACTCTCTACCTTATAATAGGGTAGTCGTTTCTTTTTGATTAAAAAGAATATTACTTTTAAAATACAATTATACTATTTAATAAAATGGTATATATAATATTAATGTTCTCAAAGCAAGAACCATTATATTATTACTAAAACTGAAATAAAAAGTTCTGAAATTAAAATGAAAATTAAATCGAGACTTATATAATTTTCAATACAGCAAATACTATTAAAAGTACATTTTAACATTAAAAGTAATTTAAACTGAACTTTGAAAAATGAACGTTAATAATGTACTGAGTTGAGTGAATATATTGCTGAATTTCGCACCGAAAATAATTTAGTGCAAATTTCATTTTAACGACCGTTAATTTGAAGTAGGTCATTGCAAAATTTTAAAGACATATCAATGATAATTTCTATATCCTTGTCATCTGCTTTTATTTCTTTTTCTTCATCACAATGTAAAACATCTATAATAAACTTCAAAATAGCTTCATCCGAATACCTACTATAATCAATTTTATCACATTCAAAATGAATAGTAATAAACGAAGTAGTACTGATTTTTAATTTCATCTGCTCATCAAGATAATCTGCTGGATTATCGATTTCAATTCCAAAATAATCGATTTCCATTTCATTTTCATCTATCAATGAACTTACTAGTGGTATAAAATCCGAAGAAGGAATATTTATTCTTTTGGTGCTTAAAATCAGTACGTGTTGCATATTTTAAATTTTAATTACTATGAATATTAAAACAAAGATAGATGTTGTGGATCATTGGAAATTTGCTTAGCCACTAAATCCGTCTTGTAAGGATATGCGAAATCTTCGATTGGCGTTAAATTAAGCCACTTACTTTCATCTTCTGGATGTAAAACTATCGGCATTCTCTTTTTAATATTGTGAATCTTGGCCATTAATGGACTTGCATGAGTTGTCAACATTGTATACGTATTAATTACCTGGCCTGATTTGGTGTCATTCCATCGAGAATAAAGTCCTGCAAAGGCAAATAGCTCTTCGTTCCCAATTCCTATTTGATATTTAACTTTGTTTTTTCCTTTAGAATCTAACCACTGCCATTCATAAAATCCATTTGCTATTATTAAACACCTTTGATTGACAACATCTTTAAACGATGGCTTTTCTTTAATAGTCTCAATCTTTGCATTTAGAGTCATAACCTTAATATCATCGTTTTTTGACCAAGCAGGGATTAAGCCCCAATTAAAGTGCTCTATAATAGTAACATCCTCATTTGTAATTATTGGAGTTTTAGGAAATGTAAATCCATTTACGTGATCATCAGGTGCAAAGGAACTCTTGTCCTTAATTTTGGCATTAAAGCGCTTTTCAATTTGTAAAGCCAATTTAGTTTGTATGGTGTGGTAGCACATGTACTTAGGATTTTAAATAAGCAAAAATAATGATTTTTACAACACTCACAATCAGTACTTTAAATTACATAAAAATTCTATAAAATAGTGTAAGACTTTTTATTTGTGCATTTGCCAACTTTGTAAAAGGAGAAACATAATTCACCAATTAAACAAAAATATTATGGAAAATAATCACAACAACCACAACAATGACAGAGGTCAAATGCTAACAGGAATGTTCTCTGACCGTGAAAGTACAGAAAGTGCATATAATGCATTACATGAACGCGGATATGCAAAAGAGGACATTAATCTAATAATGTCAGATGAGACACGAAAAAAATACTATTCTGACGAGAATGATAAATCTGAATTAGGAACTAAAGCGGCTGAAACTGCAGGTACTGGTTCTGCCATTGGTGGAACAGTAGGAGCTATTGTTGGAGTAATTGCAGCTATAGGTACAAGTTTAGTAATTCCAGGTTTAGGACTAATAGTTGCTGGACCATTAGCAGCTGGATTAGCTGGAGCAGGTGCAGGTGGAATTGCAGGTGGAATTATTGGCGCATTAGTTGGTTCAGGAATACCTGAAGATCGTGCAAAATTGTATGAGTCCGGTATTAACAAAGGTCATGTTGTAATGGGAGTTCATCCAAGAAATGACGAAGATGCTGACTACTTAGAGCAAAATTGGAAAACAAATAGAGGTCAAGATATTTATAGATAATCTTATCTATTTTAAAAAAAATACTCGGCATATTTATGTCGAGTATTTTTTTTGATTATAAAGTAAAATTCTTAAAAATTTTAATGGGAAGTAGGGATAAAGATTTTGAAAGTTGCGCCTTCATTTAAAATTCCATGTGCAGTTATTATTCCACGATGATTTTCAACTATCCTTTTCACAATCGCTAAACCAATACCGGTCCCCTGAAACTTTTCCTTTCCATGCAAGCGCTGAAATACTTGAAATATTTTCTCACTGTATTCCTCTTCAAATCCAATTCCATTATCGCTAAATTTTACATAACAGTACTCTACATCTTGCTTCAGATTTAAATTATTTAACTCTGATCCAAAAGCTATTAAGCTGTCAATAGTAATTTTTGCATCGCAATCAGGTTTACTGAACTTCAATGAATTAGTAATTAAATTAAATACTACTTGTCTAAATTGAACTGGAATAACATCAATTTTGCAGTCATTTATAATGTTGATAGTAGTGCTTCTTCCTTCAAAATCGTACTCTAAATCTTCTTTTACCTCTTTAACTATAGTGGAAATATTTGCCTTCTCATATACACGTTCTTGAATGCTCGTTCTAGAATAAGCAAGTAAATCTTGAATAAGTGTTTGCATGCGATCAGCAGCACTTTGCATTCTTATAAACTTATCTTTACCTCCCTCAGATATATTGTCATACTCTCTTTCTCTAAGTTGAGTCGCGAATGTTTGAATTTTTCGTAAAGGCTCTTGTAAATCATGACTAGATATATAAGCAAAGGACTGTAATTCCTTATTCATCTTTTCTAAATCATCATTCTTCTGAAAAAGCTCCTTTGTGCGTTCTAAAACCTCTCGTTCTAGCTCATTCGTAAATATTTTTTGATCTTGAATGTCTGTACTAGTACCTACCCACATTTTTATTTTTCCTTCTTTATCGCGTTGCGGGATAGCTCTAGTTAATTGCCAACGATATGTTCCATCACTTTTTCGAAAGCGATGCTCAATTATAAAATCTTTCTCGGTTGCTATTGCGTCCATCCATCTTTCAGTGTTGTCTTCTTTTTCATCGTCATGAACAATTGAGAGCCAACCTTTTTCAATAATTTCTTCCTTATTATAACCTGAGAAATCAAACACAGCTTGATTAAAATAGCTAAATTTTCCTCTTTCATCAGCAGTCCACACAAACTGAGGCATTGAGTCGGCTAAAAGTCTGAATTTTTGCTCATTTTCTTCTAACAGTTTCTTTGCTGTAACATTCGCCGTTACATCTGTGGCAACGACCATAACTCCTGTTACGGTATTGAAATCTAATAAAGGATGATATACAAAGTTAAAATAGCAGTTTTCCTTTTTACCAAATCGTGTTAAAGTCACTGGGAATTCATAACCATGAAAGGCTTCTCCCGTTCTATAAATTTCTTTAAAAATAGGACTTATAGTTTCTTCTGCATCAGGTAAAACTTCGAATATAGGTCTTGATAGTAAATCATTTGTGGTTTTGTCTACTAACTCTAAATAGGGAGCATTAACCATGTTGACGATATTTTCTGGACCTCGCACAATTATCATAGCAACTGGAGCTTGATGCACCGCATTACGAAAGCGCTTTTCACTTTCTTCAATTTTTTCTTTGACTTCATTCAATTCAGTGACTTCAGCAGCTGTGTTCATCACGCCATAAATTGCACCACTTGAATCTTTTAGTGGAGTAAAACTATAATTAAAATAATGAACCTTTAAAAATCCATCTTTTAAAAGAGCTACGGGCTGATTTTTAGCATTAAATGCTATTCCACTTTTATAAACCGTTTCTATCTGCTCATAAATATTTTGCTTTTCTAATTCCGGTAATAGATTTCTATATAATTTCCCAATAACATCACTTCCCTTTCCCCATGCATCAATCATGGATTGATTTGCAAGGGTAATACGCATCTCACTCCCAGTATAAACCGCGATGGGAAATGGTGCACTTCCCACCAAACTACGAATGCTTTGCTCACTTTTTTCAATTTCTTTTCGAGCAATCACTTGGGTAGTTACATCATATCCAAGAACCATAATTTTATTACTGTTGCTTTGATCATCGTAAATAGGCTCATAGGAGAAGTTCATATAAACAGTTGCTAAGGTACCAGATCGCATAATTTTTAATGGTAGCTCTGTGGTAGATAAATGTTTTCCTGATGCTCTTACATTATTTAAAATTTCTTTAACTCCTTGTAAAGATAATTCTGGTATGGACTCAAAAACAGATATGTTATCAACTTCCTGTGCGGTTTTACCCCATAAGTCTAAAGCACTTTCATTTGCTATTTCAACAATATACTCTGGGCCACGCAAAATTGCAATAGCCATAGGCGCTTGTAATATGATTGATTTTAAGTTATTCTCACTTTGCTCTAGTTGTTTACGAGCAGTATTTTGCGCCGTAATATCCTCTACTGTTCCATTAAATCGGAATGGCTTTTTATTTTCATCAAATAACACCTTACCTTTTGCATGCAATGTAATTTCATTTTTAGAAATAGGATTTACGATATTATATGCGATATCATAAATACCTCCCGAAGAAAAATCCAAAGCTTTTGCAATAGCATTTAAAACATTTTCTTGATGCTCTTCTACAATAACCTTTGTGGCATCATCTAAGTCTACTTCCTGGTCAGCACTTAAACCAAACCATTCTTTTAAACGGATATTAGCTGAAAATTTATTAGTTATTGGATTATAATCAAATGTTCCTAGAGCTGCAGCTTCAATTACAAATTCTAATTCTTTTTTACTATCTTCGAGCGCCTGCTCTACAGCTTTTTGAGAGGTAATATTTGTGTTCGTACCGAACCATGTAGTAATTTCTCCCTCCTCATTTTTTACAGGAAGAGCTCTAGTTAAAAATTGCTGATAATTTCCATCAGCACCTTTAATGGCATAGCTCATCTCCAATGGTATCCCTTTTTCTAAAGAGAAGTTCCATTCTTGCAATATATTTACCAATTCATCTTCACGATAAACGGACTTCCATCCCCAACCTTTCATTTCTTCAAAAGTGGTTCCCGTATAATCATACCATTGTTTGTTATACCAATATAGATCCCCTTTTTCGTCTGCCATCCATGCTAGATTAGGAATATTATCAGCAATAGCTTTAAATCGCTTCTCGCTTTTATTTAGTTCCTCATTTGCGAGGTTCTTAGCGGTAGTCTCAAAAATGGTTATTAAAATTCCTCCTATGGATCGATCCTGCAAAAAAATAGGACTGTATGCTAAATCAAAATAACAGTTTTGAATCGAGCCCTCTCTTAATAATGGAAACATAAAGTTTGAAAACCCTACAGATTCTCCTCGTTCCACAGCTTTGAAAATAGGTTCAGTAATATGCCACACCTCTGAAAAGGTTTCAGAAGTACTTTTCCCTAAAGCATCTATCTCCTTTTGATGTCCTAAAATGGGCACATAAGCATCATTAAAAATTTGTCGATATTCCTTTCCCCATGCTATATACATTGGAAAAGGATTATTGAGTATGATAGAAACTGCAGATTGTAGGTTTTGAGGCCAAGTATCTGGACTTCCTAGCGTAGTTTGTGTCCAGTCTTTGTTGCGAATTTGAAGTCCCATTTCGCCTCCACCTTCCAGAAAATAATATGGATTGTCCAAATTGAAATGATTAAAAATGTATTAGCACTGAATAATAAATTTACTTCTTTCGGGTTGATTGATTTTATCTACAGTTAATAATACTGTTGCCTGATTAATTGCCTTTTTTAATATGCCAAAGTCACCTGGCTTTCTAATATAATAATGGGCTCCCATTTCATACAGTTTATTTACCATATCAATATCCATAGATGTAGAGAATATAACAACCGGTATGAATTTTAATTCTTCATTACATTTTATCTCTAATAGACATTCACAACCTGTTTTACGCGGCATATTCAAATCAAGGAAAAGAACGTCAGGTAATTGACCTGTATTATTTGTCAGGAACTCCATTAGTTCAACTCCGTCACTAACGGTAGATAAAGTAGTGGTCGAAAATAAATCTTCAACAGCATCTTGAAAAAAAAGACGATCATCCATATCATCGTCGGCAAGCAATAAATTTTCCATAAGAATGACTATTCAGAATATTACTAAAGTAAAATCTTAGGTTAAGAAAAAATTTCATCTAAATCAACCCAAAAGTAAGAAAAATTAATTATAAAAACGCAATTTTAAATTCGTGTAATTCGCAATAACTATGAAAATAAAATTGTTCCATTTAAAACCAATGAATTTTTAATAAACTTGTTTAAAAACTGAAGATAAGTTGAGAATAAATTAAAATTTATTCGAATGAAAAAATCATGTTATGATTAAACTACATGCATTTACATGTTTCACTACAAAGCGATTTTAAACCTAACGTAGATTTGCAGTGTTCAAAAGGAACAAAAAACAAAACACAAGAAATCAAACATTTAGAATCATGAAAAAACAAATCGTTATCACTGCACTAGTTCTTGGAGCATTCGTCTTTGGAACTTCAGACACACAAGCTCAAGCTACTTCAAATGCGGCAAGCACAAGAGTTAATTTAATATTATCTGACGTTATTTCAATTGATGCTGGTTCTGTAGCTAGTAATGGAATTGTAGATTCCAAATATTTTACATCAGCTGACTATAACACAGCAAAAAATGTAACAGTAGCAAATAGCTTGATTGTAACTTCATCTAAAATTTTCGATGTAAAAGTAAAATCTGGAGGTACTAATTTTTCAGAAGGTACAAATAAAATTCCTGTAAACGTATCGAAAATACAAGCGGTAATTGAAATGAGTATGGTAGGAATTTTAAATACTATCACTTTATCTACAACTGATCAAAAATTAATAACTAATGCGACCTCAGGGTTCAAAAATCACTGAGTATTGATTATTCTATCTCAGCTCTTAAAGCAAAAACCGTACTTCTTGGTAAGCCTGCAGGAACATATAAGCAGACCGTAACATATACTGCGACTGCTCTACAAATCCAAGAAAAAGTACTTTAGTAAGAAGGCCCTCAACCATTATGGTTGAGGGCCTTCTTAATTTTAAATCCCGTTATACTTTACTCTTCTTCGCCTTCCTCAGCTGCGTCAAAATTAATTGTATTGTATGCTGCTTCTGTTAGCGTAACATCAGCTTCTTTTTCTTCAGCAAGTGTAACACTTAACAATTCAGCTGCTTCATCTTCTCCTAAAGTTTTAGCGAATGCTACTAAAGTACCATAAGTTGCAATTTCATAATGCTCAATTTTTTGAGAGGCAGCGATTATACCTGCATCACGTATAGCACCTATTTCTGTTTCCTCCATTATGCTTGCTCCCTCTTTAATTAAACCGTCCATAGCATCACATTTTTTTGCAACTGCTTTTTCTCCAATGATTTTAAAAACTTGTTCTAAACGGTCTACTTGAGTATTTGTTACATCTAAGTGATCTTCAATTGCTGCAATTAAATTTTCATTTGTTGCATTTTTCTGCATTTTTGGTAAAGCTTTAGTCAACGCTTTTTCTGCCCAGTAAATATCCTTTAGAGAATCAAGAAATAATTCGCGTAGTCCATCTGCGGCAGATGATTTTGCTTTTACTTTTCCAGCTGTAGATTTTTTATCAGTATCCGTTTTTTTCTCACCTGTACTTTTTGTGGCTGTTTTACTTTTAGTATCTTTTTCAGTAGTTTTCATAATATAATGTGTTTAATTTGATTGCTTTACAAATTTAAAAATATTTTAATATTTGAATGTTATATAATTCCTAGCTTATTTTTCAGAATTTTTTTAATTAACTTTCGTTTATAATTCTATAAAATTTACAGCTATAGATATAAATTTTATTTTGCAATAATTTTTAACTTTGATTATCACCAATAATTAATTTGAAGTATGGATTTGTTGAAGAAACGTATAGAATATAAAGTAGGCCAGAAGGTTAAATTACAGCTTAGAGATCAGGTAATGGAAATAATAGGATTTGAACCTGAATTTATTGAAAATGTAATAACGCAATGGGAAAATGAAGATGGCTCGATTGCTACTGGTAAGTTTATGGAATTAGAATTAGAACCTGTTAAATAATAGTTATTTCACTTTAATGGACTATAAATATCATCCCTATTATGAATCTGTGGATAAATCCACAATTAAATAAATTTAATAATTTAAATAGAATATCATGAGAGCAATTTGGACAGGAGCAATTAGTTTCGGACTTATAAATATCCCCATCAAAATTTATTCAGCTATTGAAACAAGTACTTTAGATCTAGACATGCTTGACAAAAAAGATCATTCTAATATTAAATTTAAGCGTGTTAATGAAGCTACAGGCAAAGAAGTTGCCTATGAAGACATAGTGAAGGGATTTAAAATTGAAGAAAAATATATAGTTTTAGATGACGAAGATTTTGAAGCTGCAGATGCAATTAAAAGTAAAACTATAGATATTTTAAGTTTTACTAATGAGCATATTGCTGGAGAATTTGATTTACTTCTATGTTAATTTATTAAATGGCAGTATTTTATACATTATTCCAAATTTACAACTTCGCGTAAAAAGCAGCCTTACATAATTACATCATTAATTTCAGTTGAGAATTATAAAATTATCACCTATTTAAATCTTCTAAAAGTCTTACTCTACTAGGAGCTTTTTCTGCAAAAGCGTTAATTACTTGAACGAAATACTGATTTGATGCATATCTAGTAATATGTTCTTTTACTTCTGATATTTCTGTAATTACTATGTCAGATGCAATATATCCCATTCCATAAAAGTGTCCTTTATCAACCCATATACAGCTTTTTTCATCTGGAGTTCTTCCTTTATCAAATATTGCAAAGCTTGGTAAACTACTTTTGAAAAAATCTAAGGCAGCGTCTATTTTATCATTATGGCTATTTAAATCTGGAAGGTCCTCTTTCAAATTATCTAATAAATCTGCTTCTTGAGAGTTACCTCCATAAATACAAAACCTATGATCTATTTCAAATTTTGTCCCTAACTCGCGTAATTTATTGTTTCCATCATATAATGAACTGAATGTTTCAATACACTTTTGATTTTTTGTAATTTTTCCAATGGCTAAATACTGATATCCACTTCTTGCTTCATAATTAAAAAGTCCAAATTTTGGTTCATACTTTTTTAAAGCCTTATTATATTTAGGCCATAGTTTCTTAATTTCAGAACCTTCTAACAATAGTGCCATTAATTCTGTAGCACAAATTTCAAAAGAAATAGAATAAGTATCTTTTAAAAAATTCTGTCTTTGAGGCGTAATTTTATGACCTGTAAAGTGTGATGCAACTCTCTTTTTTAAATTGATTGCTTTACCAACATAAATCACTTTACTGTGTTCATCGTGAAAATAGTAGACACCTGGTTTCTCCGGTAAGTTCTCAAAATCTTGAGGAGGAAGATTTGGCGGTAAGCGCTGATCTTGAGCAGTATTCTTTATCATCTTGCTTAATTCCGCGTCAGCATCCCATTCCAATAATCTTGAGAATAAAATTGCAGTAGCATCTGCATCACCTCCAGCGCGGTGTCTATTTTCTAAGACTATATCTAAGGATGTGCATAATCTACCTAAACTATATGAAGGCAGGCCTGGTCTTATTTTTCTGGTTGCACGAACAGTGCACAGTTTTCTTGCGGTCCACTTTAATCCTGCTTCACCTAATTCATGACGAACAAATGAATAATCAAAATTTACATTGTGAGCGACAAATACTCTGTTATTAAGCATTTCAAAAACCTGATCAGATATCAAGTCAAATGTTGGTGCATTCTCCACCATTTCATTTGTAATTCCTGTTAAGGCAAATATCGCCGGCGGAATATTCTTCTGCGGATTTACAAGTGTTTCCCAACGGTCAATTACTTTTTCACCATCGTGGATTACAATTGCGATTTCCGTGATCTTACTATAACTAGCATTACCACCTGTAGTTTCAATATCTACTATTGCGTATTCTTGTTTTTTCATTTAATTATTAAGATGTAATAATTTCTCTTTCGCAAGGACGCTATTACTTTGATTATTAATACTATTAATTGGTTAACGCTATTTTATTTTTTAAATCACCTATTTCATTCTTTAACTCGATAAACATATTTTTTATGCTAGTGCTTTCTAATGCTTCGGATTGTTTATCACTTCGACCAATATTGCATTGATATTCCCAAATTTCTAAAATATCAGAGGCTCTTACTTCATATGCAGGATAGAAAAAATTGTCCGACGAAACGGTCAAAGAATTTTCTATTTTCTTATTTAATCTTTTATAAACCATTCCCTCAGATCTTGTAATTATAATATAAGTTTTGCCACTTAGCACTTCACCTAATTGCTCCAGATATCTTCCAACTATTATATCTCCATCTTGATGTGGTGGCATCGAATCTCCTTCAACTGGAAATCCTCTATATTTTCCATTTCCTAAAAAAGGTAAATAGATCTGTTGCAATTGCTCGATATATTCAGGATCTCCATAACCACTTAAATATCCTGCTTTAACTTTTTGTGTTACAACTTCGATACGATTTTCGCCAAAACTATCTACTTGAATTGGCAAAATAATGCGATTATTATCTAATTTAAGAAGGGTATCTAAATCCACTGTTCTAACATCCACAAACAATAAAAGATCCAAACTAACTTGATAAAATCGAGCTATTTTTTTTAAAATTTCATAGGGTGGCTCCGAAGTTCCGTCCTCGTACTTTACATAGCGACCTCTAGTGATATCAAGGCCTTCAGCTACTTTCTCCTGAGATAATTTATGCTTTGCTCGCAAAGCTCTGATATTGTCTGAAAATAAGGACATAATAATTATGTTATAATTTATAACAACAAATATACTAAAAAATGTTATTATATGTACTAATTTTGAAATTTCAAATTAAATAAAATGAGACGCTCAATTGTACATATGGATTTAGATACTTTTTTTGTATCGTGCGAAAGGTTGAATAATTCTCAGCTGGAAGGAATCCCTCTAATTATTGGTGGAGGAGATCGTGGAGTTGTATCTTCTTGCTCTTATGAAGCAAGACGTTTTGGAGTGCGTTCTGCTATGCCTACAGCAATGGCTTTAAAACTTTGTCCGCAAGCCAAGGTCATTAAAGGAGACATGGAACGTTATTCTCAACTTTCCCATTTGGTTACAGAAGTAATTCAAGAAAAAGCACCAATAGTTGAAAAAGCAAGTATCGATGAGTTCTATCTCGATATAACAGGAATGGATCGTTTTCATGGTTGTTACCAATGGACAAATGACCTAGCACAGCGGGTATTGAAAGAAACTGGATTACCGATAAGCTTTGCTCTATCTATTAATAAAACAGTTTCTAAAATAGGAACTGGAGAGGGAAAACCAAAAGGACACTTAGATATTCCTGAAGACCAAGTAAGAAACTTTCTGAATCCCTTATCAATCCAAAAAATACCTATGGTTGGTGATGTTACTTTTCAACTTTTATCACGAATTGGGATTAGAACTATAAAGACTCTTTCTGAAATGCCTGCAGAAGTGTTGCAAAGAATGATTGGCAAAAATGGAGTAGAGATTTGGAAAAAAGCTAACGGAATTGACAATAATCCCGTGGAGCCTTATACGGAACGTAAAGCAATTTCAAGCGAGCATACATTTACGCAAGACACTATTGATATTGTGCACTTAAAATCAATTCTTTCAGGAATGGTTGAAAAACTAGCATTTCAATTGCGCTCAGAAGAATGGCTTACTTCAACTATTGTTGTCAAGATTCGCTATTCTAATTTTGATACAGAAACCAGACAATGCAAAATCGCTTATACATCAGCAGACCATTTACTTACTAAAAAAGTATTAGGACTTTTTGATCTTTTATATCAGCGGAGAATGCGCTTGCGATTAGTTGGAATCCGTTTTAGCGGTTTAGTTCGTGGAACGTATCAAATAGATCTTTTTGAAGATACAGAGGAAATGCTTTCACTCTATGCTGCTATGGATAAAATGAAAAGTCGCTATGGTTATGACTCTGTGATGCGTTGTGCAGGAGCATCTTTGAAGCCTAATTCTAAAGACATTATTTTAAAGCGTAAATCATAAATTATGTATATCAATTGCCATTCTTATCATTCATTGCGCTATGGAACAATTCCTCTCGATGACTTAATCGAGAAGGCGGTTGCTTGTGGGCTAACTGCAATGGCACTTACTGACATTAATACCGTTACTGGAATCTATGATTTCATTACTGCTTGTAAAAATGTAAACATAAAGCCGATAGTAGGCATTGAATTTAGATCAAATAGTGAATTTAGATATATTGGTTTAGCTCAAAATGCAAGTGGATTAGCAGAAATGAACCGCTTTTTAACCCATCACAACTTTAAAGATATTGCTCTCCCTGTAGAAGCTCCTACTTTTGAAGCTGTACTAATTATTTATGCTTTTGAAAGTGCACCCGCATTTTTAAAAACAAATGAATATATTGGAATCAGACCTGAAGAGGTGGGCAAACTATTTGGATACAAAGGGAACTTTGACAAATTAGTAATTCTTCAGCCAGTTACTTTTAGAACCAAAAAAGAATACAAGCTCCATAAAATATTACGTGCCATCGATAACAATATTCTGTTATCAAAATTAGAACCATCTGATATTGCGACTACTTCAGAAGTGATGGTGTCGCAAGAACGCTTAATTGCAGCGTATAAAGAGTACCCTCAAATACTTTCTAATACTAATGCTGTAATTGAGTCCTGCGATTTTCAATTCGATTTTGACACGCCAAAGAATAAAAAATATTACACCAATTCAAGAGAAAGTGATATTGCATTGTTAACCACTTTAGCGCATCAAGGTATGAACTGGCGTTATGGAAAAGAAAATCCTGCCGCTTTAGCTCGAGTAGAAAAAGAGTTAAAAGTTATTAATGAATTAAATTTTAGCGGTTACTTTTTAATCACTTGGGACATTATTCGATACAGTAACAGTAGAGGGTTTCTACATATTGGTCGAGGAAGTGGAGCTAATTCTATCATTGCCTATTGCTTAGGGATTACAGATATCTGTCCTATCGAACTAGACTTATATTTTGAGCGTTTTCTAAATGAAAATAGGAAAAGTCCTCCCGATTTTGATATTGACTGGAGCTGGCAGGAAAGGGATATAATATTAGAATATATCTTTAATCGCTACGGCTATGAGAATGTAGCTTTCTGCGGAACTAATGTGGAATTTAAATACCGCTCTATTTTTAGAGAAGTGGGAAAAGTTTTTGGTTTACCAAAAGACGAATTAGATCATCTTGCCAAGAATCCAATGCGTTTGCAGCAGAATAATAGTGTGGTAAAGGAAGTGCAGGAATATGGAATGTTATTAGAAAAATATCCTAACCAGCGCAGTATGCATTCGTGCGGAATCTTAATTTCTGAAGATCCCATCACCACTTACACGCCATTAGAAATGCCACCAAAGGGATTTCCAATTGTGTTATTTGATATGCACGTTGCCGAATCTATCGGTTTTGAAAAATTTGATATTTTAAGTCAAAGAGGAATTGGTCATATTGATGATACGGTGAAACTAGTTGCTAAAAATAGAGGGATACGCATCAATATAAGAGATACTAAAATTTCAAAAAATGAACTTAAAGCCAATTCCTTTTTATCACAAGGAAAAACAATAGGTTGCTTTTATATTGAAAGTCCTGCTATGCGTGGTTTACTTCGTCGTTTAAAGTGTGACAATTATAAAATATTAGTGGCTGCTTCTTCTATCATTCGTCCTGGAGTAGCTAAGTCTGGAATGATGAAAGAATATATTTTTAGACACAATCATCCTGACCAGTTTGAATATTTCCACAAAGTTTTTGAAGAGCAGCTTGGAGAAACTTATGGAATTATGGTTTATCAGGAAGATGTAATTAAGATTGCTTTGCATTATGGCGGATTACCTGCAGCTGATGGCGATATTTTAAGAAGAGCTATGAGCGGAAAAGGACGATCCTTAACAGCTTTACAAAAAGTAAAAGATCACTTTTTTGAAAGCTGTGCTAAACAAGGTCATGCAGACGCGCTTAGTCAAGAGATTTACAGGCAAATAGAGTCTTTTGCAGGATACTCCTTTTGTAAGGCGCATTCGGCATCTTATGCAGTTGAAAGTTATCAAAGTCTATATTTAAAAGTATATTATCCTATTGAATTTATGGTTGCTGTGATAAACAATCAAGGAGGGTTCTATAGAACGGAAGTTTATGTTCATGAAGCAAGAATGGCTGGAGCAACTATCCACAATCCATGTGTAAATAAAAGTGAGTTCACCACAACGCTTTATGGTGATTCGATTTATTTGGGATTTATGCATTTACAAGGTCTTCCCGAAAAATTAGCGAATGCTATTTTAAAGGAACGCGAACTTCATGGAGACTATGTTTCTATGGAGGATTTTTGCAACAGAGTAAAAATAGGTTTAGAAAGTTTGAAGCTTTTAATATTTATTGGTGCTTTTCGTGAAACTGGAAAAACTAAAAACCAACTACTAATTTTAGCGAGCTTGCTATTTAATTCATCTGTAACTGACAATCAAATGTTATTGCTGCAAGAATCAGTAAAGGAATATAAATTACCAACTCTAGAACGCTCTCGTTTTGAAGATGCTTTTGACGAAATTGACCTTTTAGACTTCCCCACTTCATTTACCGTTTTTGATTTATTGCAAAGTCCTTTTCGCGGTGATGTAATGGCTAAAGATTTAATCCTGCATCATAAAAAGCAAGTTCGCATGTTAGCATACCTAATTTCTAGAAAACAAGTTCCTACGGTAAGGGGAACCATGTACTTTGGAACTTGGATTGATCATGAAGGTAATTACTTTGATACAACGCACTTTCCGGATAACTTAATTCAGTTTCCTTTTCAAGGTGGAGGCTGTTATTTACTATTAGGAATAGTCGAAGTAGACTATCATTTCCCTACAGTTACGATTTTAAAAATGGCTAAAATGCCTTTTGTCCCTGATCCAAGATATTCTGATGCCAAAGATCATCAGTATATCACTCAGGAAAATATCAAAGAAGATGTGAGTAGAACTAGCAGAGATCCCTATCCAAGAGCTCATGAAATTAATTTACCAAGGAATAAGATGGTATGATATAATCAGTGTAGTAAAATTATAAACCGTTACTTAAGCTTCGATACTTTATAAATTTATAATTTTAAATTATTACACTAACTTATAAAAATTGATTTTTGGCAATTGATTCTAAACAGATAAAGAACAACTATAAATTTTGTAAATAGAATTTTAACTACCTCGAATTCTCTTAAATTGACGTGTATGTTAAGAAACTTTATTTTATTTATCAGTTACTGAAGGTTAAAATGTTGATAAATAAACTCAATGACTACATTTTTTTGTTAACCTGGTTTTCTTTTAATTATATTTAATAATAATTTAAACTTCATTCATGGTAAAATTTACACTTTAAATTGTGCAACTAAGTTGTCAATTAATCAATACTATATTTAATTTTGTTGAAAAATATTAACATATAAAATTAATTTTTATAATTTTTTTTAAACTTATCAAAATTTTGAAATTCAAAATTTTAGACATTATACCTCTGCAAAAATACTTTGGACAATACGTAAGGAAGCTGCTTCACAAAAATCTAATCCAGAATAATCTGGATTAAAACCACTAATATAAGGCACCGCCATTATATAAACGTTTTTAATATATGCGCCATATTGGTCTATAATTTGATAATTATCATTGATTGCAATTCCTGAAGCACGTAAGTAGTAATTATGATTGCTATCCTCTGTGACGATACAACTTGCTGCATCTAATGTGCTTTTCGCAATTTCTGTAGATTTAAATCTAAAAGTTGCAGGGGTTATAATTTTTCGATCCCGCATACTTTTAAATGGGAAATCTTCATAAGATAAGTGCGGCTGACCTATGCAATCAATAAAAGTCTCATAGTAAAAAATATTTTCTTTATCATGGTCACCATAAAGCTTATATTTAATTCCTCCTTCAATAACCGGTTCCACAACACTATCTTCACCTACGGAAACAATTTGCAAAATACCCGCTTGATGCAAAGCTAGAAGCTCACTACACGATTCTTGAGGCACAAAAGCTATCACAAGTGATATTAAAGGCATAAGTACCTTTTGTAGGCGCTGTATGTCTTCCGCAGAAAGATACTTTGCAGGGTGATTCATAGCAAAGCTTAGAACCGCTAACATTTCTTTCCAGTAAATACTTTCATGTCTCTTAATAGACTTTTCAGCCTGAACATATTCTGCTTTAAGGAGCAGAAATGGTTCAATTCTTTCCCTTAAATCCATCATTTTATCTACAAATTCTTCAATAGATAAATCTTTGATGCTTTTATAAAATTCATAATCTTTTTCAATAAAAGCATCTTTAAAGTTTTTTTGAAATAGGAAATCTAATGAGAGAAATCCATCATTCTTTTTCCTGTGTAATAGAATTTCTTCCTCTGTTAGTATAGAGTCACTATTTAAATGCGAATCCTCTAGATGAAATCGAACTGCTGGTAATAAACCATTTCGCGAATGCATTATAATTTTAAATTCGGGACTGTTCTCATCAGAACGAAACTCTAAAACATCGTTATCATTTTTATAAAAACAACCATTACTCCTAGCAAGGGTACGAATTGCATCAATAGCCGTAAGTGAAGAACCTCTAATTGCTACACTATGATTAAACTGTTTAGCCAATTTGGAGGGTGGATATGGAGCATCATAATAGCCTTTAATTTTTCCTTCATAACGAATGGGCCAATTATGTCCAGTGCAAATAATTACATCATCAAATTGACTTATACTATCACTAGTTTTAATGCAAATCTCTTTACTCCTTTTATCATAATCAATATCTGTTACTGTAGTTCCATAATGAACTTGCGTATAGATAGACTTTGAAACAGCCGATTGCTGCAATAATTCAAATTGGGCAGTTAAATAATGACCAAAAAACAAACGCGGTAAAACCTTGTATTCACTAAAATTATCTGGGCAAATTTTAAACTTTTCCAATAAATTTTTAGGTGCCGTATGTATCCACTCAGAAATTGACGTAACTATTTTTGGGATTTCATTATCAGACACGTTTGTTACATGCTCGATATTTGCTCCTAACGGACTGTAAGGCATACCTGACCCTAAATTGTTATTTTTTTCAAAGATTTCAACTTCAAAATGATTAAATCCTGATTCGATTAATCTTTTATACATAAATAATGCACTTGGACCACCTCCAACTATCGCAATTTTTCTCTTTAATTTTATAAATTCCATTTATTATTATTGAGTTTTAATTAAGTTTTTTAAATTCTTGTTTACTGTACCTAAACACAGTAACAGAAACTCACACTATTCATATTTAAACATTTTATAATGTATTTACTCTAGAATACAATTTTATAATCAAACCTTTAAGGCGATTTTGATAATCTTCAATTAGCCATTCCTTATAATTCTTGCTCGCGTTGTCAAGACATTTTACGTATTGCTTCACGCGCCATTCTATTTCAGGAAGTAATTCTACTGCTAAAGCTATAGCTTGAGACAATGTTTCTGAATTATCTAAGCACATCTTTGTATGTTGTCTAATAGATTGTTGAATGACTGTTTTTGGTTTTCTATCGTTATCAATCGCTTCCTGGTAATTCTCTTCTATATCATAAGCCATTTCTAATGTATTAGGAAAAAGCGCTCGCATTTCTGCTGTAATGGCATTTGATTGTGCAGCTGAAGCAGAACTTGCTTGATAATTTAATTTTTTAGCAAAAGCATCTGGATGATTAAAAATGTAATTCCAATCTAAAGGAGCTTCCCATGGTCCAAATCGCTGAATATTGTTTCCTAAATCAGTAATTCCAAATGATTTCTTTGAAGATAGTCTTCTTGCTCCTCGTCCTATCATTTGATGATATAAAGTAATCGATGTCGTGGCTCTATTTAATATTACATGCTTAATTGACGGTTCATCAAAACCGGTTGTAAGAATAGATACCGAAGTAAGAACGGCATCTTTCGTGGTTCTAAACCATTTCAAGATTTCCTTACGTTCCTCATCAGAAGTTTTATTGTCTAAGTGTCTTATTGGTATTCCAGCTGCTTTGAAATTTTCTTCTACCTGTTGCGAAACTGCAATTCCATTATTAAAGATTAAGGTCTTCTTACCTAAAGCGTTTTCTTTATAGCTATTCAGTAACAATTCCTGCATTGGAGCAGAACTATACAATTGATTTGAGGAACTAACTGTGAAATCTCCATGGATTCCAGTTTTTAAAGAATTCAATTCTACTTCATAAATAAATGACTTGGGCTTAGAAAGGAAACCTTTATCAATTAAATTTCCAATGCTTTCTCCAGTAATAAGCTTACTGTAATATCGATTCATAGGTTTTGAAATATCAGAGCTGAAAGGTGTTGCTGTTACTCCAATTACAAACGCATTTTTAAAGCTCTTAGTTAATTTTCTAAATGAATTATGATGCGCTTCATCAATAATGACAAGTCCTACCTCCTTAGTCTTAATTTTCTTTGCTTTAATTCTATTACGCAATGTTTCAACCATCGCTACATAACAGTTGGAACGATTTATAAAAGTATTACTCTTACTATTTATAATTCGATTGTGAACTGTAAGCTTTCTTAAAATAGTTGAAGTTTGTCTAGAAAGTTCCTTCCTGTGCGTTATTATCATTACTTTTTGACCATATTGCTCAATAAATTGTCTGGCTATTTCAGAAAAAACCATAGTTTTTCCACCACCAGTTGGCAACTGGTATAAAAGCTTGCTTTTTACTTCACTTTTTATTGTGTCAAAAATTGTTGCTATATCTCTTTGCTGATAATCATAAAATGATGTTGCAGCTTGCGGTGTAGTTTCCATCTTTTAAAGTCTATTTAAACACTACTTTTATTAAGGATATTATGAAACTTTAGAAATATTTTTAAATGAATTAATTGATTTCTAAACAAGTAAAATACCTGTTTTCAGTAATGTGATTTTTTAATTTTTATGACAATAAAAGTAATACTACAACCTGTTATCAAATTTACATAATTGTTGTACTACAATTACATAATTGATCTAATGAAAGTACGTTAAAAGGACATATTTTAAATTAGTTTTAAGTGACATTAGAATGTTATAAAAATATTCAGTCTTTCCTTTCAAAATTATAAAAATTGTAATTAGATAATACATTTTATAAAAAAAGGCAGTCATTAATAACAGCCAAGTTATTACAGCGAATTTATAAATGCAAGTAAATCTTTTCGATTCTGTGCTGAAAGTTTTTTATAGCCGTCTTTACTTTTCTGCGCTTCACCTCCATGCCATAAAATAGCTTCTTCAATATTTCTGGCACGACCATCATGTAGTAAATTGGTATGTTTATTTACCGTTTGAATTAATCCTATACCCCATAGAGGCTGTGTTCGCCATTCGTTACCTGAAGCTTTAAAATCCTTTGCATTATCAGCTAAACCGGGACCCATATCATGCAATAACAAGTCGGTGTATGGACGTATAGTTTGATTTCTTAATGACACTATAGGGTGTGTATTTCCAGTTTTCATTTTTGGTATATGGCAAGAAGCGCATTGTAAAGTTTCAAAAGTTTTTTTACCAGCTAATACATTTTGATCTTTATGGTTTCTTCGTGCAGGAACTGCAAGTGTACTTGAATAAACGGCTACTCTATCTAAATTTATGTTTGTTATTTCTGGAGTTCCACCATTTGGGATTTCGTCGCAATTTACGCCTGGTGGACAGTTTTCATTGGGAAATAAATAGGACGTAATACCCATATCTCCAGAAAATGCTGCAGCAACTTGTTGTCGAACGTTTGGCTGATTTGATTTCCATCCAAAGCGTCCTATTTTGGTAGACTTTGTAAGTATATCATAAACATAATTTGGCCTTCCTGAAATTTCATTTTTATTATTGTCAATAGCAAAAGCCAAAATAGTGCTTTCGTCGATCGCTTCTAGCAGTCCTAAGCCAGTCATTTGTGGCGCTATCCTAGGTGAAATTTTTGTAGAAGTTCCCAGACTTCCGTACCCTAAATCTCTAATGTGGTAACTAGGTTTTTGTAACTCAACCGTTGTTCCGTCGTCAAATTTCTCTATAATTGTTTGATATGAAACTGTATAGGAACCTTTAATAGAATGTCCTAAAATAGCACTATCATGCAACTGCCCGCCATAAATAGGATCTACATAATCACTTCCATCAGGATAATTACCTTCCGTAGTTAAACGCAATAATAGTCCGCGAGATTTTTCACCATCAAATGCTGGTGGTCTACCTCTTCCGTCTTTAAAGTGGCAATTAGCACAGGAAACTGAATTAAAAAAAGGTCCTAATCCATCTCTAGCTGTTGTTGAAGCAGGTGCGGATACCCAACTTTGTCTAAAAAAAGAGTTGCCCACCCCAAAATCTATCTGTTCACTATTTGTCAAATTAGTACCTGCAAAACCAAAGGCTTCTTCTGAAGTATTAAAAGCAGTAAAATCACCGCCAGAATATTGTTCTTTCTCATCTACTTGCAGATCAACATAAATTTCGTCGGTATTACTGCATCCCAGTACCGTTGTAAGAGAAAGTGTAAGGAAAATTTTTAGAATCTTTTTCATAGTAAATGCAAAAAAGTGCTCTATTTGAAGAGCACTTGATAGTTATATATTATTATATAATTAGCCATTAACAATTAATCCAATTTTAGCTGCTCCAGCAAGTAAATTTTTTCCAAAAACTTTAATCGCAGAAGAACCTGCTGTAACTTTTTTTCCTTCATTTGATGCTGTCCCACCTGAGATTGCTAGATCAAAAGGAGTTTGCATTGCTGCAACTTTTGCTAGTGCGTCTTTTATTGAAGCAGCGGTGTCTGTAAAACTAGTTTCATTCACTTGTTTAACTAGATCTTCTAAGGACGCTCCATCTATAGTGCCGTATTTTCCTTGATAGACATTAATAACTCCCTGTAAATTTAAAGCGATGTCTCTATGCGTATTATCACTAAAACAAGAGTGTTCGTCTTCTTGATCTGCATTTTCTAATGCAACATCCATACGTTCAACTGGCAATTCTGCTAACGCTAGAGTAGTGATCCCTAAATACATGTTTTTTAAGGCTGTATCTTCTGCCAAGGCTAAAAATTCTTTTCTATAATCGCCTCCAACTTTCCATTGATTTACTAAGTAGTCTAAATTATCAGTTAAAACATCGGCACAAGCATTTAAATAATCTGCTCTTCTTTTTTGATTTCTTGCAGTTCCAGCCGCAGATTGCAGATAATCAGTATAAGGTCTTAGTCCTGCTTTTTTCTCAGATGGGTCTGTCAAATCTTGTCCCCACAATAAAAATTCAATAGCGTGATAACCTACGGCTATATTCTTTTCGCCTGACTCCGTTTTACTAATTGTCAGCAGCACAGTTTTGTTAATTATAGGATAAAGTAGAGTTTGATTAATGATTCCATCTTGTGTCGATGTTCCATTATTATCAACATAATCAATAAAGTTTTCATCTAATGGCCATGAGTTAATTAATGCTTCTGGACCATTATCTCCGGTGTCAATTGGTCCATTTGCAAAACGGTAAGCTTCAGTCGTACCATAACTTTCTCTTGAGACCTTCCATGCATTTTTTGCAGCTACAAAATTAGCCTCTGAAGGCGTGGTTGTAAAAGTTGTTACTGCTTTTTCTAAAAGTACGGCATCATCATAAGCTTGCTTGTAATTAGCATATGCTATCGTGGCATAATTTTCAATTACTTGCTTCTTTGTTACTTTCTGTTCAACTTCCGTAGACTTATCATCACTAGTACAAGATGCAACTGTCACACCAATTGTAAAGATAAAAACTGCTTTTAAAAATGCCTTATTCATATTATTGTTATTTAGATTAATTAAAAAGAAGGGCAAATATAAAAATATTTATTTAATAAATATTTCTTAGTTCGAAGAAATTTAAGATTTAACATTTGTCTAATTATCAGAATTTGCTACCATTTTTGAAAAGTTCGTTGAGCATAAAAAAACCTTAAATTAATTTAGAATAAATTCAAATAACTTATTTGACTTTTGTATTTTTGTAAAAAAATTTTTAATGAAGAAGCTATTATTTTTATTTTTCGGACTTGGGATTATTATATCTTGTTCGTCAAACGACTCAGATACAGACACTACCAGCAATCCTAATGCTTTTGATAGAGCGGCACTTTTGACAAATTGGGCAGATAATATTATCGTGCCACGTTACGAAATTTATAAACAGAAAACAGTTCTGTTAGAAAGTGCCACAACTTTATTTTTTAATACTCCAAATACTGTAAATCTTGATTTGTTGAGAAATGCTTGGTTCGAGGCGTATAAATCATATCAATCAGTAGCGCTGTTTAATTTTGGTAAAGCAGAGGAAATTCGTTTAAATGAAATCAGCAATACCTATCCTACTGATGTTGCTGGAATCGAAAATAACATAGCATCTGGTAGCTATAATTTAAATTTGAATGCCCAATATGCAAAGCAAGGATACCCAGCAATCGATTATTTATTGAATGGATTAGGAACTGATGATGCTAGTGTTCTTAAGTTCTATACATCTGATGCTAACGCAGCAAAGTATAAAGACTATTTATCAGCAGTCGTAAAAAAAATTAATGATAATAGCACAGTCGTCCTTAATGACTGGAAGACAAGTTTTCGAGATACTTACGTTAAAAACAATGGTACCTCCGTTACAAGTGCAGTAAACAGTACAACAAATGCATTTGTGAAACATTTTGAAAAAGATATCAGAACCGCTAAAGTTGGAATTGCTGCAGGTAAATTTTCAAATGAAATTAAGTTTCCTGAAAAAGTAGAAGGGTTTTATAAAAATGATATTTCAAAAACCTTATTAAAAATTGCTATTCAGTCTTCTAAAGATTTTTTTAATGGAAAAAGTACTACTTCTGAAATAAATGGAGCAGGTCTTAAATCATTCCTTGACTATGTAAAAGCGGAGCGTGATGGTGTACTTTTAAGTAGCACTATTAATAAGCAGTATGATGCGGTATTAAATTCAACTTCAGTATTGAATGAAAGTTTTTCCAATCAAGTAAATGCTGATAATTCAAAAATGTTACTTACTTATGATGCTATGCAGAAATTAGTTATATATACTAAGCTAGATATGATGCAAGCATTAAATATTTCTATTGACTATGTTGATGGAGATGGAGATTAATTATGAACAAAGCAATCAAAGATTATCTAAGTAAACAGTCATCAGCCGGAACGTTAGCTTTTTTTAGGCTGGCTTTTGGTTTAATGATGTGTTTGAGTTTACTTCGATTTGTTAGTTACGGATGGGTTGACAAATTTTACATTGAACCCTTATTTCATTTTACTTATTATGGATTTGAATGGGTTCGTCCTATTGGAATTTACACCTACTTAATATTTTTCATTGCATTTATCGCAGCACTAGGAATCGCACTAGGATATAAATATCGATTCTCAGCCTTAATTTTTTTTCTGAGTTTTACGTATATTGAATTGATGGATAAAACCACTTACCTTAATCATTATTATTTTATTTCGGTAATTAGTTTTGTTCTTATTTTTTTACCGGCTAGCGCATTTTTTTCAATAGATGCTTATCGAAATGCCCAGAAAAGATTTGAGTATATTCCACGCTGGACGACAGATGTTTTAAAATTATTATTAAGTATTGTCTATTTCTATGCAGGGTTAGCTAAGATTAATTCCGATTGGC
This sequence comes from Flavobacterium pygoscelis, assembly GCF_023162025.1. Taxonomy (NCBI): domain Bacteria; kingdom Pseudomonadati; phylum Bacteroidota; class Flavobacteriia; order Flavobacteriales; family Flavobacteriaceae; genus Flavobacterium; species Flavobacterium pygoscelis. The sequence goes on along the minus strand of NZ_JALNUB010000009.1, from coordinate 66,317 downwards.
TTTTTAAGGCAATGCCCTTAAAAATTTGGTTGCCTACCAATTCAAATTTGCCCTTTCTAGGAGATTTATTAAACGAGAGTTGGGTTCATTATGCGTTTAGTTGGAGTGGAATGATTTATGACTTAAGCATTCCTTTTTTATTACTGTACAAACGAACGCGCTGGTTTGCATTTGTATTAGTTGTTATTTTCCATTTAATAACAAAAATATTATTTCCAATTGGGGTATTCCCATACATAATGATTGTAAGTAGTTTAGTGTTTTTTGAATCTTCATTCCATTTAAAAATATTGAGAAGAATTATCAAAGCATTGAACTTTAACATAGCAATGTTTCAAAATTCAAAAGTGTTAGTCGAAAATTTAAATTCATTTAGTCTAATAAAGCGTGTGATTTTGGGACTGTTTTTAGTTTTTCAATTAGTGTTCCCTTTTCGATACTTAGCCTATCCAGGTGAATTATTTTGGACTGAGGAAGGTTTTCGTTTCTCTTGGCGGGTAATGTTAATGGAGAAAGCTGGATATACAGAATTCAAAGTTGTTGATGCTCGTACAAAGCAAGAGATTTTGGTAATCAATCATCAATTTCTATCTGCTTTTCAGGAAAAACAAATGGCTTTTCAACCTGATTTTATTTTAGAATACGCACATTTTTTACATAATTATTACAAAAAAGCAGGAGTCAATAATCCTGAAGTGTATGTCGCTAGTTACGTTGCACTAAACGGTAGACTGAGTAAAACATATATAAATCCCTCCATAAATTTAGCTAAAGAATATGAATCTTTCCAACACAAATCATGGATTCTTCCATTTAATGACACTATCAAAGGTTTTTAAATTTTTTACAATTTTTTTATTTTCCACCTCGGTATTTTCACAAAATAAAATTTCTGGTTTTGTGCACGACGCGATGGGTAAAAAAATAGTAGCGGTAGAAGTCATTAATAGCAGTACCAATCAAAAAGGTACTACCGATGCTAATGGCTATTTTGAAATGATCGTTACAAATGAAGGATCTTACAATTTTCTATTTTATAAAGATAATTATGCTATTACAGATGAAGTGATTGTCGCACCTACCAATAATTTAGTAATTACTTTGCGTGCAATGAATTCACTTTCAGAGGTGATAGTAAGTAAGGAACGCGCTAAGGTATTTACATTAAATAAACTAAAGGATATTGAGGAAACAGCTATCTATGCTGGTAAAAAAACGGAGGTTATAGCAGTTTCTAACCTTTTGGCTAATAAAGCAACAAATAATGCAAGGCAAATTTATGCACAAGTAGTAGGGCTTACAATCAATGAAAGCTCGGACGGAGGTTTGCAATTAAGCATAGGAGGAAGAGGTTTAAATCCTAATAGAACCTCTAATTTTAATACGCGTCAAAATGATTATGATATTAGTGCAGATGTATTAGGATACCCGGAAAGTTACTACGCTACTCCAACTGAAGCTTTGGAAGAAATACAAGTTATTCGTGGTGCAGCTTCCCTTCAATATGGAACACAGTTTGGTGGATTAGTAAATTTTAAAATAAGAAAACCAGTTGATAAACCTATTGAGTTTTTGACGAGAAATACAATTGGGTCTCATGGGTTGTACACTAATTTTAGCAGTTTAAGTGGAACTTCAAAAAAATTCAGTTACTATACTTTTATAAACTATAAAAAAGGAGATGGTTTTAGACCAAACTCTGATTTTGAAAGTAAAAATTATTTTATAAACTTAAATTATCAATTCACTAAAAATACTTCTTTACACTTTGACTACACTTATTTTAATTACTTAGCACATCAAGCAGGAGGTTTAACAGATGAAATGTTTAATTCTAATTCAAATCAAAGCAATCGTGAACGAAATTGGTTTGGTGTAAATTGGAATTTATATGCGCTGCGATTCAAACATCATTTTGAACATAACGCTGATTTTTCTTTACAATTTTTTGGTTTAGATGCAAGCCGAAAAACAGTTGGTTTCCGTCCTAATAGAGTTTCTATTCCGGATGAGGTCGACACCGTACGAGATTTGATTACTGGAGATTTTGTTAACTGGGGAGCAGAAGCGAGATACCTTAAGAGGTATAGCATTAATGATAATTTAAGTGCTTTTTTGATAGGAGGTAAATATTACCAATCTAATAATACTGGCATTCAAGGACCAGGAAGTTCAAGAAGCAATGCTGATTTTAATTTATCTACAAATGAATTTCCTTTTTTCGAAAACCAATCTGATTATCATTATCCAAATCTAAATTTTTCCCTATTCGGTGAGAATATTTTTAAGATTAGTTCTAAATTTTCTATCACTCCTGGATTTCGAATTGAAAAAATTAGAACAGAGGCAAATGGTTCCTACAGAAAGATTAATCGAGATTTAGCAGGAAACATAATATTAGATGAAACTATTTTTGAAGAGAATGTCAAGGATAGAAATTTTGTTTTATTTGGTGTCGGACTAAGTTTTAAACCCAAAAATAGCTTAGAAGTATATGGAAATATTTCTCAGAATTACCGATCTGTAACATTCAATGACATCCGAACTGTAAATTCTAATCAAGCAATCGCACCTGGCATTTCTGACGAAAAAGGATATACTTCAGATATTGGTATTCGTGGAAATTTTAGAAATAAATTAAGTTTCGATTCGAGTGTTTACGCATTGTATTACAATGACAAAATAGGAGAATATAATACTGAAATAGGTGGGCTTTTCTATCGTTATCGTGACAATATTGGAACGGCATTGACTTATGGCTTTGAGACTTTACTAAATTGGAATATCGCTGAAACATTCTTTGTGAAGTCAGATGATTTTTTGTGGAATGTTTTTACAAATGCAGCTTTTACAGGTTCAGATTATTTAAGATCAGAGCAAAAAGGAATTGAAGGAAAGGAAGTAGAATTTGTACCAATGTTAAATTTAAAGATAGGATCTGGTGTAGGATATAAAAACTTTATGGCGAGTATTCAATTTTCGTACGTTTCCTCTCAATTTACTGATGCTACTAATTCAAAGGTTGGTGCTAATGCAATAAGCAATGGTACTTCAGGGCAAATCCCATGTTACTATGTGGGCGATATATCTCTTTCTTATAAATGTAAGCAATTTAAGCTAGAAACGGGATTAACAAATTTTACCAATAATACCTATTTTACAAGAAGAGCTACTGGTTATCCAGGTCCAGGAATTATCCCCTCTGATCCTATCACTTTTTATACCACAATCGAATTCAAGTTTTAATTTTAATGAAAATCTTGAATTAAGTATTAAAAAAAACATACCATCTAGATTGAATATCACTTTTTGTTACTTGTAAATAAATAGTAATTGTAATAGCAAAACTAAAAAAATAAGTAGCTTAAAGCTAAATGCGATTCACACGAAAAACTTAAAACTATCCTAAAATCCAATGGAAGATGAAAAATTAAAATAACTGAATCTTACTAAAATTCATTATGAAATTTTTTTTAAAAAATTGATCGATGCTTGGACTATTGTTGTGTTACTAATTCCCCTTGAACAATGGAGACGTAGGCTTTTTATGTATGCCCGAACGGGTGGAAAGGACATACGCCGTTACAGCTACTTCAACAACCTGACTACCCGTGACCTTCGTTTGCAACAAGCATCGATTCAATTTTTTATGTAAAGCTTAAAGCTAGACTTAAACTAAAATTCAATTTTTTCTTCATTTTTGTTTCTACAACGTAAAAATTAATTATTAAAGATTAGCTTGAATTCTGTTTTGTAAATTTATATCATCCACACACTTATCATCTTACAGAATCATAAAAGAAATTTATATTATTTTAATTCTAATAAAAAATTAATACAAAATACTACATACAATTTAATTAAATTGTATGTAGTATTTTGTTGCTGCTGCGCCTTACTATTTAAAGGAATATTAAAACTACATTCAATACAAGTCTTGTAAAACAAAAACCAACATAAAGATTTTGGAACAATTTAAACGAAACATATAAGACCTTTCCAAAACTTTAAAATAATTTTACAATTATTAATTGTTGATAACGGAATAATGGAAAATAAAGATGATAAGTATTTTATAAATGAATTTCTTTCCAATGAAAGAACTTTTCTATCGTGGATTCGTACTGCTGTAGGGATACTCGTTTTCGGTTTTGTTACTGTTAAGTTTTCACTGTTCTTAAAACATATTCCAACTAAGAATATTCAAGAAATACCAATACATATTAGCGACTATACCGTTAATATGGGTTTTGGCTTCTTAATTGCCGGAGCACTTATAATTTTACTAGCTTATCTCCGATACATTCAAACAATCAAATTACTTAAAAAAGGGGAGTATAAATATTCCTCTTTACTTGTTACAATATTTTCAGTCATTCTTTTTATTATGGTTATTTCTCTTATCTCTTATTTGATTGCAAGCAATTATTAGAATGATGCAAATCCTACCTTTTATGTGCTAAATCACTTCGCAGTAATCTTATAATTAATAAAGTATAAAATCTAATTATGTAAATGATAACGTGATTCTTTCACTAATTTTAATTTATTATTAATTCAAACATTCAACAAAATGGATAATTTAAGTAAAACAACAAGTGACATCAAAGAGGTAGCAAAAGAAAGTGTAGAAAACATGATAACTAATGAAAATGTGACTGACCACACAAATGAAAGAGATACCTACAATTCTCCTGACCATGATGACAATAGATTAAGTGATCAAGAAAATAAAGAACTTAATGAAGAGGAAGATAATGACGATTTCCTGAATAATGGGGAAAATGATGACGACATGGATGACATGCATGACATGGATGACATTGATGAAATTGACGAAATTGACGAAATTGACGAAAGTGATATAGATGAACAATCGGACAATGATACAAATGATGACGAAACTCCGCAGAACAACGAGCACTTTTTAAATAGCGCTGATCCTAATGATCCAATAGGAGACGGTTCAAATAGAAATGAAAATTATTAGTTTAAAAAGAAGAACATAATAATAGAAGGATTTGAAAAAATTCTGTAATAGAAAAATATGTGATTCTTAATAATTTTGAAATTATAAATCTATGCTCCTGTTCAAGTTTATCAATGGTGAAACAGTTATAAGGATTTTTAAACATTAAAATTTTGAAAATTATAAGTGGCTCCAAAGTGGTTGATTGTTTAGAAATGTAAAAAAAGTATAATTGACATTATTGTTTTATTTATCAATCTAAAATTATCTATCATCGTCGTGGAGCCACTTATAACAATTAAATAAACTTTTATAGGAGCTAACATAAAAATATCGAAAAATGGAAAATAAAAATTCATCCCAACAGTATTCACTAAGCAATATACTTCCTAAAAAAAATGTTCCTACAATTGAAAGGATATTAATGATTGCCGGAGGTGCTTATGTTCTTTATAAAGCGTTTTCCCAGAAGAAAAGTAGCACAGCAAAAAACACGTTTGGTGGAGCGATGCTACTACGTGGACTTTCAGGATATTGTCCAGCATATCATGCTGCAGAAACCTTTAGTGATGCTGATCCACATTACGTAAATATTACAGTAAGTACAACGGTAAATAAACCTATTTTACAAGTGTATTCTTTCTGGAGAAATTTAGAAAATTTACCTAAATTTATGAATCATTTAGAAAATGTACAAAATCTAGATCATGAAATTTCTGAGTGGACAGCTACGGGCCCACTGGGAGTTGGTAAAATAAGATGGAAAGCAAAAATAACCAAAGAAGAAACTGGTAAATTTTTGAGCTGGAAATCAGTCAATAATTCATCAATAGAGAACGTAGGAAAAGTTTCTTTTAAACCAGTTGGTCAGGCTACTACTATTGACGTCACCATTTTGTATCGAACACCATATGGCGTTTTAGGGGATAAAGCAGCACAATTATTTAATTCTTATTTTAAAAATATGGTTAAAAATGACATTGAAAGTTTCAGGTATTATATCGAATCAAATGGGTTAAATACCGACTAGAGAGAATAAATAATTTTACTAGGTAAAAGCAGATGTGATTCAATTTATAAAAGATAATACACAATTGGAGATATGGTCTACTAAATACTTATACGACCTAGTTTCGCACTTGAAGATAGAATAAATTAAAATATTCGTGCAGTGGTTTGTATGTTTTTTTGTTTTCAAAATGAAATCTTATAATAGTTATTTACTAATAAAATAGCTATTCAAGAAAGAATATAATTTATAATATATCATTTCCAAATTCACTGTAAACTGCACTGTTAGTGAATATTTGTTCATTTTTTTAATAAAATTTATTACCTTTATTCATTATAAAAAAATCCAAAACTTTGGAAGTAACCCTATGGGTGTCCCTGTTCTTTAATAGTATATCGTAAACCCCTATAATCACTGGGAAATATTTAAAGGCAACGGAACCTCTTTCTCCGCGAGCTGAAAAGCAACTGGGAAGATAACCCCGTAAATCTTATGATTTATGGGGTTTTTCATTTTATATAGAATTTCAATTATTAAATAATTTTTGGATCAATCTCAAAAGTTGGGCAATAGCAAAAAACAAATTACTATTCTTTGTGTTCAATATCAAAATAATATAGCAAACTAGGCAGTACTATTAATAATAAAGGCATCGCAATCAAAAAACCACCAATAACTGCAATTGCTAAAGGCTGATGCAATTCTGAACCTGTACCAATACCAATTGCCAAGGGCATTAAAGCAATGATTGCTCCTATAGCAGTCATTAATTTAGGTCTTAACCTTGTTGAGATCGCATATACGAGCGATTGTTTTTTATTATTCGAAATTTGATACGTTTCTTTAAATTGTAAATAGGTAAAAATAGCATTCTCACTAATAATTCCAACGATCATAATCAATCCGGTATAGCTACCTACATTTAGTGGTGTGTTTGTTAAAAATAGTAAGAGATAACTTCCTGAAATACCTAGAACCGAAACAAACAGTAATATGAAAGCCACTTTTAAGTTTCGAAATAGAAAGAGCAAAACTCCGAAAACTAGTAAACAAGACGCTACTAAAATTAGTAATAATTCTTTGAATGATTGTTGTTGATCCTTATAAGCTCCCGCATAATCAATGTAATACCCGCTAGGAAGAACAACCTGACTAGACACTTCCTTTTTTATATCCTTCATCACAGTTCCCAAATCTTTATTGTCTAGCCTACCCGTAACTACACACATCATTTGCAAGTTTTCACGCTCTATTTCGGCAATTCCTTTTGAGATAGAGATGTTGACAAGAGTGGTAATAGGTATCGATTTTCCATTGGGTAAAAAAATAAAAATCTTTCTTATTTCCTCTAAATTTCTATTTTGAGTATTTGGATATATCAATCGGATCGGTACTGCTTTATCTAGTTCTAATACGGAACCAATCACATTCCCTTCTAATAAAGTTTGGAGTTGAAACTGCAAATTAGCTGGAGTTATGCCGTATTGTGACAATTGACTATAGTTTGGAGTAATACTAATATAAGGTCCAGCATACACAACGCCATCAAAAACATCAGCAGTTCCTGGCGTTTTTTCGACTATATGAGCGACTTGTTTGGCTATTTTTTGAAGTTCAGCTTGGTTGTTACCAAAAACTTTTACTTCAATAGGTGAAACAGAACTCATCAAATCACCTAACATATCACCAATTACTTGACCAAAATCAATTCGAAGAGCAGGTTGTGACGTTTCTACTTTTAATCTAATTTCATCAATAATATCATTACTAGTTTTGGAGCGGTCTTTTTTAAGTTGAATTAAATAATCACCTCTATTGGGTTCTGTAATAAAAAAGCCCATTTGCGTACCAGTTCTTCTGCTATACGCTTCTACTTCTGGGATAGTATGAATTATTTTCTCTACCTCAACTAGCATTCTATCCGTTTCTTCTAATGAGGTGCCCGGTGGCGATTCATAATCTAAAACAATGCTTCCTTCATCCATTTCAGGTAGAAAACCAGTTTCTAATCGGGGTAGAATTAAAACTATTAAAAGAATTAATACTGCACAAAAAACAAAACTCATGATGGGTCTTTCAATAAAATAGCCCACCCAATTTTGAGTTTTCACCTCATGATGCGCATTTGATACTTTTTCGTCAGAAATAACTTTTCCTTTTTTAGTAAGCAGTAAATAAACAACAGGCAACAATATCCAAGTCACAAAAAAGGAACAAACTAAAGTGATAATCATGGTATCCGTTAGCACTTTAAAATAAGCACCTGCAACACCACTCATTAAAACAAAAGGAAGAAAAATAACAATTGTACACAATGAAGAGCCTACCATTGCAGGAAAAAGATACTGAATTGCTTTTTGCAATAATGCTGTAGTAGGTTCTTCGGGATGCTCCTCGTGGGTTCTATGAATTTGCTCTACCACAACAATAGCATCATCTATTATAAGTCCTAAGGCTGCTGCTATAGCTCCCAAGGTCATAATATTAAAAGTTTGTCCTGTAAAAAATAAGACTAACAAAGTAGCGCAGAGTGTAACCGGAATTATAATTAAAATAGTGGCGCTCGCTTTGACTGATTTCAAAAACAAAATAGCTACAATAATTGCTAAAAAGAGTCCAATCAATAAACTATCAGTAACACTTTTTACGGCATCTCCCACAAAACTAGCTTGTTCATAATAAGGCGTTATTTTTAGATCACTTGGAATTATTTTTTGCAATTCTTTCAGCTTTAATTCAATATCGGAAGACATGGTGATTAAATTGGCATTAGGCTGTTTTATAATAGCAATTAAAACACTTTCTTTTCCATTAGCATTGACTTTAATATATTCTTTAGCTTCCTGTAAAGCGACATTAGCGACATCCTTTAAGGTTATAATCCCTTTCCCGTTATTTAAAATTACTAGATTTTCTAAATCCGATTTTGTTGCAATTTGAGCGTCTGTTAAGGTTAAATATAAAAAGCGATTATCAGCCAAATAACCATTGGAAGTAATAAAATTAGTTTGGTTTAAAACCTGCGAAATGGCGTCTGGCGTGATTCCGTAGGCAATCATTTTATTTAGATTCAGTTCAATCCAGTATTCTTTTTCTTTACCGCCAACAACTCGGACTTCACTGACACCATCTACCTGCGAGAGAAATGGTTTAATTGTAAAATTAGCTATCTTCTTAATTTCGATAGGAGATCTGTTTTTACTTTCGATAGTATAACCAATAACTGGCAAAATCGATGGGTTCATCTTTTCGACTGTTATTTGGATATTTGCCGGTAAATCACTTCTGATTTGGTTAATCCTGGACTCAATTTGTTGTTTACTAACATCCAAATCAGATTTCCAATCAATAAAAGCTGAAATTTCGCAGCTTCCTCTGCTTGTGGTACTTCGAACGGTTTTTAGGTTTGGTATTTTTTTTATAGCATTTTCTAATGGCTTGGTTACCGTAACCATCATTTTATCCACAGGTTGTTGGCCTGCATCAGCAATCACTTTGATTTTAGGAAAAGTTATTTCAGGAAATAAACTGGTTTGCATTTTAGAATACGCAAAAATACCTCCTAACAATAGCAAGAAAATAATGGTACTTAGTCCGCTTTTATATTTTACAAAAAAATTATTCATTACTTGCTACCATTTATAATTTTCACTTTAATAGTGTCCCCTACTCCATAATTCCCAGAAGTGACTATTCTGTCTGTAACATTAAATTTAGGAGTTATAATCTCCGTTCTTTCTTGGTTTTTCAAACCTATTTGAACAGGAACTTTAATAGCGGTAGAATCATTTTTGAGTAACATAACCCAGTATTCTGTTTCGATTTCATTACTTAAAATAGCAGATTTTGGCAACGTAATTATATCCGATTTATTCGATTTTGGGATACGTACCGAAACAATAAGGTTTTCAGGTAAAACTTGATTGGAATTCATTTTTAAAAATATACTTTGCATTTGAGACATTGTATCTACCGAAGGGATGAATTGCTTTACTGTTGCAGAAATTGATGTGCCATCAGGCAAATAAACCGATAATTGTTGGTTAATAGAAACATACTTTTTTAGTTCGAAAGGAACATTTATAACGACACCATAATTATCAGAATCATTAATAACTGCTAATACATCTCCTTCTTGAACATAGTTTCCTTTTTCAACATTTACAGCAGTAATGAAACCATTGGAACTTGATGTAATTGAAACTGCTGTCCCAAAATGCAAATTCGGATCTAATTTATTCACATCGTTACCTAGTGCAATTGACTCTTTAGTTTTTATCGAAAACAGTCGCTTTCCTTTAGCAACTTTATCATTCGTAGTAGCATTGACAGCGGTAACATATCCCGTAATGATAGCCTTTATTGGCGTTTTAACAATGTAAGAAACTGTTCCTGAAACCTCTTCAAAGTCATCAATTCCTTTATTGTCAATTGTAGTTACAGTAACAGGAATTATGGTTTCAGTCTCCGTTACTGCGGCTTCTTTTTTATTACAAGAATGCAACAAAACTGAAAAAAGTATCGTTGAAAAAAGTATCGTTATCTTATTTTTCATTTGTGTTCCAGTAATTAAGTTCATTAATCAATAGTAATCTTGCCATATTATTTTGAGCAATCGCATTTGTAATGGTTAAGGAGTTACCTAACGCAATCACAAAATCAGGTATCATTGCATTTCCAGTCACTAATAGCTTATTAAAAGCGTCGAGTAATGTTTTATTAATTTTTAACTGTGATTGCAATTGCTCATTCATCATTTCGTTTTGACTTAATTTCAATTCTAACTGCTGTTGCTGTTGTTTGAATTGTCGCTCAAATTGTCTTTTGTAAGCAATGTTAGTTTCTGAGGCAAATTTGTTTTTAGTAATCTGCAGTTTTCTTTGATTTCCATCGTAAATAGGTATCGAAAGATTAAGGCCAACAGCACTACCAAAATGCTTGTAATACTGTCCCGTTAAAGTAGAAATGTAACCGGCATCTGCTAATATAGTTACAGACGGTTTATAGGTATTTGCAATGTTTTGCTTTTGGTTCTCAATACTCAAACTATCAATTTTAAATTGTTGATTGTAAATTGAATTCTCAGCATTGATCAGTTTTTTTAATTCAATTTGAGGATGAATTAATACTATATATGATTTTTCATTCGTGCCTGACAGATAATTTAATATTTGCAAATCATTTTCAAATTGGTTTTTCATCTGCATCATCATAATTTCCTGTTGCTTCACTGTAGCTAAAAAAAGAAGATAATCCGTTTGTTTGTAAATCGATTTCTGAGTGAACTTTTTTAGAATTTCTAACTCATTATTCAATAAACCAAACTGTTGTTGAAGATTTAGATACTGACAATAATCAGAAAAAGTAACGATATATTGAAGTCGGATTGCTTTTGTAATATCATTTGCCGTGATTTTTTTATTAAAATCTACTTTGTCTTTTAATAAAGTAATGGCACCTAGCTGATTATTTTTTTGGCTTTTACCAAATATCTTCTGAGAAAAACTTACTATTCCGTTTACGTTTTGACCATTAGTAATGGCGGTGTCATATCCGAAATTATTAATTACAGGCTCATAATTACCGGTTAAATTAACACTTAGCTGTGGTTTTAAATTGGCTTTATACAATAAACTATCTATCGTTAAAGAACTAGATTGATTATTCAAATCGTTCAATAAAGCAGTATTTAAAATTGCTTTTTCAATAAAAAAATCTACATCTCTTTTTTGAGAAAAAGATGCAATTGAAAAAAATAATGTTATGTAGAGTATAACAATTCGCATAGTTTAGTAAATATAAAAAATTAGAACATCTCATTTACAAGATGTTCTAATAATAAATTTGTAGTAATAAAAACTATTTTCTTTTTAAGAAATTTCCAGAAGCGTCAAAGATTAAATCACTGTCTTTTCCGTCAATTTTGACCTCTGCTTCGTACGTAATAACATTTTTGTTGTCTGTAATTTTAGCAGTTTCTTTGATCTTTTTATTTGGATAAGTTGTTGCGATATAAGCCAACGCTTTTGCAGGGAATTCAGTTTTACTAATTTCAATTTCTGTAGCTAATTTATGTCCTGCTTTATCATAATCTGCAGAAGCTTCTTTGCCATTCATTTTAAATTCAGCTTCAAAACCATCTTTCTCCACATCCCATTTTACTTTGGTATTTGGATACTCCTTTTGAAAAGCCTCTTTAACAACTTTAGGCACTTCTTTCTTGTCTTTAGTTTGTGCGAATCCTACTGCACTTATTGCCATTGCGGCAACTAAAATTAGATTTTTCATAATTGCTCTTTTTTTAAATTATTAAGCAAATATCCAATAGGAATCTATTTCAATTCTGTATTTTTTTAAAACTGATGCAAATAAAATACGTGTTCTTTGTTTTCATACTTGTAATGAATATCAATTGAATTCGCTTCCGCTATTTGTTTTACAATTGCTAATCCTAATCCAATCGAATTGGTATTGTAAGATTTTTTTTCAAAACGTTCAAAAATAAGAACTTCATTTAGTGGCTCTTGTGCTCCTGTATTACTTATTTTTAAGATTTTATCATTTACAGCAATGGTGATTTTTCCATTTTCGATATTATGTCTTATTGCATTTTGAATTAAATTATTAATTAAAATAAAACATAATTCTGAATTGATTTTAAAATCTAATTCCTCACTATTTTCAAATACAAAATCTATGTTTTTATCTAAAATAAAGTCTTCATTAAAATGTTTAATTTTCTCGATTAAAGGAAGTACTGCGACAATATCTAATTTTATAAACTGCTGGTTTTCTATTTTAGAGAGTAATAACAATGATTTATTAATTCGGCTCAAACGACTTGTTGCCTCTTCAATAGAAACTAATAGCTGCATTGTTTCTTCCTTCAATGTATTATCTTGCAGTAATAAATCTATTTTTCCTTTAATTATAGCCAGTGGAGTTTGAAATTCATGAGATGCATTCTCCGCAAATTTCTTTTGATTTTTATAATCAGTAATCATTTTTGAAGTCATCCCATTTATCGAGGAATTTAATGCACTGAATTCTGAGATATCATTGGATTCTAATTTTTTAAAATCATTAGTCTGAACATTAAAGTTCTTTATATAGGTTAATGTATTAAGAAATGGTGCCCAAATTAGTTTTGAAATTCTAATGTTTATATAAACAGTTATTAAAAGAAGGAATAATAACAAAATGATAAAGACAACAAATACAACCTCCATTAACTCATCAAGTTCAATATTACTTTTCCAAACTTTGATATGATAATTTTTTCCGTTAATGATTTTATTAACTTCAATCATTTTGTTCGAAATGTATTCTTTATCAATATCAGAATACATCAAAGTATCTTTAACGGTTTGCGGGATGATTTTATTTTTGTCAATTTCTTGAACATAAACTTCATTATTAGCTTCAAAAACAGTTAAAACCGAACTATTTCCTTTAGCTAAATGGTTTTCAATTACTTTAACTCTAGTCAACAATAAAGACTGATTACTTTCACCAATTTCATTTAAAAGAAAAAAATAAATGAACAAAGAAGAAAATAAAATTACCGGAATCGTATACAAGATATAATACCGACTGGTTTTGGTGAGTAGCTTCATAATTCTGTTTTAAAACTGTAACCAATCCCGTATATTGATTGAATATAATCTGTACAATTGGCCGTCAATAATTTCTTTCTTAAATTTTTTACATGATTGTAAATAAAATCAAAATTGTCAAACTGATCGGCATTATCGCCCCATAAATGCTCTACAATAGCACTTTTTTGAATTACTCTATTTTTATTAGCGATGAAATAAACTAATATATCAAACTCTTTTGATGTCAAGTTCAGTGGTTTTTCGTTGATTAACACTTTTCTTTCCTCAGGGTATAATTTAATTTCATTGACAATTATTGCAGCCTCACCATCAAAATTATTACGTCTAATCAATGCTTTTATCCTCGCATTTAATTCTGGTAAATAAAAGGGTTTTGGCAAGTAATCGTCTGCTCCTAAATTAAGACCATCAATTTTATCATCAAAGGAATTTTTAGCAGAAATGATGATAATTCCTGTTTTTGATCTTTTATTTTTTATCGCTTTTATTAAGTCTAATCCGTTTCCGTTCGGCAAAGTGATATCTAGTAAAACGCAATCATATTCATACACTTGTATTTTTTCAAAAGCAGAATTAAAATCATTTGCCACCTCTACTCTATTTTTCTCTAATCCTAAGTAATGGCTAATGCTTTTCTGCATTTCTATTTCATCTTCAACAAGCAAGATTTTCATTAATGATATGATATTTGTTTAAACAAAAGTAATTTTTAAATCAAAAATAAATTGTTATTTATATTTTAAATCGAATCGTTTTTAAAATAAAAAAAGGGAAATTACTCTCCCTTTCTATTATAAATTTATTTAGTCACACAATCTACTGGATTGAGTTTGTATTTTACGCGATCAAAATCTATTGGTTCGCCGGAAACAAAATGACCAGCACCTAATGTAACTTCTATTTTTCCGTTTCCTAAAATAAGTTGATTGTCACGCTTTAAGAAAGCCATAGGGTTTTTAAAAGTAGTCTCTTTATTATTCCCTTGAATGTAAGTGTAACTAACAAAAAGTGTATCACCACGAAATTCTCCAGCAACTTCACCAACATACTTAGGTGTATTTGCCATAACCATATCCATGTTTCCCGTTATGTGTCCATCTTTAAAAGTATTCATTTTCAATGCTATTGTATCTTTTTCGTAAAGTGCTGTATAACACTCAACCTTTACAGGCGCTTCTTCTGGAGCTGCTACAGGAATTTTTTCACTTTGATTATTTTTACAACTTCCAAAAATAACACAAGAGAACAATAAACAAAACACACCAAGATTTTTCATAATAGTCTTTATTAATTAATAATAGTATTAAGGTTTATGCTAATTTACAAAAGAAAAAGTATGTTTTGTACTTGTTTTTAAAACTAAAGTTTAAAATTTTAAAATTCAGACCTTTATTGCATATAAGATTACAAAATTTTCAATCAATATTTTTTTAAATTAGATTTAAAGAATTACTGTTTGACTATAAATAGGATAACTGAAATTTCTTTTTACTAATTTGTTAAAAAGTGTTCGCTTCTATTAAAATGCGAATATTTTCCCAAAACTGAACTTCTTAAAAGTTTTTATAAACCTAAAAACATATTTTTGTAAGTACTGTAAAATCTGTAAAAAAAGAAAATGGACCAAGATAAATTTATTTTTTGCCTCGAAGCTGTTGCTGATGTAGAAGTTCAAAATAGCACAGAAATAGTGAAACATTTAGAAGAACTTGCTTTAAATCATGGTGTATCTAGCATTTATAAAAATTGTGATACGATAGAAGGACTTGAGGAGAGTTTGGGTGCGTTACTTTATGACGATCACAATTTTAAAGATTATGAAATCATATATTTAGTAATGCAAGGTCAAGAAAATTCTATCTGCATACATGATTATTTTTATAGTTTAGAAGAGATTGCGGAACTTTTTGAGGGAAAAATGAAAGGAAAAATTGTTCATTTTGCCAATGAAAAAATTCTAGATTTAAGTTCAGAAGAAGCACAATACTTTCTAGACGTAACTGGAGCCAGAGCAATTTCAGGCTACGGAGCTACTTTTAATAATATTAGTAGCATTCATTTAGACAAAGTGTTTTTTAGTTTATGTCAAGAAGAATTTGATTTAGTAACAATCGTAGAAGAATTGCATCAGAAATTTTATGAGGCCTGTAAAGCTCTTGATTTTAGATTATACTATTAGAGTAATTTTTCAAATATAAAATCATTTTTATTAATTTTTATAAAACAGCTTTTCTATTGCTTTGCCTATTATTATAAGATTTATAAAATACTTGTAAATCATTTTGAGTTTGTTATAAAATGAAGTCTATAATGACTAAATTTGGTAATCCTGCGAAGGTTTTTAAATAATATTAATAAAAGCATATAACAACTCAAAAAATAAATATGGCTAAAGAATTAAAGAATTACGAAGTACATTTAGTCGAGGAAAATTTACTTGAAATTACAGGTAAAGGTGATAATACGTTATGGAAAAACGCCCAAGTCTTAACTGATTTTTGTTCTCCTTGGGATTCTGAAAAACCATCAAAAATTGAATTTAAAGCAGTTTGGGATCGTGAGAATTTATTTTTTTGTTTTACAGTATCGGACACTATGATACACATTGATAGAAAAGATGATAGCATTCATAGCATAGGAAGTTCGGATCGTGTAGAACTTTTTTTTAGATCTAATCATGCAATGAATCCATACTATTGTTTGGAAATTGATACTGCTTCAAGAATAATGGATTTTGTAGCCTATCCTAATAAAAAATTCGACTTTGATTGGAACTGGCCACAAAATAATATGGCGGTAAAATCCTCTATTGATGATAGCAGTTTTACTATCGAAGGAGTCATTAGCATCCTCTCACTTAAAATGCTTCATTTAATTAATGATAATAAAATTGAAACTGGATTGTTTAGAGCTAAATATAACGAAAAAGAAAAATCAATTTTTGAACCCGTTTGGATTTCTTGGGTAAATCCAGAAACTGAAACCCCAAATTTTCATACCCCATCCTCATTTGGAGTACTCCATTTAATAGAATAAAGCAGTACTTGGATTTTAAATAATAAAAAAGAGAAATTGGATAATAGTTTATATATCTATTACCCAATTTCTCTTTTTTGCTGTATATAAACATTTAATAATTTAAATGTAATTTTAGTGATTGATTGCTATTCTAAAATAAAACTAACAGTAACATTAGCGGTAATATTTATTTCTCCTACTGCAAGTGTTTCTCTTGGAGCACTCATATCGCTACTTTCCATCATTTTCATTGCTGCATATCTGGGTTGCGGGTAATTCGTCTGAGAATTATCAGATATGGTCATCGCACGTCCTATTTTTTGTCCTAAAACCGAAACATAATCTTGTGCTTTCATTTTCGCTTCTTTCATCGCTAATTTTCTAGCCTCAGATTCATATTGAGCCATTTTAGAAGATTGAAATGTTACAGTATCAATTCTGTTAATACCATTATCAACTAAACCTCCCATTAACTCATCATACTTACTCAAGTCTCTTAATAAGATCTCAATAGTTTGCGTAGCATTATAACTGTGTTTCTTTTTTTCATAATCATATTGAGGATTTAATGAAACGCGTTGTGTTTTATAATCTGCAGGAGCCAAATTCATTTTTTTAATATATTTCAAAACAGCGTCAATTTTTTCGTCATTCTGTTTCTTTACATCTTTGGCGTTGTTGCCTTTTGTTTCAACAGTAACAGCAATCGTTGCTTCATCTGGAACTACCTTAATTTTACCTTCTCCGCTTACATTGATTTGTGGAATCTGTTTTACTTCTTGACCATATGACATCGTTACGAATAATATAGACAATATAAATAGTGCTTTTTTCATTTTTTTATAATTTTAGTGTTTGTACTAATTCCTTTTCAAAAGTTATGCCAATTATAGTTTTCCTGCCTTTTGCATTACAAAAAGAATTACAATAGGAATCGCTAATAAAACCACCATCAAAGTATGATCGACAAGTAAAGAAGGTTGTTTTATCAATGTGATTAAATAGCCTCCTACTGCACCGCCAAAATGGGCTGTATGACCAATATTATCATTTTTTGCTCTCATACCATAAATAGAATAGAGTAAATAAAGTATTCCAAAAAGATACGCTGGCATAGGAATAATAAAAAATATTCCGAGCATCATATCTGGTTGCAATAATATTGCAGAATATAAAACTCCCGTTACAGCTCCCGACGCTCCTACAGCTCTGTAACCATAATCCTCTTTATGAAATGCCATGGTGAGTAAGCTTCCAAATATCAAACTTCCAAAATAAATTAAAACAAATGAAAAACTACCCATTAAATTAATGACCACTGGAGCAAAAAAGAACAGTGTCATCATGTTAAAAATCAGATGCGTTATATCAACATGCAGAAAACCAGAGGATAACATTCTTATTTGTTCTCCTGCTCTAATACTTCCTACATGAAACTCATATTTTCTAAAAAAAGAAAGGTCGTTAAAACCTTTATAACTAATCAAAACATTTACAATAATAATTGCTATCAAAAGGGTATTCATAAAGTATGTTTATTGTGTGTTGTAAATATAGTCATTCTCAAATACGCACAGAGTAACTACTCAAAATTAATATCAGTCTAGATTTTTGACTTATATTTGCATAAAAAATAACGGCATGCAACTTCTTATTTTCCTCTTAGCCTTCCCGCTTTTATGGATTATCTCCATACTCCCTTTTAGAATATTTTATTGGTTCTCTGATTTTATTTACTTACTCGTTTATTACGTGATCGGTTACAGAAAGAAAACAGTTAAAGAAAATTTGGCTTTAGCTTTACCCCATTTAAGCGATAAGGAGCGACTTATTATTGAAAAAAAATCATATCATCACTTGTGCGATTTATTTTTAGAGATGATTAAAACCATGTCGATTTCTTCAGAAGAAATGAACAAAAGATTTCATATTACAAATATTGAATTGGTTAAAGAATATGAAGATAAAGGAAAAAGCACTGTCTTATTAGCCTCTCACTACGCTAGCTGGGAGTGGTTGTTATCTATAAATGCAAAAACAAAATTTAAAGGAATAGGTGTTTATAAAAAAATTGCTAATAAATATTTTGATAAACTCATTCGCAATATACGCTCTAAATACGATGCTGAATTAGTAGAAACTAAAAAGACAATCCCATTAATGGCCGAGAATGAAAAAAATGGTGTTCTAGCTATGTATGGTCTTGCTAGCGATCAATCTCCAAAAATGAACAGAGCTTTTCATTGGGATAAATTTATGGGAATAGAAGTTCCCGTTCATACTGGAGCTGAAATGCTATCTAAAAAATATGATTTAAATGTACTTTTTGTTAAAGTAAAAAAGGTAAAAAGAGGTTTCTATGAAGCTACCTTCATCCCAATTACTGACAACCCGAGATCTATTCCTGATTTTAAAATTACAGATATTTTTTTAAGAGAAGTTGAAAAACAAATTCTAGAGGCTCCAGAATATTATTTCTGGACGCACAAACGATGGAAACACAGAAGATAAACTTATTAGTAAAATAAAAAAAACACTAAATCTAAAAAAATAGACTTAGTGTTTTTTTTTATTTTTAACAATCAAATTATTAAAGAGAGTACCAATTTTTAACCAATTCATCTTCTAGAGGCTTCGCTTTTTTATTGATAAACTCATTGGTATTAGAGTTATAATCGTAATCCAATGCCCATGTTTTATGATTTTCTGCTAAGGATTTAATACCTTGACAAACATATTCTATTTCCTCAGTAGTTGTCGTAGGGTGAATAGACATTCTAATCCAACCTGGTTTTCTAATCAAATCACCTAATGTAATTTCATCAATCAATTTACTAGAAGTTTCTTGATCTACATGTAGTAAAAAATGACCATAAGTTCCAGCACAACTGCATCCTCCACGTGTTTGAATTCCAAATTTATCATTTAATAATTTTACCCCTAAATTAAAATGCAAATCCTCTACAAAGAAAGATATTACACCTAATCTATCCTGATGCTGTCCTGCAAGTATTTTTATATTAGATATATTTCCTAACTCAGAGAAAATATAATCAACAATTTCGTGTTCTCTTTTTAAGATATTATCAATACCCATTTGATCTTTCAACTGAATGGCTAATGCGGTTTTAATCACTTGAAGAAAACCTGGAGTTCCACCATCTTCTCTATCCTCGATATTATCTATATATTTATGTTCTCCCCAAGGATTAGTCCAACTTACCGTTCCGCCTCCGGGATTATCCGGTACTAAATTTTGATATAACTTTTTATTAAAAATTAAAACACCACTTGTACCAGGACCTCCTAAAAATTTGTGTGGCGAAAAGAAAATTGCATCTAAATAACTTTCTGGATCTTTTGGATGCATATCGATACTTACATAAGGACCAGAACAAGCAAAATCTACAAAACAAAGTCCGTTATGTTGATGCATCATTTTGGCAACATCATGATAGGGAGTTCTAATTCCGGTAACATTTGAACAAGAAGTAATAGAGGCAATTTTAAAAGGGCGTTCTTTATATTTATCTAATAATATTTCTAAATTTTCAATACTAAACAAACCATCCTCAGAAGAAGGAATTACTTCAACATCTGCTATTGTCTCTAACCAGGAAGTTTGATTAGAATGATGTTCCATGTGTGAAATAAAAACAATTGGTTTTTTTTCGGCAGGAATGGTAATAAAGTTTTTTAAATTTTCAGGTACTTTTAAACCTAAAATTCGCTGAAATTTATTGACAACTCCAGTCATTCCTGTGCCATCAGTAATCAAAACATCATCGCTATTGGCATTTACATGATTCTTAATGATATGACGTGCTGTATGATACGCTTTTGTCATTGCAGTACCCGAAATAGTAGTTTCTGTATGTGTGTTAGCAACGAAAGGACCAAATTCATTCATTAATTTTTCTTCAATTGGGCGATACAAGCGACCACTTGCTGTCCAATCTGTATAAACAATTTTTTTTGAACCGTATGGAGATTCAAAATCCTGATCTATTCCAATTATGTTTTTGCGAAATTGTTGAAAATATTGTTCTAAAGCTGTAGTTGCTGTTTTGGTAATCATTATATATTTAATTAGACCTCAAAGGTATTGATTTTTCTCAAATAGTCATTTTCAACTTTTGTTAATAGTAAAGAATCTTTGTTTTCTTTGGATTATGGAGACCAAAATCACAAGATAAATACTCCTTTTATGATTTAAATATAAGATTAAACTACAGTTCTTAAAAGCAAAACTATTTATAAGGAATTTAGAAATAAAAAAACCTTCCAAAAAATATTTTGAAAGGTTTTATTTGTCGAGATTAAAGTGAGTTAAATACCCGCAATCGCTTTTATTTCATCAATAATACGAAAAGCTAAACCATCAGCTTTTTCTTGAGTAGATGCTTCAGTATAGATTCGGATAATAGGTTCTGTATTTGATTTTCTCAAGTGAACCCAATTTTCTTCGAAATCAATTTTCACACCGTCAATAGTGGTAATATCTTCATTTTTATACTTTTCTGTCATTGCAACAAGAATAGCATCAACATCAATTTGTGGTGTTAATTCAATCTTATTTTTGCTCATGTAATATTCAGGATAAGAAGCACGGAGAGCAGAAACACTCATTTTTTTGTTGGCTAAATGGGTTAAAAATAATGCAACTCCCACCAAGCTATCCCTTCCGTAATGCAATTCAGGATATATAATTCCGCCGTTTCCTTCACCACCAATTACAGCATTATTGGTTTTCATTAATTTTACAACATTCACTTCACCAACAGCACTCGCCTCGTAACTTCCTTTGTGCTTATTAGTAACATCGCGCAAAGCACGTGAAGAGGACATATTAGATACTGTATTCCCCGGTGTTTTACTTAACACATAATCTGCACAAGCAACTAAAGTATATTCTTCTCCAAACATTTCTCCGTCTTCACAAATAAATGCCAAACGATCCACATCTGGATCTACTACAATTCCTAAATGAGCGCCTTCTTTAACGACAAGTTCAGAAATATCAGTTAAATGTTCTTTTAAAGGTTCTGGATTATGAGGAAAATGTCCGTTAGGTTCGCAATAAAGTTCTATTACTTCTACACCCATTAACTCTAGTAATCTAGGAATTATAATTCCGCCCGAAGAATTTACACCATCAACAACCACTTTAAATTTGGCTGCTTTTACAGCATCAACATCAACTAGTGCTAGGTTCAACACCTCATCAATATGTATGTCCATATAAGCATCATTAATCATTATTTCTCCTAAATGATCCACTTCTGAAAAATGAAACGCTTCTGCTTCTGCAATTTCTAGAATTTTTAATCCTTGATCGCCATCCAAAAATTCGCCTTTTTCGTTTAGTAATTTTAAAGCATTCCATTGTTTAGGATTATGAGAAGCGGTAAGAATAATTCCACCATCTGCATTTTCAATGGGTACAGCTACCTCAACGGTTGGCGTAGTAGAAAGGCCTAAATCAATTACATCAATTCCTAAACCAATTAGCGTATTTACTACTAGATTATGAATCATTGGCCCAGAAATACGAGCATCACGACCTACTACAACTGTTAATTTTTCTTTTCCACTATATTGTTTAAGCCAGGTTCCGTAGGCAGATGCAAATTTAACAGCATCAACAGGAGTTAGATTATCTCCTACTGTTCCTCCTATTGTTCCACGAATCCCTGATATTGATTTTATTAATGTCATTTAATACGGTTTAATTTGTTCTAAAAAAATTTAAATATTTACAAATATAAGAATTGAAGAAGTATAAAAGTCACTTAGAATTTAAAAAATAGGATAAAAAACCCTAATTTAGGCGAATGAATTTTTTAGCCCATATATATCTTTCTGGTGATAACGATTTACTGAAAATTGGCAACTTTATGGCCGATGGAATACGCGGAAAACAATTTGAGACTTATCCTTTAGAAATTCAGAAAGGGATTATCCTTCACCGTGCTATTGATACTTTTACAGATGCACATCCAATTTTTAGGCAAAGTACCAAACGACTTCACGAAAATTACCATCATTATGCAGGGGTAGTTGTTGATGTATTATACGATCATTTTTTAGCCAAAAATTGGAAGAATTACTCTAATGAAAAATTAGATGATTTTGTAGCTCATTTTTATAAATCTTTAGAAGAAAACAAAAACCTACTATCAGAAAGAGTGTTGCGAATAATGCCCACTTTATTCCAAGAAAATTGGCTTGTTAGTTATCAAACAGTTGAAGGAATAAATCATATTTTGACCCAAATGGATCGGCGCACTAAAAATCAATCTAACATGCGATTTGGAACACAAGATCTTACTGAATTTTATTCCGAATTTGAAGATGAATTCACTCGTTTTTTTAAAGAATTAATATTATTTTCGAACGAAAAATTAAAAACCTTATGAATAAGTTTATACTCTTAATTGCCTTAGCTTTTTTAAGCTGTAAATCCAATGAGAAAACAGTAACACCAACAGGCTTGGTAAGTAACAAAGCTATGGTAGTTTCAGCACGTGAAGAAGCTTCAGAAATCGGGGTAGCTATCATGAAAAAAGGAGGTAATGCATTTGATGCAATGGTTGCTACTGAACTAGCATTGGCTGTAGCGCATCCTCAGGCTGGAAATATTGGTGGTGGCGGTTTTATGGTTTTTAGAAAAGCTAATGGTGAAACAGGAAGTATTGATTATAGAGAGAAAGCGCCAATGGCTGCCTCAAAAGATATGTTTTTGGATAAAAACGGCAATGTAATCGAAGGAAAAAGTACCCAAACAGCTCTAGCCTCTGGAATTCCTGGAACTATCGCAGGAATATTTGAAGTACATAAAAAATATGGCTCTTTACCTATGAGTGAAATATTAAAACCTGTAATTGCGCTAGCAGAAAGAGGGGTAATTATCACTAAACATCAAGCAGAAAGTTTAAATAATAATAGAGAAACTTTTATCAAAAGAAACGGAAGAAATAGTTTATTCTCTAAAGTTTACAAAGAAAATGACACCATAAAATACACAGCATTAGCAGCAACATTGCAACGCATTGCTAAAAATGGTCGTGATGAATTTTATAGTGGCGAAACGGCACAAAAACTTGTAGCATTTTTAGCGAAAAAAGGAGGAAATGCGACTCTAGAAGATTTTCAAAAATACCAGGCCAAATGGCGTACTCCAATTACCTTTCAATATAAAAAATTAAAAATCACCTCTATGTCTCCTCCTAGTAGTGGTGGAATTTGCCTGAATCAAATCATGAAAATGATAGAGCCTTATAACCTATCGCAAATGGGACATAATAGTTTAAAAACAATACAAGTTATTACAGAAGCTGAACGAAGAGCTTATGCAGATAGAAATTTTTATTTGGGTGATCCTGATTTTGTAAAACTGCCTATTAAAGAATTATTAAGCCCTTCCTATTTAGAAAAAAGAATGAAAGATTTTTCATTTGACGCAGCTTCTAAATCATCAGATATCGCAGCAGGTGAAATTAAAGGATACGAGAGTAACCAAACCACACATTACTCTATAGTTGATGCTGCAGGGAACGCTATTTCTGCTACCACAACATTAAATGATAATTATGGTTCTAAATTGTATTGTGATGAATTAGGTTTTTTCTTGAACAATCAAATGGATGATTTTAGTGCTAAACCTGGAGTTCCTAATTTGTATGGATTAACAGGAAGCGAGGCTAATAGTATTGCTCCTGAGAAAAGAATGTTAAGTTCGATGACACCCACTATTGTAGAAAAAGATGGTAAATTATATATGGTCGTTGGAACTCCTGGAGGTTCTACTATTATCACTTCTGTTTTACAAACCATCTTGAATGTATATGAATTTGGATTAAGTATGCAGGAAGCAGTCAATGCTCCTCGTTTTCATCACCAATGGTTGCCTGATGAAATCACTTTTGAACCTAACTCGTTCTCTAAAGAAGTTTTAGAAAATTTAAAGAAAAAGTCTTATATCATTAATGAAAAAGACAAAGAAATAATAGGTCAAGTTGATGCTGTTTTAGTTTTACCAAACGGAAAATTAGAAGGTGGTGCAGACCGAAGAGGAGATAACAAAGCGGTTGGTTTTTAGACCGTTTTGTTTAAATACAAAATTACTGAACTCAACAATTGAAATGCATTAGAACTATTTTTAAAACTAGGATTTATAAACATGTATTAAAAAAATATAAGAACAATTTAAAATAATACTAATTTTGCAGTCCCATTAAAAAATCATAATGTTCAAAAAATATATTTCTAAATTACAAATTATAATTGCCATTGCGCAATCCATATTAACGCCTAAGCAATTTATATTTCTATCAGCTGTATTAGTCGGTATTTCATCTGCTTTGGCCGTAATCGTATTAAAAACTTTTGCACATTGGGTTTTTTCATTTGCTACCTATGTGAGTAGCATTTCAAAACTGGGATTTATCAATAGTATTTTACCTATTATTGGAATAATGTTAACGGTGTTTGTAGTAAAAAGAGTTTTGGGTGGAACGATACAAAAGGGAACTTCACAAATTTTGTATGCAGTTGCTAAAAAAGCCAGCATAATTCCAAAAAAACAAATGTATGCTCAAATTATAACCAGCTCCTTAACTGTTGGCTTAGGAGGATCTGCAGGTTTAGAAAGTCCAATTGTTATTACGGGTGCAGCATTTGGTTCCAACTATGCTCAAAAATATAAATTATCGTATAAAGATAGAACCTTGTTAATAGGATGCGGAGTTGCTGCTGGTATTGCCGCAGCATTTAACGCTCCAATTGCAGGAGTTTTGTTTGCTATAGAAGTATTGCTAGTAGATGTAAGTATTGCAGCATTTACACCCATTATGATTGCAGCAGCTACTGGAGCGCTAGTGTCTGTAGTCGCTTTAGATGAGACCATATTACTCTCCTTTAAAAAACAAGAAGACTTTGATTATCATAATATAATTTTTTATATACTCTTAGGAATTTGTACCGGATTAATGTCCGTTTATTATTCTCGTAATTTTCAGAGAGTAGAACATTTTTTTTCCAGCATGAAACTTTCACCTTACAAAAAGGCTTTATTTGGATCTTCTATTTTAGCGATTCTTATCTTTATGTTTCCCACACTTTTTGGAGAAGGTTACGAAAGCATCAAAACATTAGCAGACAGTGATTCTGGAAAATTTTTAGAAAACACCATATTTAGTAGTTTTCAAAACAACAGTTGGGCACTTCTACTATTTGTAGGATTTACAATGATGCTAAAGGTTTTCGCCAGCGGTATCACTATAGGAAGTGGTGGAAATGGTGGAAATTTTGCACCTTCATTATTTCTAGGATCTTATCTTGGATTTTTCTTTTCTAAATTTATAAATCTAATAGGATTAGCAAAATTACCCATTAGTAACTTTACACTTGTTGGAATGGCGGGTATTTTGAGTGGTTTATTTCATGCTCCGCTAACTGCCATATTCTTAATTGCCGAAATTACAGGAGGATATAGTTTAATGATTCCTTTAATGATTGTTTCCTCAATAAGTTTTGCAATATCGCGTCGTTTTGAAAAACACTCGATTGATGTAAAAACATTGGCTCAAAAAGGACATGCGTTTACTAGTAATAAAGATTCTAATGTACTTTCTACACTCGAAACTAATTCAATCATACAGACCGATTTTCTTACCGTTACTGCAGACGAAAATTTAGAAAAATTAGTCGATTTAATCTCGCATTCTACGCAAGTTATATTTGCTGTTGTAAACACTGAAAATGATTTGGTTGGAATTGTACATTTTAATACGATAAGAGAAATAATATTTAACACTTATAGAGTCAAATACACAAAAATAAAAGACATAATGCTACCTCTTAGCGAAATTGTTACTCCTGATGAAAGTATGGAAACAGTGATGAATAAATTTGAAAAATCTAAAGTCGCATTTTTGCCCGTTCTTAAAAATGATAAATATTACGGTTTTATATCAAAGTCTGTTGCATTAGAAGCCTATAGAACAAAACTAAAATCAATGACAATAGAATAATTTTGTTTTTTGTAGTTTAAAAAAAATTTTGTCAATTGCAAAAAATCCACCAATTACAAAAACAGATCTTTATTGAATCAAAATAATTTAGCTAAAGTTTAAATTTAATTTGCAATTCTATAGCTAGACACAAATACATTTAAATAAAAAAAAACAGACCTATAAGCCGGATTCTGTCTCCAATAAATTGGAGCCTTATCATTTATCTAGATCACATATTACTATGTGACTCAAGCTATCTACCCTTCAACAACGGACGAGAAGCCCTTAAATGCTGATATACTTGATATTTCACCGCATAGAGTTTACCTGGTTTCACTACAGCATTACCTGTACATACTTTCTGTTGCACTTGTCCTAATTCGCCGTGGCGAACCGACGGGTGTTACCCGCTATGCTTCCCTTTGGTGTCCGGACTTTCCTCCACGTATATAACGTGGCGATAAGGCGGTCTGTGTCGCAAATTTACACTATTTTTCTCTTCTCATAACATTTTAAACCAATCTACTTTAACATGAATTTTGCAACCACTTAGCCATAAATCAGTTATCTTTATAATGAACGTTTAAATAATATCACTATGTCTAATATGTATCACTACACCACCGTTTCTCAAGCATTAGAAGAACTCTCCGAAATGGGATTTAATTTTGATTTTAACATCGACGATAGCGAAATAACCACAAATCCAGATCACTGCGAAATTCAGCACATATACCGTTATGAAGGAGATAGCAATCCAGATGATGAAGCTACTGTTTATGGCATTAAGTCTAAATCGGGTAAAAAAGGAGTTTTTGTAACTGGTTTTTCTGCCAATTCTGAAAATAATGCTGCACGTATTTTAATTGACATAACTATCAAAGGTAGAGCCGAATAAAAATCTGCAAACAAAATTTCATCTGCTCTTTTTATGGAGCTATTTCCAGCTATACGTTACAATCTTAATTACTATCCCAAAACTCCAGGGCTAGCAATTAAGGATTTTCACTTTTATCTGGGCTATAATTTAGCTACTACAAAGACGCTTTAGCTAATATAAAATCTTTCAATATTTAAATTTTTCCATCTTTAAATTAAAGCTTATATTTGCTTTCGAATAAAAATCCTATGGAACAATTTGTAGTATCGGCACGTAAATATCGTCCTCAAACATTTAAAGATGTTGTTGGACAAAAAGCAATTACCAATACTTTACTAAATGCCATAGAAAGCAATCATCTTGCTTCTGCATTACTATTCACAGGACCTCGCGGCGTTGGTAAAACAACTTGTGCACGAATTTTAGCCCGAAAAATAAATCAACCGGGTTACGATGATCCAAACGAAGATTTTGCTTTCAATGTATTTGAACTAGATGCCGCTTCTAACAACTCTGTTGATGACATCCGAAGCTTAATAGATCAAGTTCGCATTCCACCACAAACGGGGCAATATAAGGTGTACATCATTGATGAGGTTCATATGTTATCTTCAGCAGCTTTTAATGCTTTCTTGAAAACATTAGAAGAGCCGCCAAAACACGCTATTTTTATTTTAGCAACTACTGAAAAACACAAAATTATTCCAACGATTTTATCTCGTTGTCAAATATTTGATTTTAAAAGAATTACGGTAAAAGATGCCAAAGAACATTTAGCAGAAGTAGCAACAAGTCAAGGTGTTATTTTTGAAGATGATGCGTTGCACATAATTGCTCAAAAAGCTGATGGCGCAATGAGAGATGCTTTATCTATTTTTGATCGAGTAGTTTCTTTTTGTGGTAAAAATTTAACACGCCAAGCAGTAACAGAAAACTTGAATGTGTTGGATTATGAAACCTACATCAATATTACCGAATTGATTTTGGAAAATAAAATTCCAGAATTATTGATGGCTTTCAATGAAATATTGGCAAAAGGTTTTGATGCTCATCATTTTGTTTCCGGATTAGCTTCTCATTTTAGAGATTTATTAGTTTCTAAAACACCTTCTACGCTATCGTTATTAGAGGTAGGAGAACAAGCCCAACAAATGTATGGAGTTCAAGCACAAAAATGCAATCCAACATTTTTATTAAAAGGAATTGAAATTGCCAATGATTGCGATTTAAAATATAAGTTGAGTCAAAACCAGCGACTTCTTGTAGAATTATGTTTAATGCAGCTTGCCTCTATCACCTTTGATGGAGAAAAAAAAAAGTTGAGCAATTTATAATTCCACCTACCTATTATAGAAAAAATGATTATTCTATAGTTGATACCAATACCGTACCCGAAAAACAAAAAGCAGTAAATGAATCTGCTTTATTGAAAACAGAAATTGATACAGTAGCGCCTGCTTTAAAATCAAATCCTATTTCAAAACCAATCCTAGAAGATAGTAATTCAGAATCTTCTGCACCAAAAGTTTCTGCCTTTTCACTAGCTAGTATTCGTGCGAAAAAAGCATTGGAAGAAAGCAGTAAAGGAATTGTAAAAGAAGCAACCCATTTGCCTACCGAACCTTTTACCGAAACAGAAATGTTGTTGCAATGGAATAAATACGCCCAGCGTTTAGGAGACAAAGGATACAAAATTATGGAATCTTTATTATTAATTAACGATCCCAAACTTAATGGAACCGCAATAACATTAGAGTTACCAAATGAAGGTTCTAAATTAGATTTTGAAAAGGAATTAAACGGTCTTTTAGGGCATTTAAAAGGGCATTTACACAATCATGACATTACTATAGAAATAACTGTAAATGAAGCTGTGGAAAACAAAAGAAGTTTTAACGATCAAGACCGTTACAACAGACTACATGAAATAAATCCAAATATTGAACTCTTACGAACAACATTTGGATTAGATATAGATGCTTAGAAAAAAATTATATTTTGTTGAAATACATCGCTTTTACAATTCCGTCAGAAAGCCCAATTTTAGGCACATAAATATTTCTTGCACCACTCCATTTCATCGCATTTAGGTATATTCTTGTGGCTGGAATAATTACATCGGCACGATCAGGATTCAATCCCAATTCAGAAATCCTTTGTTCGTAAGAAAGTGAATTTAAAAACGCATATTGAGAATTCACATAAATATAGGACAGCGGTTTGGCTTGTAATTTGCCCGACATTTTGAACAACTTATTGATATTTCCTCCAGAACCGATTAATGTAACTTCTTCATAGTCTTGTGTATTAGCTTTAATCCACTTTTCAATTTCTTCCCAAACCACATCGCAAACCATGTCATTTAATAAGCGAACAGTTCCTGCTTTAAAAGATCTTGAGTTTATAATTTTACCATTTGAAAATACGGTAAACTCAGTACTACCACCACCAACATCTACAAAAAGATAGGTTTGATCCGTCTTTAATAAGTGATGTAAATCTGTTGATGCAATAATAGCGGCTTCTTTCTTACCATCAATAATTTCTATTTTTATATCTGCTTTTTTCTTAATGATGGCTACAACTTCTTTTCCATTATAAGCTTCACGCATCGCTGAGGTTGCAAAAGCCATATATCGTTCTACTTTATGAACTTTCATCAAAAGATTAAAAGCTTTCATAGCATCGCACATTCTCTCGATATTCTCTTCTGAAATTTCTCCTACGGTAAAAGCTTCCTGCCCCAATCTAATAGGAACACGAACTAAGGAGCTCTTGTTAAATTGAGGCTCTTTACCTTCTTGCTCCACAATATTTACGATTAGTAAACGCATGGCATTAGAACCAATATCTATGGCAGCATATTTCTTTATTTTAATCATGTTCTTTCAATTGGTTTATTTCTTAGTACCATAACACATCATCACAATTTAGCAGATAGTTATAGAATTTGTTCTTTTTGCGTAGCAGCATTAAGTTTATTGGCATAATATCTATAAGTCTCAAATTGAGCTCTAAAAATAGGATTATGATTTCGAGCTTTGTATTTATTATCTAACTTATGAGAATGCATACGTACTTTTACATTTCCTTTCCAACCAATATCAAAATTGTCTATAAGTTCATTTTTTATACCTTGATCATAAATAGGACAAGTTACTTCGACACGTCCATCTATGTTTCGTGTCATAAAATCAGCAGATGAAATATAAACTTCTGTTTGTCCCGCGTTACCAAAAATATAAACTCTCGAATGTTCTAAATAATGATCTACAATACTTATCGCTTCAATATTTTCACTCATACCGGGAATCCCTGGAATTAAAGAGCAAATTCCCCTAATTTGCAAACGAATTTTAACTCCAGCTTTACTAGCTTCATATAACTTATCAATCATTTCATAATCAGACAAGCTATTCATTTTTAATTTAATTTGAGTTTTTCTTCCCGCCAAGGCATGTGTAATTTCTCTATCAATTAATTTTATAAATCGCGTTCTGGTGTAATGTGGTGAGACAATTAGATGCTTGTAACGGTGCACTCTATAATTGACATCAAAAAAATCAAATATCTTTACAATATCTTTAAGAATTTGTTGGTGACTGGTAAAAAGAGTAACATCAGTATAAATTTTAGCAGTAGATTCATTAAAATTTCCTGTCGATACAAATCCATATCTTTTTACTTTATCGTTTTCAGTTCTCTCTATTACACATATTTTACTGTGCACTTTTAGTCCTTTTATACCAAAAATCAATTCAATTCCTTCCAACTGCATTTGTTCAGCATAAGAAATATTTGATGCTTCATCAAAACTGGCTTGCAATTCTATTTGAACTGTTACTTTTTTTCCGTTTTTGGCAGCATTTATAAGAGAACTAATAATCTGAGAATTTTTGGCCAATCGATACAATGTGATTTTAATTGAAATCACTTTAGGATCTAAAGCTGCTTCTCGCAAAAACTTAGTTAAATAAGAAAAAGATTGATAAGGTGCATTTAGCAAATAATCTTTTTCACTAATTTTTTCTAATATGCTACCCTCTAGACTTAATCCTGGAATAGGTAATGGAACATTTGTCTCATATAGCAAATCATATCGACCTAGGTTAGGAAAACTCATGTAATCTCTTCTATTGTGATATCTTCCGCCAGGTATAATACTATCTGTAGAAACGATTTTCATCTTTTCTAGAAAAAATTGTAATGTATCTTCTTCGATTAATTGATCATAAATAAAACGTACCGGCTCCCCTATTCGTCTGTCTTTTACACTTAGTGATATTTTTTCGATCATACTTTTACTTAAATCACTGTCGATATCCAATTGAGCATCTCTAGTAATTTTTATCATGTGCGCCGAAACACTTTGATAATCAAAAATATTGAATATATTTTCTAGATTGTGTCTAATAACATCGTCTAAAAGTATGATATATTGTTTTTCATTATTAGAAGGTAAAACAACAAAACGATTAATTGCTTTAGGAATTTCGATAACTGCATAACGCACTTCTGCATCTTGATTCATTACCAATTTTACAGCTAAATAGCCAGAAGTATCCTTTAAAACAGGAAATTCTGCTAAATCATTTAAAATAATCGTTACTAATTCAGGGCTTACTTTTTGAATAAAAAAATCTTTAAGAAAAATTTCTTGTTCAATAGTAATGTCAGCTTCTGTTATAATAAATATATTTTTTGTTTCTAGTTCGCTTTCGATAATGTTTAAAATTCGTAAACTTTCTGATTGCTGCTGAATAACAATTTCGGTAATATCTTTTACTAATTGTTGAGCCGAGATTCCTCTTAAATACTTTTCTCCTGAAATTCCAGAAAGGCTTAAACGTCTAATTGCTGCAAAACGAACTCTAAAAAACTCATCTAAATTATTAGAAAAAATTCCTAAGAAACGTAATCTTTCTAATAATGGAACCGTTGTATCACCAGCTTCTTGAAGTACTCTGGCATTAAATGCTAACCAACTTTTTTCTCTATCAATGTATTTATATTCTAACACTTTATTCATCTTAGATTTTTGGGAAATATTATTTTTTTTGTTTTACCTTTTTTTATTTTTTTCCAATTATCTGTTTCAAATTTCAAATATACAAAACCCGATGTAGGAACATTTTCTATAAATTCATCCCCAAATTTATTAACAAAATCTGTAATTGCCCCGTTATGACCAAAAAGAATAACATTTTCGCAACTATTTGTACATGATTTTATAAGTTCCTCGAGTTTATTATCGTCAAAAGTATAAAGGTCGTCTTTGTAAATGATACTTTCTACAGGATAGGCTATATTTTGAGCAAAAATCATTGCTGTATTAGTAGCTCTTTTTGCTGAGCTACTCCAAATAATATATGTTTTAGGAATGAAATCCTTAATATAATTTGAAACTAAGTGAGCGTCTTTTATACCTTGAGAAGTCAAACCTCGATCTTTATCATGCATCGGAACTTCCCAACTTGATTTTGCATGTCTAACTAATATTAAGTTTTTCATATAGATAAAATTTTATTTCCAATTAATAGAAAATTAAAATATTCAGATACAATTTACAAAACATAAATACAAACTGATTTTCTTTTAACTTTTAATTTTTATAAATGCATATTTTAAAGATAACAAGAAATCAGACATAGTCGACTATAAAATATAATATTCAAGAACATTGTGTTAAAAACATATAAATAAATCTTAATTTACAAACTAAAAAGCCCTGTTTTTTTTCTAAATTATAAAAAAACTTAAAAAAAAGAACCTTTTAACGAGTATTTAAGTTGTTTGTAGATTTTAAAATCAACAACTCATCTATTTTAATAAATTTATAATTAATTAGCTACTAAACAGATGATTAGACTCTAATTAAATATTATTGTTGTATAAATAATTTGACTTGTTTTCCACCAACAATTCAATAACAACACGAACTATTACTTTTTTTATTGTCATTAAGATGCAATCAAAATTGAATTTTTACAAATGACTTTTTAATATGTTTTTGCATAAAAATCATTAGTTACTATTTCTTAAAAAAACAATTTATTTAGAAAAAAAGTAAAAACCTTAAATTATAAAATTATGAATATATCTTTTACTCAATTAAAAAATAATATTCCTACTTACTTCATGTTATTTATTTTCTTTGAAAAATGGTTTTCAAGCTATTTTCCTATAGAGAACATGGAATTAATTAGAAGCTCTAGGTATTTAAAACCACAAAAAGACTCCAATAAAAACAAACGAAAGTTTCAGTATTTAGTTTTCAAACCTCAGCATTTAATGTCTCTTACAAATAGAACATTAAAAGTTTTTAATCATGATCTTTCTCAAATATTCTTTACTATCCAATCACTGAGAAATAAGATTATGATTAGGAAAATAAGAAATAGGCATAATTTAAATAATTCCTTTATTAAAAACTATCCTAACACAACCTAGCCAATAAGATTAAATTGATTTGGAAGTATTTAAAAAAAATATTTTTCTAAACCTAATGAAGGAAATTAGTTAAATGATTTACACTTTAGATAATTCAATTCTGATTTCAGTCTTTTAAATAAAGGACCTCGTTCAAAATTACAGTTTTGTTTCTCAACTTATTGACAGTTTTATTACTTCTCAAGTAGTAAAACCGATTCCTAATACACTGTATTTAAGAAATCTTAAAAATTTCTTTTGTATTGGTTTCAGATGCTTGTACACTTTTGTGAAAGAAAATAGGGTACAAACAATCCTAAAAAATTACCTATTAAAAGTTTAAAATTAACTCTATGAAAACTAAAATTACTGTTTTTGTACTGACATTTTTTTTATTTGTTAGTACTTTATATGCTCAACAAGATCCAGACAAACTTGGTGGACCAGTACTAATTGGTCAAGTAGCCCCTTTTACTTTACCTGCAGCTATTGGTAGTAAAAAACTCAAATCAGACACATTCGCCTTGAGATCACTCGCATCAACTAATTCTCTAGAATGGCCAAATCCAGGTGCCGTTCATATTGAAAAAACTGCTGAAGCGGTAGAAAGCGGAAAATGGAAAATTAATCTTATGGTTGAAGGAAAAAACATTCCTAAATCTACCGATGTAATTTTAGTTATTGATGATTCTGGGAGTATGAACGGTACCAAAATAAATAGTGCTAAAGAGGCGGCAAAAACATTTGTTAACCAATTACTAAATGGTTCTACCGATATAAGAATAGCAATTGTAACATTAAATCCTGCTTCTGGAGGTACAACAGGAAACCCACAAATCGATCAAGTATTTACCAATAATACATCTTCATTAAACACAGCCATTGACGCAATTGTTGCCAATGGTGGTACAAATATTCAAGGAGGTTTTTATGCGGCCAGACTTTTAGTAGAATCAAGCACTGCTGATAAAAAAGTGGTGATATTATTGTCAGATGGTGACCCTACTTATAGTTATAATTCTAATATAGCACCACCTGCTTTTACTGTAGGATGTGGCAGTATATCTAATTTCAATATTTCAAGAAGTGATTATGAAAATAATTATTTAAAAGTTGCATCAAGTATTTATACCAATGTTGTTGGTGATGGAAACAATTTTAATTTCACCTTATTTACTACAACTTGTGGCAATAAAACCTTCAATGCGGGAAATCATGGTATACCAACGATATATGAAGCTAAAAAGATTATTAGCGATGGTGCAGATATTTATACCATTGGTTTTGAAGTCCCAGCAAACGGAGCTGCAGAAAGTACCTTAATGGGTTCTCAAAACAAAGGCTATTTTCCAGCAAATTCTAGTAATATATCTAATATTTATTCTCAAATAAGATCAAATATTTCGTACGCTGCGACTAATGCTGTTTTAACAGACCCAATGAGTACGTTTATACTTTTATCTGCCAATGTTACACCAACCTATACTGTTTTGCCCATCACTACTGGAAATGTTGTAGTATCAAAAGGAAGTGTAAATTTTAGTAATAACGGTTTTGTTTTAAATGATCCTGACAATCCCGCAAGTGGAAATAGTAACATCGTAAAATGGAAAATAACATGGAATATAGGTACTGTTTCTGAATTGGGAGACAATATGTATTATTTTGTTACAATGGCACCGAATACCGATCCAACTATTCTTTATGATGCAAATGAAAAAACATTTATGGATTATACAGATGTAAACGGTAATACGAATACACATCAAGAAACACCAACCAATTTTACAGTACCTAAAGTCAGCGGTGGAAAAGGATCTATAGAAATTATTTACTATACCGTAAACGATGCAGGAGAGCCTATAAATAGTGTTGGAACTGTTGTTACTAAAGAAAATGCCGTTAAGTTAATACCGGGAAATAGCAAATATTTCGAAATTAATGGAAGCACAGCTTTAGAGGTTAATCAAAATTATACTGTAGTACCAGATATAAATTATCTTTCTAACAGTATCTTATATAATTTGTATTGTAATTTAGGTAGTATAATAGTTACTCCAATTCCAAGTGATCCTAATAAAAAAGTATGGTTTGGTTATGTAGTTAACTCCACTCCTAAAGTTACCAATGTTGAATACTGCATAAATAGTCCTGCAGTACCATTGACAGCTAGTTTTTCAGCTGGCCATACTTCACCAACTTATACTATATATTATTTTGATTCTCTTACTGGAACTCCAAAAACAAGTATAACACCCTTAACTACTACTTTAGGACAATATACTTATTATGTAGCCGAAGGAAAAACAACTTCCTGTATAGGATCAAAAGTACCAATAGTAGTTTCTGTAAATGCATTACCTATTGCCGCTATTGCATCGGATAACGGACTGGCTTTGAGTTGCACGACTCCAAATACGACTTTAACAGCTAGCGGTGGAACCAGCTATTTATGGTCGAACGGAGCAACAACTCCTGCTATTACGGTTTCAACTGCGGGAACATTCTCGGTAACGGTAAAAAATGCTAATGTTTGTTCATCGACTGCTTCGGTAAATACTACGCTTGATAATACTCTTCCTATTGCCGCTATTGCATCAGATAACGGATTGGCTTTGAGTTGTACCACTCCAAATACGACTTTAACAGCAAGTGGTGGAACCAGCTATTTATGGTCAAACGGAGCAACAACTGCTTCCATTATTGTTACAACTGCGGGAACATTTTCGGTAACGGTAAAAAATGCTAATGTTTGTTCATCGACTGCTTCGGTAAATACTACGCTTGATAATACTCTTCCTATTGCCACTATTGCATCGGATAACGGATTGGCTTTGAGTTGTAACACTCCAAATACGACTTTAACAGCAAGCGGTGGAACCAGCTATTTATGGTCAAATGGAGCAACAACTCCTGCTATTACTGTTTCAACTGCCGGAACATTTTCGGTAACGGTAAAAAATAGTAATGGTTGTTCGGCGACTGCTTCTGTTAATACTACGCTTGATAATACTCTTCCTATTGCCGCTATTGCATCGGATAACGGATTGGCTTTGAGTTGTAACACTCCAAATACGACTTTAACAGCAAGCGGTGGAAGCAGCTATTTATGGTCGAACGGAGCAACAACTGCTGCTATCACTGTTGCAATTGCGGGAACATTTTCGGTAACGGTAAAAAATGCCAATGGATGTTCAGCGACTGCTTCGGTAAATACTACGCTTGATAACACTCTTCCTATTGCCGCTATTGCATCGGATAATGGATTGGCTTTGAATTGTAACACTCCAAATACGACTTTAACAGCAAGCGGTGGAACCAGCTATTTATGGTCGAACGGAGCAACAACTGCTGCTATTACTGTTACAACTGCCGGAACATTTTTGGTAACGGTAAAAAATGCTAATGGGTGTTGGGCTACAGCTTCGGTAAATACTACGCTTGACAAAAGTCTTCGTATTGCCGCTATTGCATCGGATAACGGATTGGCTTTGAGTTGTACCACTCCAAATACGACTTTAACAGCAAGCGGTGGAACCAGCTATTTATGGTCGAACGGAGCAACAACTGCTGCTATTACTGTTACAACTGCCGGAACATTTTCGGTAAGGGTAAAAATTGCCAATGGATGTTCAGCGACTGCTTCGGTAAATACTACGCTTGATAACACTCTTCCTATTGCCGCTATTGCATCGGATAATGGATTGGCTTTGAATTGTAACACTCCAAATACGACTTTAACAGCAAGCGGTGGAACCAGCTATTTATGGTCGAACGGAGCAACAACTGCTGCTATTACTGTTACAACTGCCGGAACATTTTTGGTAACGGTAAAAAATGCTAATGGGTGTTGGGCTACAGCTTCGGTAAATACTACGCTTGACAAAATTCTTCCTATTGCCGCTATTGCATCGGATAACGGACTGGCTTTGAGTTGCACGACTCCAAATACGACTTTATCAGCAAGCGGTGGAACCAGCTATTTATGGTCGAACGGGGCAACAACTGCTGCTATTACGGTTGCAACTGCGGGAACATTTTCGGTAACGGTAAAAAATGCCAATGGGTGTTCGGCGACTGCTTCGGTTAATACTACGCTTGATAACACTCTTCCTATTGCCGCTATTGCATCGGATAATGGATTGGCTTTGAGCTGTACCACTCCAAATACGACTTTAACAGCTAGCGGTGGAACCAGCTATTTATGGTCGAACGGAGCAACAACTCCTGCTATTACGGTTGCAACTGCCGGAACATTTTCGGTAACGGTAAAAAATAGTAATGGGTGTTCAGCAATTGCTTCGGTCAATACTACACTTGACAACACTCTTCCTATTGCCGCTATTGCGTCCGATAACGGATTGGCTTTGAATTGTACCACTCCAAACACGACTCTAACAGCTAGCGGTGGAACCAGCTATTTATGGTCAAATGGAGCAACAACTCCTGCTATCACGGTTGCAACTGCCGGAACATTTTCGGTAACGGTAAAAAATGCCAATGGTTGTTCGGCGACTGCTTCGGTAACTACTACACTTGACAACACTCTTCCTATTGCGGCTATTGTATCAGATAATGGACTGGCTTTGAGTTGTACCACTCCAAACACAACTTTAACAGCTAGCGGTGGAACCAGCTATTTATGGTTGAACGGAGCAACAACTGCTTCCATTATTGTTACAACTGCCGGAACATTTTCGGTAACGGTAAAAAATGCCAATGGATGTTCGGCTACAGCTTCGGTAACTACTACACTTGATAACAGTCTTCCTATTGCCGCTATAGCGTCCGATAACGGACTGGCTTTGAGTTGTAACACTCCAAATTCGACTTTAACAGCAAGCGGTGGAACCAGCTATTTATGGTCGAACGGAGCAACAACTCCTGCTATTGCGGTTGCAACTGCGGGAACATTCTCGGTAACGGTAAAAAATGCCAATGGTTGTTCCGTAATTGCTTCGGTCAATACTACGCTTGACAACACTCTTCCTGTTGCCGCTATAGCATCGGATAACGGATTGGCTTTGAGTTGTACCACTCCAAATACGACTTTAACAGCAAGCGGTGGAACCAGCTATTTATGGTCAAATGGAGCAACAACTCCTGCTATCACGGTTGCAACTGCCGGAACATTTTCGGTAACGGTAAAAAATGCCAATGGGTGTTCAGCAATTGCTTCGGTTAATACTACGCTTGACAACACTCTTCCTGTAATTTCTATTTCTTCGCAAACAGATGCTTATTGCTTTGGAGAAAATAATGGTACTATTAGCATTATTACTGAAGGAGGAAAAAGTCCTTATACTTATGCATGGACAAAAAATAATATTGCCTATTCAACTTCTAAAGATTTGATAGGACTTTCTCAAGGTATTTATAAGGTAATTGCAACTGCCGACAATGGTTGTTCCTCTGATGAATTAAAAGTTATTATTCAGCAACCGAATGCTGCAATAACAGCAACTGCAATAATCATTGATAATACTAATTGTGTAGGATGTAGTAATGGCAGCATAACTCAAACTATTTCTGGAGGAACACTACCTTATACTTATTTATGGTCAAATGGTGCAACAACAAAAGATATTACTGATTTAATTAAAGGAAATTATAGTGTTGAAATCAAAGATAAGAATGGCTGTGTTGCAAATTACTCCTATTCAATTCAGGAATCAGGAATAGCTCTTGTTAAAAAAGGAATTTTCTATGATTCAAATACCGATGGTTTTGCACAAGCAGGTGAGATAATCAATTACACTTTTATAGTAACAAATACTGGAAATGTAACAATAAATTCTATTGTCATAACTGATCCTATGAAGGGATTAACAATAAAAAACAATAGCATAGCTTCTCTTAATGCTGGTGAAAATACAACTATAACAGGAATTTATATTTTAACTCAAGCTGATATTAATGCAGGTAAAGTAATTAATTCTGCAGTTGCAATTGGTAAAGATCCGAAAGGAAATGAAGTGAAAGATATCTCTGGAACGCAACAAAATAATGATACTGCAACAGAAACACCTCTAAATCAAAAAGCAAGTATTGCAATTACAAAAGATGGCATCTATATAGACGCTAACAAAGATGGAATTACCAATTTAGGAGATAAAATAGTCTACTCCTTCATGCTAATAAATACGGGTGATGTTATCTTAACTCAAGTCAATATAAGCGATAATTTAGAAGGTCTAGTAATAACAGGTAGTCCTATTACATTACAAATTGGCGAGTCTAATGCTACTTCTTTTTCAGCTACTTATTCAATTACCCAAGCTGATATAGATAGTGGTTTAGTATACAATTTGGCTACTGTTACTGGCACAACACCTTACAATGATAAAGTAACTGCTACTTCTACAGATCCTACACCATGTATGAATTGCATACCAAAAACAGATTGTAAAAATTGCACAATAACAACGTTAAATCAAAGTGCTAATCTCGTGGTTTATAAAACAGCAGCTGTCACAGGCTATAGTTTAGTTGGAGAAATAATCAATTATAAAATTATAGTTAGGAATTCAGGAAATGTAACACTTCATCAAATTGTAGTAACCGATCCATTAACAGGATTAAATACAATTATTTCTGTTTTGGCGCCAGGTACAGAACAAGAATTTAATGAAAGTTATACCATAACTAAAAATGATCTTGACAATAATTCTGTTATTAATATCGCTAATGCAAAAGGATTAACACCTACAAATGCTGAAATAAAAGCCTCTGACACCGTTGAAATTGATAAAGCATTTGTACTAGGTTGCAGATCTATAGTAGTACACAATGCCTTTTCTCCAAATGGCGATGGTATTAATGATGTTTTTACAATCGATGATATTAGTGAAACCAATTGTTATCCAGAAAATACAGTTGAGATTTATAATCGTTGGGGTGTTTTAATTTTTAGAACTAAAAATTACAATAATCAAACTAATAATTTTGATGGTATATCGCAAGGAAGAACTACAGTTAGTGAATCTACTGGTTTACCAAGTGGAACCTATTTCTATATTCTAAACTATACTTCTATAGATGGAAATGGTACTATTCAAAACAATAAAAAAGAAGGTTTTTTATATCTCACGAAATAGATTCAAACTATGATTTTAATCCTGAGTCTCTCTAAATGACTCAGGATTAACTCCTAGTTTATAAAAATCAACATCGTTAAAAATTAAGTTTATACAAATAGTATTTCGCACGCTTATCAAAAAACAGTTCAATATATTAATAATAATAAATTTACTATGAGAACAAAAATATTTTCAGTCATTTTGATCTTTACATTTTTTG
The DNA here is from genome assembly GCF_023162025.1 of Flavobacterium pygoscelis. Classification (NCBI taxonomy): domain Bacteria; kingdom Pseudomonadati; phylum Bacteroidota; class Flavobacteriia; order Flavobacteriales; family Flavobacteriaceae; genus Flavobacterium; species Flavobacterium pygoscelis. The sequence goes on along the minus strand of NZ_JALNUB010000009.1, from coordinate 25,075 downwards.
TGAGTCATGCGCAGCAAGATGCGCAGTACACACAATATATGTATAACACTATAAATGTAAATCCAGCTTACGCAGGATCTAGAGGCGCAATGAGTATTTTTGCTATGCATCGAACCCAATGGGTAGGATTAGATGGCGCTCCAGTTACGAATGTAGCTTCTATTAACACCCCTTTAAACGGAAATAATCTTGGTATAGGCTTCTCTATAGTTAATGATAAAATAGGCCCTACAATGGAAAACACTATCTCTGCCGATATTTCCTATACGATTCCAACATCCGAATCGTACAAACTTTCGTTTGGTATAAAAGCATCGGCTAATATTTTTAATCTAGACACATCAAAACTAAATCCTGTTAGTGATTATCCTTTAGATCCTTCAATACAAAATATCAATAATGAATTTTCTCCAAATATAGGTGCTGGTATTTATTTACATTCCGATAAAGCCTATATTGGTTTTTCTATTCCAAATTTCATAGAGTCCAATCGATATGATGATAATACAGTTGCCATTTTTAAAGAAAAGATAAATTATTATCTAATGGCAGGATATGTTGCAGATCTGACGAGTGACATAAAATTTAAACCCGCTATTCTTTCCAAACTAGTTATTGGCTCACCACTACAAGTAGATATTTCAGCCAATTTTATGTTTGTTGAGAAATTCACAGTAGGTGTTGCTTACAGATGGAGTGCTGCACTTAGTGCTATTGTAGGTTTTCAGGTTTCTGATGGGATGTACATCGGATATGGTTATGATCATGAAACTACAAAATTGAACAACTATAATTCTGGTTCGCATGAAATATTCTTGCGCTATGAAATATTCAAAAACAATGACAAAATTACAACTCCTCGTTTCTTTTAAAAAAGATCAGTATGAAAAACAATATATTCCTCTATATAATTATATTGAATGCTTTGACATTTAATGTATATTCTCAAAAAGCAAAATTGATAGCTGCAGACAAAAAATACGATAAGTTTGCCTATATAGATGCTATAAAAACCTACGAAAGGGTTGCGGAAAAAGGATATAAATCGACAGAAATGTTTAAGAATTTAGCCAATTCTTATTACTTTAATTCTGATTTTGAAAAAGCTGCAAAGTGGTATGCTGAATTATTTGAGATGAACAGTACGGATTTAGAACCAGAATATTACTACAGATATGCTAATTCTTTGAAATCTATTGGTCAAGATGAAAAAGCCAATGAATTATTAAAATTGTTCGATAAAAAATCTGGAAATGATAGTCGTGGAAAACTATTTGCCAAAGACAGAAACTATCTAGAGGAGATAAAGGCCAATTCTGGAAGATATAAAATTGAAGATGCCGGAATAAACTCTGAATATTCTGATTACGGTACTGCAATATATGGCAAGGAAATCGTATTTACCTCAGCTAGAGATACCGGGAGTTTAGGTCAGAGAAAACACAAATGGACTAATCAACACTTTACAAATTTATATTCGGCCACTTTAGGAGAAGATATGACTCCCAATAAACCTAAAAAATTTGATTCTAAAATAAACTCAAGATTTAACGAATCTACTCCCGTATTTACCAATGATGGTCAAAGTATGTACTTTACTAGAAATAACTTTTTAGATGGAAAAAAAGGAAAAGATGGCAGCAAAATTACTTTAGTAAAAATATATAAAGCAACCTTAAAAAACCAAAAATGGACTGATGTAATCGATCTTCCTTTTAACAGCGATAATTATAGCACAGCCCACCCTGCTTTAAGTCCGGATGGTAAGACATTGTATTTTGCCTCAGACATGCCCGGAAGTATAGGCCAATCTGATTTATTTAAAGTAGAAATAAAAAGCAATGGGACTTACGGCATACCTATAAATTTAGGTACAACTATAAATACCGAAGGAAAAGAATCGTTCCCTTACGTAAGTGATGAAAATGAGATTTATTTTGCATCAGACGGACATCCAGGTTTAGGTGGTTTAGATGTTTTTGTAAGCTCAATAGCAAGCGATGGTTCTTTTGGAGAATTGCAAAATTTAGGTTCGGATATAAACTCTTCAAAAGATGATTTTGCCTATCTAATTGATACAAAATCAAGACGAGGTTTCTTTTCATCAAACAAAGAAGGCGGAAAAGGTTATGATGATATTTATAAGTTTTTAGAATTAAAAAGACTTTCTTGTCAGCAACTTTTATATGGTGAAATCACCGATACAAAGACTTCAAGTATACTTGCTGCAACTAAGATAACGCTCTTTGATAACAAATTTAATATAGTTAGTTCTACCCAATCTGATGATAAAGGAAATTATTCTTTTAATGTTCAATGTGGCAAAACATATTATGTTAGAGCAGAGAAAAGTAATTATAAAACTAAAGAAGAAAAAATAGCAATAAGTACAGCAAACGGAAAAACACATTTACCAATTGCATTAGAAAATGATAAATGTATTGTAACTGTAGGAGATGATTTAGGTAAATGTTTTAATATAAAAATGATATACTTTGATTTAGATAAATCAAGTATTAGGCAGGAAGCAGCATTTGAGTTAGAAAAAATATTAGATGTTTTAAAACAAAATCCAACCTTAAAATTAAACATCCGTTCGCACACCGATAGTCGACAAACTGCTGTTTATAATATGGCTTTGTCTAACAGAAGAGCTAGTGCAACTATTGCTTGGTTGATACATAATGGAATTAATTCCAACCGACTTACCGGCAAAGGATATGGCGAATCACAACTAGTAAACAATTGTTCTGACAATGTTATCTGTAGCGAAGAAGAGCATCAAATGAACCGAAGAAGTGAGTTTATAATAACTGCCTTATGATATAATTATTTTAGATTTTAAACAAAAAAAAAGGCTGTCTTTTGGGGAGAAGACAGCCCTTTTAATATAAAAAAAACTCAACTTAAATTTTTGCAAATATATTAGTATAATATTTTCTACCATTGGCAGGATTTTCTTTAATTGCAATTCCAAAATGGGTAAAATTGCCTTCAATATTTTCTCTATGCCCAGGACTTGCTAACCAAGCGTCTAATACTGCTTTTGGAGTACTATAATTATAAGCAATATTTTCACCTACTGATTTTGCTCCCAAGGTTTTCATTATATTTTCTGAACGAGCAACAAAATCATTGTGATTAACAACATTGTTAGTAATCATATAATTATCATGCTCTTCTGATTTGTATGACATATGGTTAATTCGCTCTAAACGTTTTAATCCTAAACTAGCTCTATGATCATTAATTAGATTCATCGTTTCTAACTCAAATGAGTTATAAGAATAATTAATTACTTTCTCTACCGATGCATCAGCACTTTGAGTTTCTGAATTATCTGATGAACATGAAATCGAACTACACATTACTGCACCTAGCAATAATACATAAAGTAAATTTAGTTTCATAATTTTAGTAGTTTAAGATTAAAGTAGATTGTGGGGCAAACAACTTCAATAAGTAAATAAAATGTTAATTTCTTGATCAAAACTAATCATTTTATCGTTAAACTGCCAAAAATAATCGACGAAATACATCATAATAATTTTTAAATGTTCTTTTTCCTACATTAAGAAGAAAGTCTCTCAATTTTCCATGAGAAATCATCCTGACTGGAGTAACGTATCCTGTCATGCAGACGATTAGGTCTGCCTTGCCAAAATTCTACCTCAATAGCGGTAACTAAAAAGCCTCCCCAATATTCTGGTCTTGGAATCACAATTCCTTCATATTCTCCTTCTAATTGTTTTAGATTTTCTTCTAGATACTCGCGAGAAGGAATAACTTCACTCTGATTTGAAACAATTGCTCCTAGCTTACTTCCGTTAGGTCTGCTCTCAAAATAATGATCCGATGTAATCGCAGGAATTTTATTTGCTATTCCTTTTATAATTACCTGACGCTCTAGTGTGTGCCAAAAAAAAGAAAGACAAACATGTGGGTTTGCAGCAATAGCCTTTCCTTTTTCTGAATTGTAATTGGTATAAAAAATAAAACCTTCTTCACTAAACTTTTTAAGTAGGACAACCCTTGATTTAGGAAAACCATCCAAACCTATCGTCGAAACCGTCATAGCATTTACTTCACTGTCTCCACCAAAATCTTCTACTTCATGAAACCACCTGTTAAACAAGTTAATAGGATCTTCAGGAATAGAAGATTCTAATAATTCACTTTTATCGTAAGATTTTCTGTAATTACTTAAGTCATTCATGTTTTTATTTTTTTAAAATGTATTTTTATAAAAAATGAGGTTTAAAATAGCTAGCAATTGAATAATGCAAAAAACTTTATGTACTAAAATTCAAAACTTTTACCATCATCTGCCAAAAGAATTTCTGGAAAAATTGTAATTGCTTCTTCTTTAAACATTTCTATATTTTCATATCGCGTAGAATAATGTCCTAAAATCAATTGTTTTACATTAGATTTTAAAGCAATTGTTGCTGCTTGTTTAGCCGTACAGTGTAGTGTTTTGCTAGCTAGATTTTCTTCAGAATCTAGGAAAGTCGCCTCGTGATACAAAACATCTGCATTTTTAATAATAGTAATAACATCTTCATGATACACTGTGTCAGAACAAAAGGCATAGCTTTTTGCAGGAATAGGATCAAAACTTAATTGTTCATTTTCAATAATTTTTCCGTCTTCTAAAGTGATATCCTTACCGTTCTTAATTTTTTGATAATAACAAGAATCAATTTCATAATTTTGTACTGCATCCAAATTAAGTTTCCTCTCCCCTATTTTTTCTTCAAATAAAAAACCATTTGTATATACCCGATGTTTTAATGGAATTGTTTTCACCGTAACCTTATCATCTTCAAAGATTATTTCACTTTCTTTAGAATCAAGTTCATGAAAAAACAGATCATAATTTGTCCACGAATTGGATAATCGCAATTGTAACATTATGATTTCCTTTATTCCTTTAGGACCATGTACATGCAAATCGGTTGTTCTATTTAGTAAGCTAAAGGTTGAAATAAGACCTATTAAACCAAAAAAATGATCTCCATGTAAATGGGAAATAAAAATATGATTTATCTTAGAAAATTTAATTTTATTTCTTCGCAATTGTACTTGAGTTCCTTCACCACAATCAATCAAAAAAAGCCTGTTTTTAATTTCTAAAATCTGTGAAGTAGGATTTGTAAATGTACGAGGAGTGGCTGCATAGCAACCAAGAATTGTTAGTTTCAAATTATTATTTGATTTATAAAAATTGAATATGTACAGTTGTTTCCTTAAATAGCAACAACGTTAATTTCTTTATTATTCTATTTTTCAATATTATATACCTAAGTATAACATCAAAAGCGAATCAAATAGGCAATACGAATTATATTTAGTAATAAAATTTTATTAGCATAAAATAGACCTGAAAAAACAATGAATAAAACTGTAGTACTATTTTTTTATACTACTATTCACAACTATTTTTAAAATCCAAGATCTCTTTCTATTTCATCCATTTCTATAATATCGTGAGCTTCTAATAAAGAAGGAACAACAATTAATCTATTAGGAGCAGCATTGTAATCAAAGTCATCCGCTACAACTACAAAAGATTTTTTTGCTTTTTTATGCTGTTTTGAAATCGGAATAAATAATTTAATATCGTTCAATGATAGCTCTTTATGCATTAAAAGATCAATTATAATGTTACTTTTTTCAAACGACTTATACTGTTCTGTAACCGTCATCAAGAATGAATTAACATTACCTTGAGTATCTCTAATAGTTATCGTGTGACCTTTTTGATCTACTTTCATTTTTTTTTATTTATGACTTAGAACAAGCAAGTCTGGTTAAATAAATATTTATTTAAAAGGAATTATTGAATTTTTGAAGCCAAAAGATAAATAACGGCCATTCTTATAGCAACACCATTTTCTACTTGATTTAAAATAACCGATTGTTGAGAATCTGCTACTTCACTGGTAATCTCTACACCGCGATTAATAGGCCCGGGATGCATAATAACAATCTCTTTGTTAAGTGAATCTAAGAGAGTTTTATCTACACCGTATTGCTGTGCATATTCTCTAGTAGAAGGAAAATAATTCACATCCATTCGCTCGTTTTGCACACGCAACATATTGGCTACATCGCACCATTCTAGCGCTTTTCTTAAGTTAGGTTCTACTGTAACTCCTAATGACTCAATATGTCTTGGAATAAGTGTTTTGGGCCCGCAAACTTTCACTTCGGCACCTTGCATTTGCAAAGCATATATGTTAGATAATGCAACTCTAGAATGCAAGACATCACCAACAATTACTACTTTTTTACCCGCTACTTCTCCTAGTTTTTCTCTAATAGAATAACTGTCTAATAAAGCTTGAGTAGGATGTTCATGCGCTCCATCACCAGCATTTACAATACTTGCTTTGACATTCTTAGACAAAAAGTAAGCAGCACCAGGATTTGCATGACGCATAACGACCATGTCTACTTTCATCGAAAGAATATTATTTACAGTATCAATTAATGTTTCACCTTTTTTGACAGAAGATTGTGCTGCAGAAAAACTAATTACATCAGCTGATAATCGCTTTTGCGCCAACTCAAAGGAAAGCTTTGTTCTAGTACTATTTTCGAAAAAAATATTGGCAATAGTAATGTCTCGTAACGAAGGCACTTTTTTTATGGGTCTATTAATGACTTCTTTAAAATGATCGGCTGTTTCAAAAATTAAGTCAATATCATTTTTATTGATATATTTTATTCCTAATAAATGATTTACGCTTAATTCTTTCATTTTTGTTTACGATTATTAATTTTTAATAGTTAAAGTATTAATACAATTTAACTTGTAATTAAATACACTCCATCTTCTCCTTCATTTTCTTTCCAACTTACTTTCACTTTTTCGTCATTAATAGCATCTACTTGTCTTCCTCTATAATCAGGCTGAATAGGTAAATTACGACTAAAACGTCTGTCTATCAAAACCAACAACTCTATTTCTGATGGTCTACCAAAAGACTGAATAGCTGTCAAAGCCGATCTGATACTTCTGCCTGTAAATAAAACATCATCTATAAAAATGACTTTTTTATTTTCGACAATAAAGTTAATTTTGGTTTTATTAGCCTCTAATGGTTTTTCTGTTCTACGAAAATCATCTCTAAAAAAAGTAATATCGAGATAACCCAATTGAATTTCTGGAGTTTGGTATTGTTTTTCTAAAATTTCTTTTAAACGTTCTGCTAAGAAAACACCTCTGGGTTGAATACCAACTAAAATTGTATCTGAAAAATCTAAGTGTTTTTCAATTAATTGACAGGCCAAACGATGTAATATGATAGTAACTTCTTTTGCAGTAAGTAATACTTTTTGACTCATAGTAATTTATATTGTTTGGTGTGGCAAATATACAAATTCAAATTTATCATTTTATCATTAACAAGGTAGAAATAATCATCTATTTGTATTTTTATCTTTATAACTTAATCTCACGTTTCAATTTTAATTGTAAAACTCTACTATATATAATTTTTTAATTTTAATTGAATTTAAAAAAAATGATAAAATTCAACTTTAGTCCATTTTAATTAAAATAACAAATAAAGAGCAACTTATTGAAACCGAAACAGAGATTAATAAATACTAAATATAGCAACTCTAAATTACATAATAAAACCAGAAAATTGTGTAACAAATTACAGCATTCTATGGTATAATTTTACACTATAACCTAAACATAATAATCATGCAAAAACAAATAACACGTTTATTAATGCTTTTTATAGTATTAATTTCATTTTCAAGTTGTTCAGTAGTCGAAGGAATATTCAAAGCCGGAATGGGAGTTGGTATTTTTATAGTAGTTGCCATCATAGCAGTAATTCTATTTATCGTGAGCAAAATTTTCTCAAAAAAATAATACTTTTAAGTTGGTATAAAACTTCCTAAAATTTAATATTTTTAAGTTATGAGATATTTATTTGACAGTTTTATCAATAAAAATAGTTGTTTTACAATGTTATTTTAAAACAAAAAAGAGCCAATTAATTGGCTCTTTTTTGTTTTAATTAAATAATTATTTTTTAGTTTAATAAAAACAAAGCATTACTAAATAATAAATTTCCGTTTTCCCAAAAACCTCTAAACAATGGATTATCAACCATGTAAACAACCATACCGTCGCCTTTACTTTCAACAGCAAAACTTACGGTATTAGTCAGTTTCTTTTTCATTCCATTACCTATAAAACCATAACTTTTATAATCTTTAGGAATATAAGCCACATTAATGGCATCTTTTAATAAAGAATACGTTCTATCATCTGTTTTTAAACTAAAGTATTTATCTCCTAATCCAAAAGATAGTGGATGAGTTTTATTAAGTGTATTTTCGATGATTGCTCCAGGAATCGATTTAGAAATATCTCTTCTTTCTGTGTCTTGGTAATCTAAAAAGCGTTCTTTTAGAACTGCATCCTCTTCTTCTTTTTCAGAATTTAATTTATCCTCTTCAGATGCAAATGGACTTAATGCATATCCTTCTTTTCCATCAAAAAGACTCAAAGCACCATTCATTGCAATTACTTTTCCACCACTTTTAATCCATTCTGATAATTTCTTTTGTTGTTCTTCAGAAAAATTATAATCTCCATCAGCTAAAATCAAAGTGTTGTAATCAAAAAGTTTTATTCTGTTAAAATTATTTACTTCGACAACGCTTACAGGATAATCAACGGTTTCTTGCAAATAAAACCAAGCAGCACCAAATTCAGTCGAACTCACTCCTTTTCCTGATAATAAAACAATTTTTGGTGCCGTTAACAAAGTAAAGTTTTCTCCTCCAACATCTTTAGCGTTTGATGAAAATCCTGTAGAAATGTAATTATAATCTGTTTTAATCTTAATGAGATCTGTAATTGTTTTTTCGAAATCTGCAATTTTAGGATTATCTCCTTTGGTAACTAATAACCCACCTGGTTCTATGGTAATATCGCCAAAAACAGCTTTCTTCATCGCAGCTCTCACTTTGATATTATTTTGATGTAATAGGGATAAAACCTGAGCTGATATTCTATTATTCCACGGAATATGAAAAGCATAGACTTTTTCAGGAACACTTTTTTCAACCACTTCAATCGTAGCTTTCGTTTTAATAGCAATACTGTTTTTTAGTGCATAACCCTCAACTCCGTATGCTAAAGGAAGTGCCCAAGCAGTAATATCATAAGACAAACTATCATTTAATTTTTGATTAGGCTCAAAAAGAACTTGCGTAAAAACTGCTTTTTGCTGATCTACTTTTACAATTAGATCATTGGGTTCTATGGCAAAACCTTTATCTGTTTTGGTGCTGTAATTATAACCCGAAGTTTTTACACTTGCATCAGCATAACTATATTCGATATTATTTTTTTTCAACAAATCCGCAAGCTGAATCAACTTGGGATTGTTTTTCATTACATACATTTTATAATTTCCCTTAACCGTTTTTCTAGAATTATTCATAAAACCTCTAAAACCTTTTAGCAAAACATCGGCTTGGCTAGCGGCAGATTCTACAACCGTAAGAACTGCAGTGGCATGATGTAGAATACGATCCTGAATGGTAACTATATTTCCATTATTCATCATTACGGCTCTTCCAGCTCCAATTCCTCCTTGCTCCATTGTCATTCCTACTGCTCCGTTATAAGCAGGATAAGTGTCACCATAACTAGGATAAAACAAATCAAAACGCTCACTGGTGTTGTATAACCAATTTTGAGCATCAAATTTTTTTGAAATATTGGCGCCTAAAGTAGCATGAAAATCTCTTTGGTATTTTTCAATATAGTTATGTATTGGCTCTGCAGATGGCGGAAAAAAGTATGGAGAATCATATCCTTGTTCGTGAACATCTGTATGAACTTGTGGCATCCATTGGTTATACAATGCAATACGCTGCTTACTTTCTGGTTGTGTTTGCCATGCCCAATCTCTATTTAAATCAAAAATATAGTGATTGTATCTTCCTCCAGGCCAAACCTCCATGTGTTCTCTATCAGTAGCTTCTGGATGTGTTTTTTTTCCTGATATTTCTCTTAACCAGTTTCCGTATCTAGAGTAGCCATCTGGATTAATACAAGGGTCTAAAATTACGATTGTATTTTCTAACCACTTTTTAGTTTCGGTATTCGAGGGATTGACTAATTCGTAGGCAACTGTCATAGCACTTTCGGTTCCTGCAAATTCATTTCCGTGTACGTTAAAACTCAACCAAACGATCACCTTATCGCCTATGGTTTGGTTTCCCTCTTTAGACAAACCAATAGCGGCCAAGTTATTGTTTCTAATTTGCTCTAAATTCGCTAAATTTTCAGGAGTAGAAATAAAGAAAACATTTAAATCTCTTTGTTCTGGTGTAATTCCGTATTTCTGCTGTTTTATAAAAGTAGATTTTTCAGTAAGCTGCTTAAAATAATTTTCTACTTGATGGTAATGCGTTATTTGCTTGCCATAAGTAGGCAAAAATTCTGCAGGACTTTGCACTTGTGCAGTAGCACTCAAAGCCAAAGTCAAGACTATACAAAAAGAGAAAAATATTTTTTTCATTATTCATTTGGTTAGTTATGCTTCAAAAATAGCATTTTACCCATTCTTGTACAACATATTTAATCGAATAATACTAAATTACTTAGAGGTATTTCTACCATTTATCGAACATTTTTTATAATCTAAAACTATAAAATTGTGCCTTCCGAGTATTAAATAAATAATAATCTTGGCGATATCATTCGTATCCTAATAACATTCTACTATATTTGCGGATAACAAAATGTACTTTAAAAATGGAAGAATGTATCTCAGTTTTTGACATGCTAAAAATTGGTGTAGGACCTTCGAGTTCTCATACACTTGGCCCATGGAGAGCCGCAGAGCGCTTTCTAGGCGAATTGAGAAATGAAAATTTAATGCTGGACATAGACAGAATACAAATAGATTTGTATGGGTCACTTTCTTTAACAGGAAAAGGACACGCAACAGACTTAGCGGTGATGCTAGGACTTAGTGGTCAAGATCCAGAATACATTCCTATTGAGAATATTGATTCGATTATAAAATCTATTAAATCTAAAAATGAAATTAATTTAGGAAACGAAAAAATCATTCCTTTTCATCCTACTCAAGACATAGTTTTCAACAAAAACTTCCTCACCTATCATGCTAATGGTTTAACATTTACAGCATACAGGAACGATAAAACCTCCTATGTATCAACTTTTTATTCTATAGGTGGCGGATTTGTTATCAAAGAAGAGCGCGATAATGCCAAAACAAAAACAAAAATAAAATGTGCTTTTCCTTATCCGATTGACAAGGCAGCAGAATTATTAGAATACTGTAAAAAAGAAAATAAATCCATTTCTGAAATTGTTTTAGAAAACGAAAAGTCAATGCGTACAGAAGCCGAAATTGATCATGAGCTAATGCGCATTTGGAACACCATGTTAGAGTGTATGTACATTGGTTGTCATTCAGAAGGAATTCTTCCAGGAGGACTAAATGTACGCCGCCGTGCTTTCGACATGCATCAAAATCTTATTGGTTTAGCCAATTACGATTCACCACAAACTTGGCTTGAAGAAATTAGAAAAACCGAAGTTAAATTTCGACAAATACTAAAATGGGTTTCTTGTTTTGCACTTGCAGTCAATGAAGTAAACGCAGCATTAGGTCGTGTTGTTACAGCACCTACCAACGGAAGCGCAGGTGTTATTCCTGCCGTTTTGATGTACTATTTAGTCATAGAGAATCATCAAGCTGGACCTAAAGAGATCAAACAATTCCTGATGGTTGCGGGAGAAATAGGTAGCATTTTCAAAAAAGGCTCTACCATTTCCGCAGCAATGGGCGGATGTCAAGCAGAAATAGGCGTTTCCTCTGCAATGGCAGCTGCTTCTTTATGTGAATTAATGGGCGGAACTCCAGAACAAGTACTAATGGCTGCAGAAATTGCCATGGAACACCATTTAGGTCTTACCTGCGATCCAATTGGCGGATTAGTGCAAATTCCTTGTATAGAACGCAACACTATGGGCGCAATAAAAGCCATAAATGCTGCCGAATTAGCGCTAGAAACTGACCCTAAAAATGCTAAAGTACCGCTAGACAAAGTCGTAGATACGATGTGGCAAACAGCAAAGGACATGAACAATAAATACAAAGAAACTTCTGAGGGTGGATTGGCAATTGCCGTAAATATGGCTGACTGTTAACATTATAATGTATAATAAATTAGTTACTACCATTTCATAAAATTCATTTACACTTATTAAATCCAATATTTTTAATAAAAAGCTTTAGGGCGTATCCCCAACTCTATTTCCCTACTCTGGGGAAATAGAGTTGGGGTCGGGCTTTACGCTAAATCTTTTATTACGCAAAGCTCCATAAAAGGATATCGCTGCTATCCCTTACGCAAAACTCGTAACACGAACAAATAGAGCGTCTTAAAAATTGAGATTAAAAAAAATATAATTATCTTTAAGCTACAAAACCAAATTATTATGATCTGGACAGCAAAATTGATAAAGCATAGAGAAGAAAATAGAATTGCAGTACAATTTGAAAAAAATAGTGCTTTAATTAATCGAATTAAAGAATTCGAAGATGCTAGATGGAGTACAAAAAAAAGTGTTTGGCATCTTCCAGACACCCATGAAAACAGAGATCATTTCAAGATCATCCAATATGAAAATACGATTCCGTCTGTTGAAGGAATCGAACAAATGCATAAATTCAATCAGTGGCTATCCTCCAAAAGATACAGTCCAAACACAATAAAAACTTATACCGAAGCTCTAAAATCATTTTTAGTGTTTTATAGAGAAAAAAGCATAAAAGATATTACCAATGATGACATTATCATCTACAACAATGAATATTTGTTAAAGAAAAAATTATCTGCTTCTTATCAAAATCAGATTGTAAATGCTATAAAATTATATTTTAGAACAGTACAAGAAACAAAAATTGATGTAGAAAAAATACATCGGCCAAAAAGAGAAAAAATTCTACCTAATGTATTAAGCAAACAAGAAATAAAATCAATTTTAGATGCACATAGCAACTTAAAACACAAAGCTATGCTATCAATAATATACAGTTGTGGATTAAGAAGAAGCGAATTATTAAATTTAAAACTTATTGATATCGACTCTAAAAGATACATAGTAAATATTAGGCAAGCAAAAGGAAAAAAAGATAGAATAACCCCTTTATCACTAAAGATATTAGAACTCCTAAGAGAATATTACAAAGTACACAAACCGGTAAAATATCTCTTTGAGGGAATTGAATTAGGCACAATTTATTCCGAACAAAGCTTACAAAGTGTATTGAAGCAAGCATTAGAAAAGGCAAAAATAAAAAAACCAGTAACACTACATTGGTTGCGTCACAGTTATGCTACCCATTTATTAGAAAGCGGAACAGACCTAAGATATATTCAGGAATTATTAGGACATAATAGCAGCAGAACAACTGAAATATATACTCATGTGAGTACAAAAAGTTTACAACAAATAAAAAGCCCGTTTGACGATTTGTAAAAAAATAATTATATATTCGTTGTTAATAAAGTATAACCGTTATCATACAAATCCACCAAAAATCGGTTGTATGAGTATGATTTTGTCATACATATATGTAAGTTGTGCGTCAGTTTGGCGGAACGAAATAGAATTCACTAAATTATATGGAATAATGAGTTTAGAAAAAGATAAAATGATTAAGTCACTTAATGAAATTTTTATTCCTGAATTACGAAATAGAAATTTTAAAGGTAGTTTTCCGCATTTTAGAAAAACTGAAAACGGAAAGACAAATTTGTTGACGTTTCAATTTGATAGAAATAGTGGTGGATTCATAATTGAATTAGCTAATTGGAAAGAAACGGAATTTAAAACGCATTGGGGAAAATTGATTCCGTTGAATAAATTGACCGCTCACGATTTGTTTGAGAGAAAAAGAATATATCCGAATTCTAAGTCAGAAGAAAATGGCACAGAGAGTTGGTTTAGGTATGACCAAAATAAAAATTTGAGTGTTGAAGACAAATTTGAACTCATATCTAAAAATGTAATAAATAGAATTCCGATTATGGAAGAATATTGGAACGAATAAAAAACCGAACGCACAACAGCGGTTACAAGAAATGGCGAGAAATGTGCAAAATTCACGTTTATCTTTCGCAATAAATTTTATCTTAGCAGAAAATACGCAGTTCCGAAGTTCGCCACTTCTTGTAGCCGCGAAACGTTATGCGTCAGCAGGTTGGATGACAAATCCTGAAATAGGTTGACTAAAAATTAAACACTTTTAGCATACTATGGAACCCACAAAAAATGGACACTGTCCAAAAATTGAGTACAAAAAAATTGGTTTCGACCTAAAACTTTCCATCATTGACCAAATTTCAAACGGTCAAATTTCAGTAAATCACGCTTCTAAATTACATGGAATTTCTCGCTCTTCAATAACCTATTGGATGAAAAAATTGCGTTCCTTTGAACAAAATTCTAAAACAATGAGCAAAAACGATGAAATCAAAAAACTCAAAGAACGTATCGAAGAACTCGAGTTCGTTAAAGACTTTCAACAAATGATAATTGCTGATTTTGAAGTCAGTACTAATCTTGATTTCGCAAAAAAGTCATTACCCGAAGCATTACTAAAAGAAGTGGAGAAAAAGAAAAAAGACCTTTTAAAATCAAATGGTTCTCACAATGCTTCGGAATAAGCAAACAGGCTTATTACAAACGAATTAACAAGCAAAAAACGCAAGAGTCACAGGCTCATATAATCAAAGAACTCATCACTCCTATTCGTCAAAAAATGGCACGATATGGAGCAAAAAAATTATACCTAGACTTGCAAGATGACTTTCTAAAAAATGATATAAAAATAGGGAGAGATAAATTCTTTTACTTTTTAAAATATCACAATTTATTAATCAAAAAAACAAAGCTATATCATATAACAACCGATTCAAAACATGGGTTTTATAAGTCAAAAGACTTACTTATTAATCTTGAAATAAAGCATGCAGAACAAGTATTTGTTAGTGATATAACATACATCAAACTGGCTTCGCAACATGCCTATTTAGCCCTGGTTACTGACGTGTATTCCAAGAAAATTATGGGATACAAAATTGATACAAATATGAGAGTTCAACTCGTCAAAGACGCATTAAAAATGGCAGTTAAAAATAGAATTTATAACAACGAAAATCTAATACATCATTCCGATAGAGGGATACAATATTGCTGTCCAGACTTTGCTGAATTTGCCAAATCTAAGAATATTATTTTAAGTACAACTCAAAACTCAAGCCCTTATGAAAACGCAGTAGTAGAAAGAATTAACGGAATTTTAAAACATGAATTTGGACTAAACAAGACTATTCCTAATTTAAAAACAGCTGAAAAAATGGTTAAACAAGCTATCGAAATTTACAATAATGAGCGTAGACATTGCTCCCTTGAAATGAAAACTCCACAATATGCACATCAAAATCAAACACACAAATACAAGTCTTATAAAAACAAAAAAAATACTACTTTAGCTACGTAGGAATGTTGACAAGTTTGGAAAAAAATCCCTTCAAAGATTTTTTCTAAACTTATCAATATTACGTCAATAATAAACTATTTTTGAAATTATTAAGTAACCAAAAATAGTCAACCTATATCAGGACAAGACAGGATCGCACAGAAAAAGAAGAAATTAAAGCTTGAAAATTGAAATGCAAAACTTTAAAAGCGAATTTTTTATCGAATTTTTTTGGCTTTTAAAACTTGAAAATGAAACTTGATCAAGTTTGCGGAAAGCAGAAACCTGAAAATTAGAAGTTGATTAAGTTTGTAGAATGTGGAAACTTGAATATTGGAATTTGATTAAGTTTTTGGAAAACAAAAACTTGATAAAATTGGCTGAATACTAAAATGGAAATTAGAAACTTGAAAAGTAAAATTTTCGCGATTTTTTTTTAGATTTTTAAGATCAAAATAGATTTTTAAAACTTAATAAAATAATTAAATTGGGAAAAACCAATTGAAATAAATTGGAATTGACAAACATAGAACATATACTGCCGAACGCATAACAGCCGTTTGCCGTGATTGCGGGTTTAGTGGAATTAACGTTTTTATTCATATCTTCGTTTCGGTAGAATATACTCTGCTAGAAAATCCGCAACCACGTCAAGCGCCAAGACGTTATGCGTCAGCAGGTTGGATCGCACAGAAAAAGAAGAAATTAAAGCTTGAAAACGGAAATGCAAAACTTTGAAAGCGTAATTTTTATCGTTTTTTTTAGCTTTTAAAAAAGAAAAATGAAACTTGATCAACTTTGCGGAAAGCAGAAACCTGAAAATTGAATTTGATTAAGTTTATAGAATGTGGAAACTTGAATATTGGAATCTGATTAAGATTTTGGAAAACAGAAACTTAATAAAATTGGCTGAATATTGAAATGGAAATTAGAAACTTGAAAAGTAAAATTTTTGCGATTTTTTTTTGATTTTTAAGGTCAAAATAGATGTTTAAAACTGAATAAAATAATTAAATTCGGAAAAGCCAATTGAAATAAATTGGAATGGACAAATATACAACATATACTGCCGAACGCATAACAGCCGTTTGCCGTGATTGCGGGTTTAGTGGAATTAACGTTTTTATTCATATATTCGTTGCGGTAGAAAATACTCGGCTTCGAAAGTCCGCAACCACGGCAAGCGCCAAGACGTTAACTGCCATTTTAAAAAAACGAGACGGATACAAGATACTATGTAACAAATTACAACTTATTTGTACTAACAGTATCAATCATCAATCATAATCAATGAAATCAAAAATCTCAACCATCGTTTTAAGTCTTTTGACTTACTTAAATGTATCTGCACAAAAAAACGAATTTGTAAGACAGGATAGTATTATTTATCCAATACATAATTCAAACATTGGTAAAGTTGCATTTATGTCACAAACAATTGCAATAGAAAATTTCAAGCAAACAGACTTTTTACAAACATTTGAACTTAAAGAAAAAACAGACCTAAACATTCGAGTTTTTTTAGGCAAATCTTTGACCAATTATCTTCATTTAATATCTCCGAATTCAACTGTTGAAGAATTGACAAACAATGGAAATTATCAATTTACATTTTATGTCGACAACAAAAAAATTTATGTTGAAAACCTAAATATTGGAGCAGGAAGTGCAGAAAGTAAAAATCAAAAAACAATTTTCAGAGTTCCGTTAATAAATTCTACAAATGAAGATTCTTGGGGTAAATTCCTTTGGAATAGATTTTTTGGTAATGGCGGACAAGATGCACTTTTTGAAGGAGAACATATTCTTCACATCGAAATCAGACCATATTTAAAACTCGCCGAATTTCAAACAGGTAATATTATTGCTGAAGGAAAATTAAAAATAATTGTTCCTGAAATAAAAATTAACGAAAAACTTGTAAAAGTTCAATTGATTAAACCAACCAAAGATTGGCAGATTTCTTCTGATAAAATTGATATTGCTAAAATTGAGGAATTGAATAGAAAGATTGCAAAACAAACATATAAAAATGTTACAAGTATAGTTGCTATAAAGGACGGAAAAATTTTAATTGAAGAATATTTCAATGGCGCAAATAGAAAAACGCTTCACGACACACGTTCTGTCGGAAAATCATTTGCTTCAACTCTTTTAGGCATTGCAATAAATGACAAATACATAAAAAGTGAAACCCAAACTTTAAAAGATTTTTATAATTTAAAATCTTTTAAAAATTATTCTATATCAAAAGACAGCATAACTTTAAAAAGTTTACTTACAATGAGTTCAACTTTTGAAGGTTCTGATATGAACTCTGAATCCATTGGTCACGAAGAAAATATGTATCCTACTAAAAATTGGGTTGACTTTACATTAAATCTTCCTGTTGATAAAACAAAACAACTAAATAAACAATGGGATTATTTTACAGCAGGTTGCATAGTTTTGGGCGATATAATTGACAAATCTGTACCAAATGGTTTAGAAAAATATGCTGAGAAAAATCTATTTCGTCCATTAAATATAACAAAATACAAATGGCAATTTACACCGCAAAAAGTAGTAAATACGGCAGGAAGTTTACAATTGAGTTCATTGGATTATTCCAAATATGGGCAATTATACAAAAATCAAGGAACTTGGAATGGAAAACAAATTTTATCACAAGAATGGATAACAAAAAGTTTTTCACATCAAATGACAATATCGGAAAATGAGTTTTATGGATATCTATTTTGGAATAAGACCTACAAAATAAATGGATTGGATTATGAAGTTTACTACTCTAGCGGAAATGGTGGAAATAGAATTTTTATTTTCAAAGACCAACCTATCGTAATTGTAATTACTTCGACAGCATACAATACTCCATACGGAGAAAAACAAATTGAAAAAATTATGCAGGAATATTTAATAGAAGCAATAATAAAATAAAAAAAACGGCAGTTAACAGCCGTTTGGCGAGATTGGGGTTTTAGGCTTAATTTAAAGATGGTTTTGTACTTGAAAAATTTGTGTTTAATGGAAAAATCCCGCATCTTTACTCCCCAACCTCGCCAAGCGCCAAGACGTTAGCGGTAATGCCCGCGCACAGCCTAGAAAATATGGAAAAAAAACTACAAATATATAATCCAAAGAATTCATTTGAAATTGATAAGAGTTTATTAACGGCATTAATTTTATGGTTACTTTCCTTTTTATTTAATTTTGCAAAATCAATATTTCCAAGATATGAAGAAGTCCTTAGTTCATTGGGGGTTTTTGTTGTAATAATTGCTGTTGTGTATTCCCTTTATTTCATCATAAGTAACTTTTTTAAATGCGAAACCGCTAATGGAGAATTAAGTGGATATTTGGTAATAGATTCCGAAAAAATTATTTGTGATTTAGATGTTTATACAATTTACGAAATTGAAAAAATACAAATACTAAGTGATTATTTTCTTGGAAAATTTAACGGAAATATAAGAGCTTGGGAACGTAAAAAATCAAATGGTGTTAAGAATTATATCGAGATCTATAAAAAAAACGGAGAATATAAAAAATATTTTTTCCTTCAGACTAAAACAGAAAATATACAAATGTTTTCAGATGAACTTAGAACTTATTATCGATTTGGAAAATTAGGAGAACAGAATTATAAAAATATCCTGGAATGATGCACTACCGCTAACAGCCGTTTGGCGAGATTGCGAATTTAGTGGTTAATTCATATTTTTCTTTCGCAAGATATTCTATCTTAGCCGAAAGAACTCGGTTACGAATTTCGCAACCACGCCAAGCGCCAAGACGTTGGCAGATATTTTGAGAAAAAATGACGTAAAACAAACACTTTCAACAAAATAAGATGAGAAAAATAATTATTTTAATAATCATCACATTTACTTTTTTCAATTGCCAAAATAAAAAATCTGATTCGAAAAAAGATTTTAAAATAGAGCAAATTGAAGATATTGAAGAAATAAACGAAATTGTTCAAGCGATAATAATTCAAGACAGTTTGAATGTATTAAAAAGCAATTCGGAATCTATATCGTTATGTACAGAATTAAGGAAAATCACAATAGAAATTCCAATAAAACAGGAAAATGGAATTATATTTCCTCCAGCTCCAGGAAATATTTTTATAAACAATTTATTGAATGATAAAGTAAATGGTAAATTATTTTTTTCAAGTAAAGACTCGTTAGCTATAATGCTTCAGAATTTAAATCCTGAAAAAATAAAATTAAAAGAAAGTATTACCGAAAAATTGAACACAACTACTTTTGAAAAAGAAATGATTAAACAGAAAAAAGGAAAAGGATATGCTTTTTATGAAATGACAATTCCTATATTTTCGCTTGATAAACAGAAGGTCTATGTAGAATTAAATCATAGTTGCGGAGTTTTATGTGGAAATGGAAAAGGTATTTATTTGAAAAAAATTAATGGAAAGTGGAAAATAGTTGAGAAATGGGAAACTTGGATTAGCTAAAAAAACATCTGCCAACAGCCGTTTGGCGAGATTGGGGTTTTAGTGGAATTAGCGTTTTTTATTCATATCTTCGTTTCGGCAGAAAATACTCTGCTATAAAGTCCCCAACCTCGCCAAGCGCCAAGACGTTAGCTACAATTTAACAAAAAAATCGTAAATATGAAAGTTGACATATCTTCTACTGCAGTTGAAAAAGGAATAGATTTAGCTAAAGATTTTTTAGATAAATTAATAAGTCCAGCTATCGAAGAAACAGGTCTATTAATTAAAGACCAAATAGCTTCGTGGAGATTTAAGAATCAAATAAAGACTTTAAATAGAGCTCAAGAATTTTGTGAAAAACATAATATAAAACCTAAAGAAATATCTTTTAAATTAATATGTCCTTTATTAGAATATGCCAGTTTAGAAGAAGATGAAAAGTTGCAAGATAAATGGGCTATTCTAATTTCAAATCTTGTAGATTCAGAACAGAATATTGAAAATCACGTATTTCCTTATATATTGAGTCAAATTTCTTTAAATGAATATGATTCGTTAGAAAAATCCTTTTTAGAAAAACAAGTTAGAGTAAACAAGTTAAAAAAAGAACTTGAAATTTCTAAAATAGAATATCCTTCTAAAGAAAAGGAAATAATTGAAAATATTGAAAAACATAAAGAAGATATTTTTAGTAAATGGAAATATGAAAAAGAGTTAAGAGAATTAAAAGATTCTGAAAATAAAATATTAAACTTAATTAAAGAACCCGAATCACTAAATGATTCAGATATAAAAGAGTTTGAAATATCAAACCTTGTTAGATTAGGCTTAATTAAAAATATTATTGAGCATTATATTCATTCTCAGCCCATAACAATCCCAAGTCGCAATGAATATGAATATGAAGAAGATATTAAAGTAGATTTAGAAATTGGCATTGACCAAGATTATGAATACTATAATTTAACTGAATTAGGAGAATTATTTATCAGTGCTTGTACTGAAAAAAATAAACTGTAGCTAACAGCCGTTTGGCGTGATTGGGGATTTAGTGGAATTAGCGTTTTTTTACTACTTTTACGTTAAGCCGAAAATACTCGGTTTCAAAAGTCCCCAACCACGCCAAGCGCCAAGACGTTAGCGGTAAGCTTCCGAAAAAACTCAAAAACTAAAGAAATTTAAATTAAAATAATGGGGCAAAAAATTGAATTCGATAAAATAATTTCTCATTTAAATTCAAAATGGGAAGGCAGAACTTGCCAAATGTGTGGCACTGGAAAATGGAACGTATCTGATTCGATATTTGAATTACGAGAATATAATCAAGGTAATATGGTAATTGGTGCAGGACCAATAATTCCAATAGTACCTGTTACTTGTGAAAATTGTGGAAATACAGTACTTGTAAATGCTATAAAAGCTGGATTAATAGAACCTAATAAAAAGTAGTATGGCTAACAATTACAATTTTTCGCAAGACTATGAAATCATACCACCGCAAAAACAACGTTCATATCCAATTTCAACAACTGAATGGGTTTTAATTAAAGGAAAAATATCAGGCATACAAGATAATGCCAACCTTTGGCACACAATTGGTTCAATTTTAATTGGAACAGCAGTTCCAGCATTAATAACCGCTTTAATTGGGGAATTTAAAACCGAAAAAGCTTCTTGGATTTGCTGGGGTGCATTTTTTATTACAGCAATTTGTGGTGCATTTGCATTTTTCTTTGGAAGAGAACAAAGAAAAATACAAAACAAATCAAAAGAAGATGTAATTGATTTTATGACAACTATTGAAGAACGTTACCAAGATTTAAATAAAACTATCGCTCAAGATATAATTATAAAATCTGCACTTTACGGAGCTAAAGGACAATTTATTGATGTAACAGAAAAAATTTCAGAAATGATTAAACAAAATATATTTGTAATAAAATCAGGAAATGAATTAGTTGATGGAAAAGACCCAATGAATAATGTTAGAAAAAGGCTAACGATAGAATATACAAATAATGGAGTAGCGAAAACGTTATCAATACCTGAAAAAGAATCCCGTTCAATAGAATAAAGCCTACCGCTAACAGCGGTTTTGCGAGATTGCGAAATATGTGGTAAACTCACGTTTATCTTTCGCAAGAAATCTTAACTTAGCAGAAAAATCTCGGTTCCGAAGTTCGCAACCTCGCAAAGCCACGAGACGTTACCTGCAAGCTCACCGAAAAACCGAGAATTAACAACAATAAAAGTATGTGTGAAAAATGTTTTGATAAAGAAATTTTCAGATTTGAAAGTGAATCTGACTTTTCGGCATTTGAAAAAAAACTCGAAGAAAAATCGAAATTCATTGAGCTTATAAACTCAAAACACAAATATTTAAATGATTGTCATTACGCTTATACTTGCAAAAATTGTAAAATAAATTGGTGGCTTTCAATTCCCGAAAATGCGTGGCGTGGATATTTTTTAACTGAAAATAAAGCTAAAGTACATATTGAAAATTTCAAGAAATCTGATGCAAAAAAGAAAAATGGTTGTTTAGTATTACTTGGGATTTTGCTTCTTATTTTAATTATTTCATTATTCAATTCTTGTATAAGTAAAAGTCAAAAATTTGAGAAAATAAAATGGAATAAAAGTGAAGATGGATTTTATTTATACCGTGAAAATATGGTTGAAGATTTGACAAAAAATTATTTAAAAAAAGGAATAAAATACGAAAAAATCATTTCCTTATTGGGAAAACCCCAAAACTTAAATGATGAAAAACAAAATACAATTAGTTATGAATTAATGACGGATTATGGTTTGGATATTGACCCTGTAGAAGTGAAAACATTAAAGATAAAATTGACAAAAGACTCAACTCTATTGAACTACAGAATTGAACATTGGCAAAAATAAAAGAGCCAGCAGGTAACAGCCGTTTGGCGAGATTGGGGTTTTAGGCTTAATTTAAAGATGGTTTTGTACTTGTAAAATTTGTGTTTAATGGAAAAATCTCGCATCTTTACTCCCCAACCTCGCCAAGCGCCAAGACGTTAGGCGTAATACTAAAAAAACAGAACTAAATGAATGAAATTGAATACATTAACTCTTTGCAAGTACGAAATGCAATCAATGATTTGGCAAATAATATTAGAACTGAAAGAAGTTCTGTTCAAAATCTTTTTAACATCTATGCTGACAAATCGATAATAAATAGATTAGATAATAACAATAATCAAATTGTATATGGTCGAAGAGGTACTGGAAAGACTCATTTACTATTTGCTTTTCAAAATCTAATATTTGACAAGAATTCACCAAATAAAGCAAAAAGATTTTCCGTTTATATTGATTTAAGAAAATATTTGCCTCTATTTACAAGTTCTAATTCTATTAATGTTGAATCAGCAATATTAATATTCCAAGCTTTGATAAATGATTTAATTGAAGATGTTACCAACAACTTAAAATATATATTCGATATTAGTGAATACGGTACTTTTAGTTTGTTTGAAGAAAAAAGACTTGAAAAATTAAAAACAATTTTAGCTGAATTGAATATTGAATTCAATGGAAGAGAATTTAAACGATTAGGCTCTGTTGAATTCAATAAAGAGGAAATAAAAAATATTTCTGGAAGTTTGAAATTGAATGAAAAACCAGAAGTTAATATTGCTGGTAAAAAAGAACAAAAAAATGCATTTGCTGAAACTAATGTTCAATATTTATCATTCAATAAAATTTCAAAATTATTAGAGGAACTATCTTGTCAATTGAATGAGACTAAAATTGTTTTTTTATTAGATGAATGGTCTGAAATTCCTATTGACTTGCAACCTTATTTAGCAGAATTAATTAAAAGAGTTTTTATAAGTTCAAATTATACTTTTAAAATAGCCGCAATTCCTTATCGTTCTAGATTTAGAGAAACAATTCATAATGAAATAAAAATTGGACTTGAAGAAGGAGGGGATATTTTTCCAATTTCTATAGATAACAGGTATATATATGAAGTTGATAAAATTGGAACAAAAAATTTTTACAATGAGCTTCTTATTAATCATTTAAAAGAAATTAATTCTGACATATTTGTTGGTGTTGATGAATTAAAATTCATAAATTATTTTTTCGCAAATCAAGCATTAGCAGAAATACTAATCGCATCAGCTGGTATTCCAAGAGACTTTATAAACCTTTTTATTTTATCTTATAATAATAGAAATAATACAACACAAAGAATTGTTTTAAAAAATATTCGCAACTCAACTACTGAATGGTACACTTCAGATAAAAAAGAAGAAATTGACAAAGATAAAACAACGAAACATTTATTTGAAGAACTTGTAAACCAAGTTATACTAATAAAAAAGAAAACACATTTTCTTCTGCCCCAAAAATATTCAGAGAATAAATTTATAAAGAAATTAGTAGATTTACGTGTATTGCATCTTAGACAAAAAGGAATTTCTCATAAACACATTGCAAATAAAACATATGATGTTTATTCAATTGATTATGGTAGCTATACAAGTCTTGATATTAACAAAACAACATTAAATACTGATTTTTCTGAATTAATTACAAATTTAAATACGGTAGAAGATATAAGGGAAACAAGGTCACTTTCTATCGAAGACGATTTTTTCGAAAAATTTAATTTAGAAACAGGGCAAGGAATTAAATGTCCAAAATGCTCAAAAACAATAGATATAAATCATTTGGCTTACATAAAACAGAATATTTGTAACAATTGTTTTGAAAAAGTTGATGAATAAAATAAAGTACTACGCCTAACAGCCGTTTGGCGAGATTGGGGTTTTAGTGGAATTAGCGTTTTTTCACTACATTTACGTTAAGTCGAAAATACTCGGTTTCAAAAGTCCCCAACCACGCCAAGCGCCAAGACGTTATGGGCTATGTTGCCAAATGACAAATCCTGAAATAGGTTGACTAAAAATTAAACACTTTTAGCAAACTATGGAACCCACAAAAAATGGACACTGTCCAAAAATTGAGTACAAAAAAATTGGTTTCGACCTAAAACTTTCCATCA
>NZ_JALNUB010000008.1:0-163492 GCF_023162025.1 Flavobacterium pygoscelis | reverse complement strand
CCCTAACCCTCCCCGAAGCGGAAGGAACCAAAATAGGATTGTTGTTAATTATTTTATTATGTTTTGTTTTTAACTTCAGACTATGACTGACTACTTTTTCATTCCGTTCAAAATTTCTTTTATTCTATTCACACTTTCCATTTCCTCAAAAATGGCGTTATAATCTTCGTTTATTAGTAAATCTTTAAACTGAGTCAAATTAGAAATATACTCTTCTAGTGTTTTTATAACTTGCTTTCTGTTTTGTTTAAAAATTGGTGTCCACATGGCTGGTGAACTTTTAGCTAATCGAACAGTACTTTCAAAACCAGAACCCGCCATGTCAAATATATCCTGCTCGTGTTTTTCTTTATTAATTACTGTCTTTCCAAGCATAAACGAACTAATATGTGATAAATGCGAAACGTAAGCAATGTGTTTATCATGCGATTTGGGTTCCATATAACGAATTCTCATTCCCAAATCTCTAAATAATTCCAATGCCTTTTCCTGAAGTTTAAAAGCTGTCTTTTCTACCTCACAAATAATATTGGTTTTCCCTTCAAACAAACCGTGTATGGCGGCTGATGGTCCAGAAAATTCAGTTCCTGCTATAGGATGTGTAGCAATAAAATTTCTTCTTTTTGGATGATTGGCAACTGCTTCACAAATAGGCATTTTAGTCGAACCAACTTCAAAAACTATTGTATCATCTCCAATTGCGTCTAATACAGTTGGCAAAACTACCATCGCCACATCTACGGGAACAGACACAATTACAAAATCTGCCGATGCTAAATCTTCTATTTTTCCAGCCAAATCTATAACGCCTAAATCAATTGCTTCTTGTAAATGCTTTTCATTAGCATCAATACCAAAAATCGTGGAATTCGGTTGCAACGCTTTGATGTCTAATGCCATCGAACCGCCTATCAGTCCTATTCCTATTACGTATACTTTCATTTTTTGTTTTTTTTGAAGCCAATCCTGCTATCCGCTGTATCTTTTTTTGGCCGAAAAGCCAAAAAAAGGATGCCGCTTCTATCAGGGCTAGGGTGACTTTTTTCAATCACAACATTCTTCCTTTCAATAATCTATCGTTATTCCGTTAGAGACGCGATTCATTGCGTCTCTACAGTGTGAATCTTTCTATTGCTTCCTGTACTTTATCCTCTTTCACACACAATGAAAACCGAATATATCCTTCGCCATTACTACCAAAAATAGTTCCTGGTGTGATGAATATCGATTTCTCGTATAAAATCTGATCAATAAAATTTTCTGCTGAAGTTATTCCTTGTGGTAATTTTGCCCAAACAAATAATCCAACTCCTTCCTTATATACTTTGCATCCTAGTTTCTCAGCCAATTGTTCCGTAAGAATTCTTCTTTTTTTATAAATCGCATTCATTTCTTCAAACCAAGAAGCATCACTTTTCAAAGCTTCAATGGCTCCTTTTTGAATTCCAAAAAACATTCCGCTGTCCATATTACTTTTTACTTTCAAAATAGCATCAATACAAGCGGCATTTCCTAAAACCATTCCGACTCTCCAACCTGCCATATTAAAAGTTTTACTCAAAGAGTTTAGTTCTAAAGCCACTTCTTTGGCACCTGCAACCTGCAGCAAACTCATCGGATTGTCATTCAAAACAAAACTATACGGATTGTCATTTACTAGTACTATTTGATGCTTTTTGGCAAAAACTACTAACTTTTCAAACAATTCCAAATTTCCTCTCGCTCCCGTTGGCATGTGTGGATAACCAATCCACATGAGTTTTACTTTCGATAGCTCTAATTTTTCTAAAGCTTCAAAATCAGGCTCCCAATTCGTGTTTTCTTTTAGATCATAATAAACAGGAATTGCTCCCACTAAATTGGTCACCGAAGTGTACGTTGGATATCCCGGATTCGGAATCAAAACATGGTCTCCCTCATTCAAGAAAGCCAATGAAATATGCATAATCCCTTCTTTAGAACCCATCAAAGGCAAAATTTCTGTATTTGGATTTAAAGTGACATTATAATTATTTTTATAAAAATCAGCCATTCCCTGACGCAATTCTGGCAAGCCTTGATAACTTTGATATTGATGTGCTGCATCCTCCAGCATTGCTGCAATCATAGCATCAACTACTGCTTTTGACGGCAGTAAATCAGGGCTTCCAATTCCCATATTGATAATTGGTTTCCCCTCTGAAGCCAATTGTCTCACTTCTCTCAATTTTGAGGAAAAATAGTACTCTTCAATTGTGTCTAAACGTTTCGCTGTTGTAATCATGATTTCATTTTAAAATCTTTCTCTCTTCTTAATTTCTTTTCGAACTTATTCTTTTGTGTTTTTATATTCTCCCAAAACTTTAAAATATTCCGCCATAATAATTAATAGCGATTTTGCTTTGGCATAATCTTCATATTTATCAAAAGTGATATCTACAAAAAAGGAATATTTCCAAGGTGTTTCGATTTTTGGTAGCGATTGAATCTTAGTTAAATTCATTTTGCAATCACTCATTACATTTAAAACTGCTGCTAAACTTCCTCGTTTATGATCCAATTCAAATTTTAAAGAGGCTCTTTTAATCTCCTTTTCTGGAACAAAAGAATTTTCCTTCTTTAAAATAACAAAACGAGTCATGTTATTTTTTATCGTCTGAATTTTAGGTGCTAATATTTCTAATTCATACATCTCTGCTGCCGTTTCACTTGCAATTGCCGCAATGCCTTTTAGTTTTTTTTGCTGAATTCTTCGAGCCGTTTCAGCGGTATCTTTATCTTCTACTAATTTTATATTTGGATATTTTTTTAAGAAATCCATACATTGCAAAATAGCCATCGGATGAGAATGTACTTCAGTAATATCTTCGATTTTTTGACCTTTTAAAGCCATTAAATTTTGATTTATATTTAGGTAATGCTCTCCTATTATGTGTAAATTATTTTTATCTATTAATGCATAATTTGGAATAATAGGTCCTGCAATAGAATTTTCGATGGCCATAACCGCTTGTTCAGAATTGCCTAAAAGTAAACTAGTTACCAATTCCTCAAAAGACAAACACTCATCGACTAGTACGTTATCCTGAAAGTATTCTTGCGCCACTTGATGGTGAAAAGAGCCTTTTATTCCTTGTATTGCAATTTTATTATTCATCTTATTTTTTAAAATTTAGGCAAAAAAAAATCCCGATTCACATCGGGATTGTATATTTTATAATTATCAATTTAATTTTTAATTAAATAACCATACAACAATCCCTCTCCTGTTTCCAGAAATAAAAAGAATTGCTAAAATAAAATCGGTTATTGAACATTGTGTTGTGTGGTTTTCTATTAAACTCTTTGCGAATGTATAAATAATTTTGGGGGCACCAAAAAAAAAGCGCTCTTTTTTAGAACAAAAAAAGAATTAGCTGTAAAGTTAGTCCAAAATTATACAATCATTAAAAAAAAGCGAATTAAATGATTTATAAATAACTGGGTTTTCAAATCAAGTAAGTTTTAAAACAAATAGTTATTATTTTTTTACTCGTGTTGGTGTGTCTTTGCCCGTTATAATACTCTGAGAACTAATAGCAATTGCCTCAATAATTTTGGTCATATTATCTAAATCTAATGTTGCTAGTTCATCACTCAATTTATGATAATTGGCTTCTACATCCATTTTAGAAGTTGAAATGGTATGTGCAGGAACTCCTTGTGCGGCCAATCTTGCATTATCTGAACGATAAAAAAGTTGCTCTGTAGGATATGGATCTTGATAGAAATTAAAACTTGTACCTTTTAAATTATTTTGCAAAATAGTTCCGAAATCTGTTTTTTCAAAACCAGTAATGTAAGCTGAGTTTTTACCCCACTTGCTTTCGGTACCAATCATTTCGATATTAAACATTGCCACTACTTTTGCTGGATCCATCTTAGCAGAGAAGAATTTTGATCCAAAACCGCCCATTTCCTCTCCTGTAAAGGCAACAAAAATAATCGTACGTTCATTTTGACCTAAATCTTTAAAATATTTTGCCAATGCAATTACAGCTGTCGTTCCAGATGCATCATCATTTGCGCCATTATAAATCTTGTCTTCACCTTCTTTTTCCATTCCTAAATGGTCATAATGTGCAGAAAAGATAACAAATTCTTCTGGTTTAGATTTTCCAGGTAAAACTCCGATTACATTGTTTGCCTGTTTCCCTTTAACATCAAATTCTTGACGGTAATTGGTCAAATTATCATAGTAGGAAAGGTTAATTTTCTTGAATTCGTTTTCAATAAAAGCAGAAGCCA
Organism: Flavobacterium pygoscelis; assembly: GCF_023162025.1. Lineage (NCBI taxonomy): Bacteria > Pseudomonadati > Bacteroidota > Flavobacteriia > Flavobacteriales > Flavobacteriaceae > Flavobacterium > Flavobacterium pygoscelis. Next base: position 159,226 of record NZ_JALNUB010000008.1, on the reverse strand, counting down.
GTTCACTACCTGCTGAGAATGTGGCTCTTCCTTCCATTTTATCAGATGCGAGCTCCGTCTCAATTCGGATTACTTCTTTCTTATCAATTACTACTTTTTTCTGAGCTTGAACTAAAAATCCAAGAAAAAGGAAGACTAAAATAATTTTGTTTTTCATAATGATACTGCTTATTTATTTGATTATACGTTTTAAAAAGTGCTATCGAAAACCATACTTCAGTCTTAAAACGCTCTTTTTAATAATAAATAACTAATTTTTTTTAAAATTACTTATTTGACATTCAAAGAAACAACAAATCCATCTTTTTCTGATTACTTTTGCAACAAATAATACGTCATGTCAATAGAAGTAAATAATATATCCAAAAGTTATGGTGCACAATGCGCCTTAGACAACATCTCCTTTTCTGTAAATAAAGGTGAAATCGTTGGTTTTTTAGGTCCAAACGGAGCTGGTAAATCTACTTTAATGAAAATATTAACTACTTACATCAATGCAGATCAAGGTTCTGCGATGGTAAATGGACATGATGTAAACACGGATCAAAAAGCAGTACAGCTTTCTATTGGTTATTTGCCAGAACACAATCCGCTTTACTTAGATCTTTATGTGAGAGAATATCTGGCTTTTAATGCTGCTGTTTATAAAGTGGCTAAATCCCGAATTGAAGAGGTAATTTTACTCACCGGATTAGCTACAGAAAGTCATAAAAAAATTGGACAACTCTCTAAAGGTTATCGTCAACGTGTAGGACTTGCAAACGCTTTATTGCACAATCCCGATGTTTTGATTTTGGATGAACCAACGACTGGTTTAGACCCAAATCAATTAATCGAAATTAGAAATGTGATAAAGAATGCGGGGAAAAACAAAACTGTTTTCCTTTCTACTCATATTATGCAAGAAGTAGAAGCTATTTGCGACCGCGTTATCATTATAAATAATGGTAAAATTGTTGCAGATAAAAAATTAGACAAACTTATTTCTGCTGATAAAGAGCAAGTAATTGAAGTTGAATTTGACTATAAAATAGAAGAACAAGCGATCTCTAAAATTGAGAATCTTACTTCCTATAAAAATACGCATGACATGATTTGGGAATTAACTTTCCTTGCCGACAAAGACATGCGTTCAGTAGTTTTTGATTTTGCTACTGCCAATGGATTAAAAACGCTTCAACTGAATCAAAAAAATAAAAACCTAGAAGCTGTATTTAGAGAAATAACTAAAAAATAACTTCTTATTGCTGTCTGTAGATTTCAACTTTCTCTCTTGAAAGTCGTTGTTCCAACCACAAAATTAGTTTTTGTTTTGAACTTTTTGAAAGCTCACTTTTACTCTCGTAAATCATTACTGGAACTACTTTAGACTTTTCTGTGTTTTCGTCATAGGTATGATTTGAGATTGCAAGATTTTCAATTTCTGGAAAAATGATTTTAGCTTCGGCTAATACTACAGCATTATTATAAGTGTTTTGCTTAATTTGTTTTTCTAATTGCAAAATAGTTAAATCCTTTTTGTTTAAAATTGATTTCTCCAAGTTAATTTGGTTGGAAATATACTTTTTGATGTCAGTTGTATCTTGTCTTATTTTTAATTCTGTATTTTCAATACCGTAATTTTTCAATCTTTTATTCAGGATTTGTAATTCTTCATTCGTTGTTTTTTTGGCAAGAAAAACAAGTTCTATTTTTTTGGGAATCACATTAGTTTTTATTTTTTTATAAAGAATAGTATATCCTTTATTGGTAAATTCATCTGTTATAAAAAGTTCAATTTTTTGATTGTACTTTTTTTCTTGAATTAAGATGTAAGCAAAATAAACGCTAGGAATAATCATCACCAAAATTAATGAAGTCATAGCGTATCGCACCTTTTTTTCGCGACCTTCATCAATTTGTTTCACCGACGGGTATTTCAGGTATTTAACAATCAAAAAAGTTGCAATACATATAAAAACACAATTTATAATGTACAGGTAAATAGCACCAAAAAAGAAACCCATATTGCCTATTGCTAATCCGTAACCTGCAGTACACAAAGGAGGCATCAATGCTGTTGCAATAGCGACACCCGGAATAGGATTTCCTTTTTCGACTCTAGTTATGGCTATAACTCCAACTAATCCTCCAAAAAAGGCAATGAAAATATCATAAATATTAGGTGAAGTTCTGGATAATAATTCAGATTGTGTTTCCTTAAAAGGACTTAAATAAAAATAAATAGTAGAGACTACCAATCCAACAATTGTGGCAATAAGAAGGTTTTTTAATGCTTTTTTCAAAAGATTAAAATCATAAATTCCTAAACCAAATCCAGCTCCAACTATTGGACCCATTAAAGGAGAAATTAGCATCGCACCAATTACTACCGCCGTAGAATTTACATTTAAACCAACTGACGCTACCACAATTGCACAGGCTAAAATCCAAAAATTAGATCCTCTAAAAGAAATATTGGCTTTTACATTTTCTAATACTTTTAACCGGTCTTCTTCACCAGAATGCAGGTTAATAAAATTTATAATTTTATGGATAATGTCTTTCATAAATGTGTGTTTGCTACCGTAAAAGATGAAATTACATATTTATTTTTGATTACACTACGCAATTTATTTTTTATTTCTTTCTTTGGAATAGAGATCAGATATCGTGTAAAATTTCATGTCATTTGACTTGATATATTTGCATATTGCTATCAAAGTTTTGTATTCGGTTTCGTATTGCGCATCCGACTTATAAACTGGCTTATGTGCATAAAAGATCACCACTCTATTATTTTTTTTTGCATACTCTAACAAAGATAGAAAATAGGGAATACTGTATTGTGGATAGCTATTATCAATTCCTAATCCATATAAAACTCTGTTATAATTAAAATAACATTTTTGCTGATTAGGTGCTACTTTACCATAAGTTGTTGCTCTAATAATATTAAATTCTTTGAGCAAAAGAGTATCTGTTTTTGCATCTCTAGATCCATAAGGATAAGCAAAAGAGTGAATGGGCATTGCATTTTCATTCATCGATTGCATCATTGGAAAAATTTCTTTATTTAAGTACTGTATGTCACCATTCTTGGTTTGATAAGGTGCCGCTTTAACGTGCATCCAACCATGTCCTCCAATTTCGTTTCCTTTACTTTTTAAAATTTTCAATTTATTTAATTGAGAAACGGGAAGCGTGTTGAATTGAGATATAAAAAAAGTAGCTTTCCAATTGTATCTTTCCAATAATTTATCGGCGTTATACCATTCATCAACATAATTATCATCAAAAGTAATTGCAACACCAGCTTGTAGTTTTTTTTCAATTGGCGAAGCAACATTATCTTCACTTTTACTACAAGAAAATAAAAAAACAATACTCATTAATAGAACGCCAATTTTTAATTTCATTATTTAATATTTATCAGTAATTGAAGCAAAAGAAATATCGAAGTAGAATACTACACTTGTACCTATAATTTGAACAACCGTTCTTATTAAAGACAAAATATTTATTTATACGGGAAAGATACAAATCAACACGAAAGCCAATTACTTTTTTTAATATTTTTTGATAAAAAAAATAGTGAGAATTATTTTTGAAAGTAAATAAATTCCTCAACATTAAAATACCTGACTTGCTATTTGCCTAATGTTCTCTGATTTTCCCATAGAATAATAATGCAAAACAGGAACCCCAGCAGCTTTTAACTCCAATGATTGTTGAATTGCCCACTCAATTCCAACTTGTCTAATCCCTGCATTATCTTTACATTCCTCTACTGCTTGAATTAAATCCTCCGGTAAATCGATACGAAAAATTTGGGGTAATATTTGTAAATGTCGTTGTACTGCAAGTGGTTTAATCCCCGGTATTATTGGAACCATAATTCCCATTTCTCTTGCTTTGGCAACAAATTGAAAATATTTAGCATTATCAAAAAACATTTGTGTCACTACATAATCTGCACCTGCATCTACTTTTTCTTTCAATCGTTTTAAATCAGAAAGTAAAGAGGGCGATTCTAAATGTTTTTCAGGATAACCAGCAACGCCAATACAAAAATCAGACTTATTATCCGTATGCATTACATCATGAAGATATTTACCTTGATTCAATTGATCAATTTGTTTTACTAGATCAACAGCGTAATTATTCCCACCATATTGCGCTTTAAAAGACTGCTCCTCTTTCATGGCATCACCACGAAGCGCCATTACATTATTGATTCCCAAATAATGGCAATCTACTAGCAAATACTCTGTTTCCTCTTTTGTAAAACCACCACAAAGTACATGAGGAATTGTATCAACATCGTATTTATGTTTTATTGAGGCACAAATCCCTAAGGTTCCAGGGCGCATTCTAGTTAATTTTTTATCCAATAAGCCGTTGTCTTTTTTAACATAAATAAATTCTTCACGAGAAGTTGTTACATCAATAAACGGTGGCTTAAACTCCATCAAAGGATCTATATTGTCATACAAATCTTGAATACTTTTGCCTTTTTGAGGCGGAATAATTTCAAAAGAAAATAATGTCTCTCCTTTTGCGCCTTCTATATGTTGTGTTACTTTCATTTTAAGTCTTAAAGTTTGAATGTCTAAAGTCTAAAGTCATATCCTTTGGACTTTATGACTATTTTTTTAGTCTGCTATATTGGGGTTTAACCATTTCATGGCTACTTCCGTTGGAATACTTCTTCGTTTTGCATAATCAATCACTTGATCTTCCTTTATTTTTCCGAGTCCAAAATACTTACTTTCTGGATTTCCAAAATAATATCCTGAAACAGCAGAAGCAGGCCACATGGCCATACTTTCGGTTAAAACAACTCCTATTTCTTCCTCAACATTTAACAATTTCCATATAGTAGGTTTTTCTAAATGGTCTGGACAAGCAGGATAACCTGGTGCGGGACGAATTCCTTTGTAAGTTTCCGCAATCATATCTTCGGTTGTCAAAGCTTCATCAGCCGAGTATCCCCAAATTTCTTTACGTACTTTTTCATGAAGGTATTCTGCAAAAGCTTCAGCCAAACGATCTGCCATTGCTTTGACCATGATCGCATTATAATCATCTAAATCTTTTACAAATTCTTCTGCCCATTCATCGACACCAAAACCCGTTGTTACACAGAAACAGCCCATATAATCTGTTATACCACTATCTTTTGGCGCAATAAAATCAGATAAAGCCATATTTGGAGCGCCTTTTGTTTTTTGAGATTGCTGGCGCAAAGTCAAGAATTTCTCTAGTACTTTTCCGTTTTCATCACTCAATTCAATATCATCATCATTGACTTGGTTGGCTGGAAAAATGCCGTAAATTCCTTTGGCTGTTAGTTTCTTTTCTTTTAAAATGACTTTTAACATCGCTTTGGCATCCGCAAAAACAGCAGTTGCTTGTTCTCCCACTACCTCATCGGTAAGAATCTCTGGATATTTTCCGTGCAATTCCCAAGTTCTAAAAAATGGTGTCCAGTCAATGTAAGGAACCAAAACATCTATATCGACTTCAATAACTTTTACACCAATAAAATTGGGTTTCACTGGTTTGTAATTTGCCCAATCCAATTGCAATTTATTTTTTCTTGCCTGTTCTATTGTTAAGAAGTTTTTATCGCGAGATCGGCTCAAGAAAGTCTCTCTAAAAGCATCGTATTCTTCGCGAATCGAAGCCATATATATTTTTTTATCACTATTTAGCAAACTTCCCGCAACTGTTACCGCTCTAGAAGCATCGTTGACATGAACTACGGTTTGCCGGTATTGTGGAGCAATTTTTACAGCTGTGTGCGCTCTCGAAGTAGTCGCTCCACCAATCATAATCGGGATTTTGATGTCTTGTTTATCTAATTCTTTAGCCAGATAAACCATTTCGTCAAGCGAAGGCGTAATCAATCCGCTAAGACCAATAATATCTACGTTATGCTCTATCGCGGCTGCAATAATTTTCTCTGGCGCAACCATTACACCTAAATCGACGATTTCATAATTATTACAGGCTAAAACGACCGAAACAATGTTTTTTCCAATATCGTGTACATCACCTTTTACAGTAGCCATCAAGATTTTTCCGTTCCCTTGCTTGTCTCCAGCTTGTTTTGAGGCTTCAATAAATGGCAATAAATAAGCTACCGCTTTTTTCATTACACGTGCTGATTTTACCACTTGTGGCAAAAACATTTTTCCTGATCCAAATAAATCACCCACGACATTCATTCCTGTCATTAAATTAATTTCGATCACTTCAATTGGCTTTGCGGCTGATAATCGCGCTTCCTCAACATCTTCTTCAATATATTGATCGACACCTTTTACAAGAGAATGTGTAATTCTTTCTTGTACGGTTCCCGAACGCCATTCTTGAATTGCTTTCTCATTTCCTTTTACATCACCTTTTACATTTTCGGCAAAATCCAATAAGCGTTCTGTTGCATCATCACGTCTATTTAAAATTACATCTTCTACATGCTCTAATAAATCTTTTGGGATTTCATCGTAAATAGAAAGCATTTCTGGGTTTACAATCCCCATCGTCATTCCGTTTTGAATGGCATGATACAAAAACACTGAATGCATTGCTTCACGAACTGTATCGTTTCCTCTAAACGAAAACGAAACATTGCTCACTCCGCCACTAATATGGGCATGCGGCAAGTTTTCCCGAACCCATTTTGTTCCTCTAAAGAAATCTAAAGCATTCAGGCGATGCTCATCCATTCCTGTTGCTACTGGAAATATATTTAAATCAAAGATTATATCTTGAGCTTGAAAACCCACTTTATTTACCAAAATATCATACGAACGCTGACAAATTTCTACTCGTCTTTCGTAATTATCAGCTTGCCCTACCTCATCAAAAGCCATAACAATTACTGCAGCTCCGTAACGCTTGATTAATTTAGCATGATGAATAAATGCTTCTTCACCTTCCTTCAAAGAAATAGAATTCACGACACTTTTCCCTTGAACTACTTTCAAACCCGCTTCTATAATTTCCCATTTCGAGCTATCAATCATGATTGGCACACGCGAAATATCAGGCTCGGCAGCGATTAAATTCAGGAATTTTGTCATTGCATAAACACCATCAAGCATCCCTTCATCCATATTAATATCGATGATTTGGGCGCCACCTTCTACTTGCTCTTTGGCAATACTAAGTGCTTCTTCGTATTTTTCTTCCTTGATTAATCGAAGGAATTTTCTAGAACCTGTAACGTTTGTTCGTTCTCCAACATTGATAAACAAACTCTCTGGAGTTATTGTTAAAGGCTCTAATCCTGATAATACAAGGTTTTTTCTTGTTTCTTTTTCTGCCATTTTATTTATTTTTAATTCTAAATCATTTTGAAAATGAAATAGATTTAATCTTTATTTTTCATGTTTTGGGCGTGACCCAAAAAGGGTCGGGCTATCGTTTCAAGTCCTCGCTTAGTTGCGCTATCGCTGCAGTTCACTGTGGGCTTTTCACTGCTATCCCTCACGCGGTTTTGTGTGAATACCGCATTCTGTTGTTCATTCCTGCAAGGTTTATATAACCTTGTAGGTATTGGTTTATTAAGTCTACTTATGTTTTATACCTACGAGGTTTAAAAAATCTTGCAGGATCAGCTCTATTTTAACTACAAGCTTTAAAAAAATTTGTAGGATAAGCTCTGTTTTATACCTACAAGGTTTAAAAAACCTTGCAGGATCAGCTCAATACTTTTTGAGTTTTAAACAAAAGAGAAATCTTCATTATGTGATTGCTTCGTTTCTGGCAATGACATTTTACATCACCGCCGTCGAAACTCTTGGCTTATAATTCTTTGCAATATCTGCGATTAACTTGATGTGGGCTGGGGTTGTTCCGCAACAACCACCTATGATGTTTACTAAATTATCGTCTAAATAGGTTTTGATTTGCGCTTGCATTTCCTCTGGCGTTTCATCGTATTCTCCAAAAGCATTTGGCAATCCTGCATTAGGATGTGCCGAAACATTAAATGAAGTATTGTGTGAAAGGGTTTTTAAATAAGGCTTTAACAAATCGGCACCAAGGGCACAATTAAAACCTACACTTAACAATGGAATGTGTGAAACTGAAACTAAGAAAGCTTCGACCGTTTGCCCAGAAAGTGTTCTTCCGGAAGCATCGGTAATGGTTCCAGAAACCATGATAGGAATATCAATATTGCGTTCGTCTTTCACTTCTTCGATAGCGAAAAGCGCCGCTTTAGCATTTAAAGTATCAAAAATAGTTTCGACTAATAATAAATCGCAACCGCCATCCATCAAAGCTTCTACTTGTTGTTTGTATGCCACGCGCAAATCATCAAAAGTTACGGCTCTATATCCAGGATCATTTACATCTGGTGACATGCTTGCTGTTCTGTTGGTTGGCCCTATAGAACCGGCTACAAAACGCGGTTTTTCTGGATTTTTTGCCGTGAATTCGTCAGCTACTTCTCGAGCAATTTTTGCAGATTGAAAATTCATTTCGTAAACCAAATCTTCGAGATGGTAATCGGCCATTCCGATTGTGGTACTCGAGAAGGTATTGGTTTCAATAATATCGGCTCCTGCTTCAAAGTATTTAGCATGAACTTCTCTAATCGCTTTGGGTTGGGTTAGCGACAGTAAATCATTATTTCCTTTTAGTGAATGTGGAAAATCTTTGAAACGCACTCCACGAAAATCTTCTTCGGAGAAATTATAACGTTGCAACATGGTTCCCATGGCTCCATCTAAAATAAGAATTCTCTCTTTTATTGCCGTTTGAATGTTTGACATAATAGTTTCAGTTCTTGAAAATCTTTTTTTAGGAGATTTTTACTTTTGATTAATATTTACAAAAGTTCACTATAATGGCTTTTTAGCCCTGATGGAAGCGGTATCCTTTTATTCTGGGGTTCAGAATAAAAGATATAGCGTACAGCAGGAAGAATATTGGCAAAAAAAGCACCAATAATCCGCTCAAAAAGGATATTAAAATGTTGTCAAGAAAAGGTTGGGGAAATACTAAGTGTGTATTCGTGTGTTATCTATCCACATATTTTGTGGTAGAATGTAGCACCTTCTTTATAAAATAAAGGGTTGCTAAGGTTTCATTGGGTCTTTCCCTCCGCCTTTCGTGATAACTTTCAATAAATATAGGAACACTGCAAAGTAAAGACATAGCGTTACTACTTGCAAGTAATAACGCTATATTTTTTAACTATTTTTTGGTAAATTGTTAAACTATTGCTTTTACCACAGCTTTTGGCGCTTCCTTACGAGTACCATCAAATCCGTCAACACCGCTAACGGTAGTGTATTTTAGCACATATTTCTTACCTGGATTAATGATTTGGTAAGCAGCTTGACACATTAAAGTAGCTTCATGAAAACCACAAAGGATTAATTTGAGTTTTCCTGGATAGGTATTTACGTCACCAATGGCAAAAATACCAGGAATATTGGTTTGATAATCTAACGCATTATTTACTTTAATCGCATTTTTTTCTATTTCTAATCCCCAATCTCCAATAGGACCTAATTTGGGCGTAAGACCAAAAAGAGGAATAAAATAATCTGTTTCGATGGTTCTTGTCGCACCATTTTCTTCGAGCACAATTGATTCTATGCGCTCTGCGCCATTGATACCAATAACCTCAGCTGGAGTAATTAATCTAATTTTTCCTGCTGTTTTTAACTCCTGTACTTTATCAACAGAATCTAATGCTCCTCTAAATTCATTTCTTCTGTGCACTAAAGTTACCTCTGAAGCTATATTAGATAAGAAAATACTCCAGTCTAATGCAGAATCTCCACCACCAGCAATTACAACTTTCTTGTCTCTGAATTTTTCTGGATTTTTGATAAAATACTTGATTCCTTTGTCTTCATAAAAATCAATTCCATCAATAAGAGGTTTTCTTGGCTCAAAACTTCCTAATCCGCCTGCAATTGCAATAACAGGAGCATGAAATTGTGTTCCTTTATTAGAGGTAACTATAAAAGTTCCGTCCTCTTGCTTATCTATTGTTTCTGCTCGTTCTCCTAGCGTAAATCCTGGTTCAAATTGCTTGATTTGTTCCATTAAATTATCAACTAAATCTCCCGCTAAAACTTCTGGAAATCCTGGGATATCGTATATTGGTTTTTTAGGGTACAACTCTGAAAGTTGCCCTCCTGCTTGTGGTAAAGCATCTAATATATGGCATTTTAATTTTAACAAACCGGCTTCAAAAACAGCAAATAAACCTGTTGGACCAGCTCCTATTATAAGAATATCAGTTTTAATCATTATGTTACTATTTATAGTCATTTTATGAGTTTACAAAGAAACGAATATTTGTTTCTCCTTTTTATGATTTTTATCATTCCTTTAAATTTAAAAGAACTTTTTATATATTTTTTAACGTTTCGGTAATCTTATTCATTTTTTCGACTTTTTCTTCAAAGTTTCCTTTCAAAGTTTTCCGATATTCATTTAAGTTCAATACCATTTTATTAATATCATCTGGAAGTACTTCTTCAAAAAACTCACGTAGTCTTTTGGCCGTAGTTGGGGATTTTCCGTTAGTTGATATAGCAATTTTCACATTCCCTTTTGTAACAATACCACCCAAATAATAATCGCATAAATCAGGCGTATCAGCTATATTACAAATCAAAAATCTTTTTCGAGACAAGTCGTAAATTTTTTTATTTATCTCTAAATCATCAGTACAGGCAATAACCAAATGTCTTTTTTTAAGCATTTTTTTTTTGAATTTCTTCATGGTTAATTTTACAGAATCGTATTGATGTACTAAATCGACTAGTTCTGGTAAAAATCGTGGAGCAACAACTTCGACAATTGCATTGGGGCTGGATTTTAATAAAAAAGATAATTTCTCTAATCCTACATTTCCGCCACCAACAATAAGCACGTTCAGTTGATGCACTTTTAAAAAAATGGGGTAAAGCTGATTCCTCTCTCCCAAATCCTCTCCTAAGGAGATGGAAGCCGAGTCGTGACTATTGGAGTATGATTCTTTTTCTTTCATTATAGTCGTATTTCAGAAGACACAAACTCTTCGTAAAAGCCTTTTAGTTTATTACTTTCTTTAACTACTTCACCAATTACAATAATTGCTGGGGAACTTAAATTATTTTTGGCAACTACTTTTTGGATGTTATCTATGGTTCCAATTCCAACCTTTTCTTCTAGAGTTGTTCCGTTTTGAATAATTGCAACCGGAATTTGACCTTTAGATTCTTTTTGGAATAAAGCTACAATTTCATCCAGTTTGCTCATTCCCATTAAGATCACTACGGTTGCTGTTGATTGAGCCGCCAAAGCTACATCGGTAGATAATTTTCGGGTAGAAGTGGTTCCCGTAATTACCCAAAAACTCTCAGAAACACCTCTTTTTGTCAACGAAATTCCTTGCGAAGCGGGAACTGCTATTGATGAGGAAATTCCGGGGATTACAAAAGTTGGAATTCCAAAACTTTCTACGAATTCAATTTCTTCGCTTCCTCTTCCAAAAATAAATGGATCGCCACCTTTCAACCGAACCACATGACCATAAGTCAATGCATTATCAACAATCAATTGGTTGATTTCATCTTGCGTATAAGCATGATAGCCCTTTCTTTTTCCAACAAATATTTTCAGTGCTTTTTTAGGCGCATAAGACAACAATTCATCATTTGACAAAGCATCGTACAAAACTACATTAGCTTCCGCCAAGGCTTTTGCACCTTTGATAGTAAGTAAATCTTGATCTCCTGGACCAGCGCCTACTAATGTAACTTGAGGTTTAATTCTATTTTTCATCTTCTAAGTCTTTAGCTCTGAATGCTTCGATTGTATCGAAAAAATGGATTGCTTGTTGTATATATTTTTTGGCGAAAGCTTCAGTAGGTTCGTTTTGATTGATTTGGAAAACTAAATCTCTGAAAGAAGTTTTAAATGAAATTTTATTGGTTTGTACAAAAACAGTATCAAATAAATCTATAATTCCGGCCTGATGATTTGTTTTTTGGTTTTCCGAAAGCAGTAAAGCTTTGGCACCATTTACAAAACCAGAATACGCATGATAAATAGCATCTGACCATTTATTTTCATCGAAAGCTTCTTGAGCAAATGTCAATTTATCTTTGGCTTCCAATAAAAGCGTGGCCACTAAATCAATCACAACGCCAGCACATTCTCCTACTCCAACGGCTTTTACGTAATTATCCGCATTTCCCCAATCAACAAAATCAGCTTCTGTAAGGTTGGTTATATCGGCTAAAGGTTTTAATATTTCGTAGAAATATTTCTCGCCTTTTTCTGTATAATAATTCACAAATGAAGTTCCATTCCCATTTTCATCAAAATCATTTAAGATATATCGCAACGCTTCAGGTCCTCTACGGCTTGGAATTTTTATAACTTTATCAGCAAAACGACCACTTCCATTTCCTAGATTTCCACCTCCCAATAAAACTTGCAAGGCTGGAGCAACTAATTTACCAGAGTTGATTGACATTCCTTGAAAACCAATCGCTGACATATTGTGTTGACCGCAAGCGTTCATACATCCACTAATTTTTATTTCAATCTCTTTGTTGTTTTTATATTGTGGATATTCTGCTTCGATTACTTTCTCCAATTCTTCGGCAATTCCTGTACTACTGGCAATTCCGAGGTTACAAGTATCAGTTCCTGGGCAAGCAGTGATATCAGCCATAGAATTGTATCCCAAAGTGACCATATCTAATTTCGCTAATTCTTGATAAAAGAAAGGCAGATTTTCTTCTTTTACATTGCGAATCACAATATTCTGACGCAATGAAAAACGCAATTCATTAGCTGCATAATTTTTAATCAAGTCTGCTAAAACTCTGGCTTTATCGGTATAAAAATCACCTAAAAGCACTTTAATACCTATAGCAACATATCCTTTTTGTTTTTGCGGAATTACAGATGAAGCTTTCCAAGTTTCATAAGCGACAATATCAGTAATAGTAATTTCTGGTACTTTTAATAAAGTTTCTGGAATAGTTTCATCAAATCCTGCAATGTCGATTTCGTATGTCTCAAAAGCGATTGCTTTTTTCTCTTTTTCAACCAATTCTAAGAAAGCTTCTTTCCCAATGTCTTTGATTAGAAATTTCATACGCGCTTTCATTCTTTTATTGCGCTCTCCATGTCTATCAAAAACCCGAATGATACCTTCAGCCGTTGGCACTATTTGATTTGCGGGAATAAATTCGCTTAATAATTCCGCGTGAATGGGTTGCGAACCTAATCCACCACCAAGCATCACTTTGAATCCTCTTTCACCATTTACAATTTTGGGAATAAATCCTAAATCGTGTAAATAGCTCAAAGCAGTATCCTCATCAGAAGAAGAAAATGAAATTTTGAATTTACGCCCCATTTCTTGGCAAATAGGATTTCGCAATAAATATTGAAACATTCCGTGAGCGTAAGGCGAAACGTCAAAAGGCTCGTTGACATCTACGCCTGCTAATTCGCTTGCTGTAATATTACGAACCGTATTTCCACAAGCTTCACGTAGTGTGATATCATCTTTAGCTAAATTTGCCCAAAGTTCAGGTGTTCTATCCAAACTCACATAGTGAATCTGAATATCTTGACGTGTGGTAATATGCAAACGACCTGTAGAATATTCGTCAGAAACTTTTGTAATACGAACTAATTGTTCGCTAGTTACTTTTCCGAAAGGCAATTTAATACGAATCATTTGGACTCCTTCCTGACGTTGCCCGTAAATTCCACGTGCTAAACGAAGACTGCGAAATCGTTCTCCATCAATTGTTCCCCCACGAAAAGCATGAATTTTTTTTTCTAAATCAATTATTTCTTTTTGTACGATTGGATTTTCTAATTCTGTTCTAAAACTTTGCATTTCCTGAGTATATTCCTCCCCCTGACCCCCTCCGAAGGAGGGGGAAACTTGATGGGAAATTATTAATGTATATATATTGTTCCCCACATCGGAGAGTTTGAAGGCGCTACTTTATGAAACCAACACCAGCAGTGGTATTTGTAGCAACATCAATTAAGATAAAGGCACCGTTGGTTTTATTTTCATTATAAGAATCAAAATACAGTGGTTTGCTTAATTTGATTGTGACTTCACCAATTTCATTAATAGACAATTGAGAAGCTGCTGTTGTTCCAGAATAATCAGTTGCAATTACATTTTTTACATTATCAATTTTTGCTAAAACTCTATTGGTATTATGCTGTACATAATATTTAGCTCCTGCAACTAATTTTTTGCTGTCCATCCAACAAACGGTTGTTGTAATATCTTTTTCTATTCTTGGAATTTCATCTGATTTTACAATCATGTCTCCTCTAGTGACATTGATATCATTTTCTAATTCGATTGTAATGGAAGAACCAGCACTAGCCTCATCAAATTGTTTGTCAAAAAAATGAATGTGTTTTACTTTAGACTCTGTTAAAGAAGGAAGCACTGTTACGGAATCTCCAACTTTGATATTGTTGCCATATAACTTACCCGCATATCCTCTAAAATCATGGTATTCCTCTGTTTTAGGTCTAATTACGGTTTGAACAGGAAAACGTGCTTTCCCTTTTTCGTAAACATCAGCAGGTTGTAATTCTTCTAGATGTTGTAAAACCGTTTGCCCTTTATACCATGGCATATTTTCTGATCGATCAGCTACGTTTCCTCCATTTATTGCACTGAGAGGAATGTAGCTCACATTTTGTTCCTTGAATGAACTCTTCCTGTTTAATTCTTGAAAATCGGTTTTGATTTTATTAAATACTTCCTCAGAATAATCAACTAAATCCATCTTGTTTACTGCAACAATCACCTCTTTTACTCGCAATAAATTATTGATGAAAAAGTGACGATAGGTTTGCTCAATAACGCCTTTTCTGGCATCTATCAAAATAATTGAAACTTGCGAAGTCGAAGCTCCCGTTACCATGTTTCTAGTATATTCTACGTGACCTGGCGTATCGGCAATGATGTAACTTTTCTTGGCTGTCGAAAAATAAATATGCGCTACATCTATTGTAATTCCTTGTTCTCTCTCGGCCACTAATCCGTCAGTAGCCAACGAAAAATCAAGATAGTCATATCCTTTTTGCTTGCTGCTTTTCTCAATTGCTTCTAATTTATCTGTAGTTAGTGATTTTGTATCATACAATAATCTCCCGATTAAAGTACTTTTCCCATCATCTACACTTCCTGCTGTTGCTATTTTTAAAACTTCCATAGGCCCCACCCCAGCCCTCCCCAAAAGGGAGGGAGCCAGGTTTTGATTTTAAATTATTAAATATGTTTTTTATAAGTCCTTTATTCCCCCTTTGGGGGTTAGGGGGATTAAAAATATCCTTGTTGTTTTCTTTTCTCCATCGCGGCTTCTGAACGTTTATCATCAATTCTGGCTCCTCTCTCAGATATTGTTGATGTTCTGATTTCGCCAACAACCTCAGCAATTGTTGCAGCATAAGAATCTACTGCAGCCGTACAACTCATATCTCCAACTGTTCTAAAACGAACAATTCTCTCTTCGATTTCTTCGTCTTCTTCTTGGTAAACAAATGGAGAATGTGACCAAATGAGTCCATCTCTCATAAAAACTTTACGTTTATGTGAAAAGTAAATAGATGGAATTTCAATTTTTTCTTGTTCAATATAACTCCAGACATCTAGTTCAGTCCAGTTTGAAATTGGGAAAACACGAACATTTTGACCATTTTCAATTTTTCCGTTTAGTAAATCAAATAATTCTGGACGCTGGTTTTTTTCATCCCATTGCCCAAAATCATCCCGTACCGAAAAAATACGTTCTTTAGCTCTTGCTTTTTCTTCATCTCGACGTGCGCCACCAATACAAGCATCAAATTTAAATTCTTCGATGGCATCAAGAAGTGTAGTCGTTTGCAAACTATTTCTGCTTGAATATTTACCAGATTCCTCTTGTACTTTACCAGAATCGATAGCATCTTGCACATTACGAACGATTAATTCTAAGCCTAATTCTTTAACTAATTTATCTCTAAAAGCAATAGTTTCAGGAAAATTATGTCCAGTATCTACGTGCAACAATGGAAAAGGAATTTTGGCTGGAAAAAAAGCTTTTTGTGCCAAACGTACTAATGTAATAGAATCTTTTCCACCAGAGAAAAGTAAAACTGGTTTGTCAAATTGAGAAATAACTTCTCTGAAAATGTATATCGCTTCGCTTTCTAAAGCATTCGTTTTTAATATTGTGCTCATAACTTATTTTTTATCCCATCTCTGGCCCTACACAAAATGAAGGAAGCCACAACTTGAAATTATTATTTTTATTTTAACTTATTACTTTTGGTGCAAACCGCATTCTTTATGACTGGATTCCCACCACCATCTTCCTGCTCTAATATCCTCGCCAGGCAAAATTGCTCTAGTACATGGTGCACAACCAATACTTACAAAACCTTGTTTGTGCAATGCATTTTGTGGTACATTATTATCCTCTATATAACTTTGAACTTCTTCTAATGTCCATTTTAACAAAGGATTAAATTTGATGATATTAAAGTGCGCATCATATTCAAAAAAAGGTAAATCATTTCTATTCTCAGACTGCTCTGCTCTTAAACCTGTAATCCAAATTTCATTTCCATTTAAGGCCTTACTTAACGGAGCTACTTTTCGAATAAAACAGCATTCTTTTCTATTTCCTACAGATTCGTAAAAACTATTTGGGCCTTTTTTGTTTAGTAAATCTTCAACAGATGCTGCTTCTGGGAAATGGGTTTTAATTTCTATTTTATACTTTTTAATTGTTTTATGAAAAACATCATACGTTTCTTGAAACAGCCGACCTGTATCTAAAGTAAAAATGGCAATTGGTAAATCCTTTGAAGCAATGAGCGCTGTAATCACTTGGTCTTCTTGTCCAAAAGAAGTTGAAAAAACTACTTTATTTTGATATTCATTAGCCAAAAAAGCTAAGGTCTCTTCGATTGAGAAGTTTTTTGTCTTTTCTATTAATGCTTGTGCAATTGTTGAACTCATTTTTAATCTTATTTAATTAATCTATTACCCTATAGGATTAGTAGATTGAATTGCAAAAGTACTATTTATTTTTAAATAACAAAATAATTGCATAATTTTTATTTTATTTCAAAACCATCGCTAAGCCTTGTAAATAAGCATTTTATAAATTACGAACGCAATAATTATTGATTTCTTTATCAGTCGGTTCTGTTTTATCATATCTATAAAAAAAGCAATTTAAAATTGATTATAGTTTATTTCTTGACAAATAAAATAATTAACCTACTTTGCCGATAGGATAGTTATAAATAATTATTATTTTTGTCAAAATTTTTTTTATGGATTTCCAATTAGGTTTAGTAATAGCAGGTTTAACGGTAGGTTTTATAGTTGGGATGACAGGTGTAGGAGGGGGATCTTTAATGACACCTATTTTATTATGGTTTGGAATTCCACCTACAACTGCTGTTGGCACAGACTTATTATATGCTGCTTTTACTAAAATGGGAGGAGTTTATGTACATCACAAGAAAAAAAACATCAATTGGTCTATAACAGGTTGGCTTTCATTAGGAAGTGTTCCCGCAGCTTTATTAACCTTATGGATATTGCATAGTATAAAAACAGAAGTAGCTTCTCTTAACGCTATTATAAAATATGGCTTAGGCTGGGCGCTTATATTAACTTCGATAGCGGTTTTATTCAAAAAGAAACTGTTAGTAGTTTCTCAGAAAAAGTCTGGAAATAAATTTCATAATGAAAGTAAAACTCAAAACCTACTAACTGTAGCTATTGGTCTTTTATTAGGTGCAACTGTTACCTTAACTTCTATTGGAGCCGGTGCATTGGGAACGGTTACCTTATTTTTCTTGTATCCCCTTTTAGCAACTCCAAGATTAGTGGGGACCGAAATTGCGCATGCTGTACCGTTAACGCTTGTAGCTGGATTAGGACACGCATCAATGGGAAATTTAGATTTAGGATTGTTGGGGCAATTATTACTTGGTTCTCTACCTGGAATTTATATTGGAAGCATGTTGAGCGGAAAAGTTCCCGATTTATTTCTTAGAAATGCTATCGCAATTATGCTTTTTATAGTGGGTTATAAATTAATTTTCTAGTTTTTTAGGTATTGCGATGCGGTATTTTAATTATGAAGTAAGTAATTTATTTTCTTAAACCATATAAGACATTTAAGAAAATATAAGCATGTGGTGTTAATAACCGTCGTCTTTTAAAGATGATGTTAATGATTAGAGGTTTTTAGCTACAGGAGTAATTTTTACCTGTATTTTTGATTATAAATAAGTTGAGTTTTTAATTATAAGTGTAGTTAGGTAATATTCTACATTCGTAGGAATGAAAAATTGAGCGTTACTGCTATTTTATAAAAAAAAATGGATTCTTAAGTCGATATGTTTTTTTTGCGTGAGGGATTGCAGTGGAGCTCTTTTTTTATTAGGTTTCGTTGGTAGAACGAGACCTAATAAAAAAAAGCGGGAACGGAAAGCCCGACCCGAAGTTGCGATGAGGAACGAATGAGCAATCTGAAGGTGCACGCCCAAATAAATATTGTTGAAAAAATTAATTTAAAAAGCGATATCTGCAAGGGTGTTACTCTCTAATATTTTTAGAGTGTTATCGCGTACTTCTATCATTAATTTTCGAACGGCACAATTTAATTCCTCCTTGCAGTCATCACATTTCTCATAGAAATTGTGACTGGCACAAGGCAAAAGTGCAATAGGTCCTTCTAGAATGCGATAAACATGCGCCATATTGATTTCTTTAGGATCTTTGATTAAGTAATAACCTCCTCCTTTTCCTTTTTTGGCACCTAAAAAACCAGAATTTCGCAATAACAATAAAATACTTTCTAAAAATTTCAACGAAATATTTTCACTCTTCGCTATTTCAGCAATTTGTACTGGTGTATTGTCTGCTTGGCGAGCCAAAAAAGTCATTGCTTTTATTCCGTATTTTGTTTTTTTAGAGAGCATAATTACCGATTTGGATTTAAGAATGATGATTAACGATTTTTGATTTTAAAAAAATCATCAACTGTTTTAAATTCGAACACCAAATTTACAATCTTTTTTTACGACAATCATCAAATCTAAATTCAAAAAATGCAACCTTAAAATCTAGGATAATGCTTGCTCTAAATCGGCTATTACATCCTTTACGGTTTCTAATCCTACGGAAACGCGGACTAAACCATCCGTGATGCTTACTGCCAAACGTTCCTCTACGGATAATTTACTATGAGTTGTAGAGGCGGGATGCGTAACAATAGTTCTTGTATCGCCTAAATTAGGAGACAAAGAACATAGTTTTATTTTATCCAGAAAAGTTCTTCCTGCTTCTAATCCGCCTTTGATCTCGAATGCTACGATATTTCCACCTAAACTCATTTGTTTTTTAGCAATGTCATATTGTGGATGTGATTTTAAAAACGGGTATTTCACCTGTTTCACTTTAGGATGATTTTCTAGAAACTCGGCGACTTGAAGTGCATTTTGGCAATGTTTCTCGACACGAACGGCTAAAGTTTCTAAACTTTTAGACAAAACCCATGCATTAAATGGGGATAATGCAGGACCTGTAAGTCGGGAAAACAAATAAATTTCTTTCATCAAGTCGGCTCTCCCCACAGTAACTCCTCCTAATACTCTTCCTTGTCCATCAATTAATTTAGTAGCAGAATGCACCACTAAATGCGCACCCCACTTTATAGGTTGCTGAATATAAGGGGTTGCAAAACAGTTGTCGATAATCAAAATCAAATTGTGTTTTTTAGCAATTGCTCCCAATAATTCCAAATCAATAATATCAACTGCTGGATTCGTAGGCGATTCCGCAAAAAGAATCTTGGTATTTGGTTTAATAAAACTCTCGATAGTTTCCGGTTTATTGATGTCAAAATACGAAGTTTCAATATTCCATTTTGGAAAGTATTTCATAAAAAGAGAATGTGTAGCACCAAAAACACTACTGGCAGACACAATATGATCTCCTGATTTTAACAAAGCTGCAAAAGTAGAATATACCGCTGCCATTCCAGATGCAAAAGCAAAACCTGCCTCAGCACCTTCCATTTTACAAATTTTATCTACAAATTCGTTGGTATTTGGGTTACTGTAACGGCTGTAAATATTTCTCTCTTTTTCTTCGGCAAAAGAGGCTCTCATATCTTCGGCATCTTCAAAAACAAAGCTGGAGGTTAAATACAAAGGCACTGAATGCTCCAAATATTGTGTTCTTTCTAATTGATTGCGTATTGCTTGGGTTTCAAACCCGAATTCTTGATCGTTCATAAAAGTTCTATTATCCCCACCCCAGCCCTTCCGCCGCGGCGGAGAGGGAGCCGAGACTAGAGTGTTATTATTTAAAAAATCAGCAATTATTTATAAGTTGCTTGTTCCCCCTTCGGGGGTTAGGGGGATTCCATTCAAAACTACTTTGTAATGTACTGTAGCTGTTGGCTCTAATGTTTTAGAAACGGAACAATACTTCTCAAAAGAAAGTTGTGCGGCTCTCGCTGCTTTTTCTGGATTAATTTCGCCTTCTAAATAAAAAACAACATGAATGTCTTTAAAAGGTTTTGCCTCTCCTATTTGAACTCTTTCGCCGTCAACCTCTGCTTTAAAAGAAGTAATTTCTTGACGTTGCTTTTTTAGAATCGAAATCATATCAATGGCGCTACAGCCTGCAACTCCCATTAACACTAGTTCCATAGGACTTGCTCCCATATCATTTCCTCCAAACTCAGGACGACTGTCTACGTTTACTATGTGTCCACGTTCGTTTTTTAATTCGAAATGAAAATTATCGTTTACTCTGTTTAATGTTACTTTCATAATATCCCCTCCCCAACCCTCCCCGAAGGGGAGGGAGCCAAGACCGGAGGTATGTCCTTTTTATATTATTTATATTTTCTTTATTCCCCCTTCGGGGGTAAGGGGGATTTTACCCTTTATCCGACAATCTCAAAATATCTCCAAAAACTCCTCTTGCTGTTACCGCTGATCCAGCGCCCGCTCCTTGAATTACTATTGGTCGATCTCCGTAGGACTCTGTGTAAATCTCGAAGAAAGAATCGGAACCTTTCAATCCTCCTAGCGCAGTATCTGAAGGAACTGACACTAATTTCACCTCTAGTATCCCTTTATCATGCTGCAAATCTCCAGACAATTCTCCTATATATCTTAACACATGATTCGGCTTTTGGTCTGCTTTTATTTTGTCATAAATAGGATCGAATTCCTTAAGCTTTGTTAAAAAATCAGCAACATCACCTTCACGTAAATGTTCTGGAATAAGATTTTGAATCTTAATTTCTTCAAATTCATTTTGCAAATCTAGTTCTCTTGCTAAAATCAATAATTTTCTTCCTACGTCATTACCGCACAAATCTTCTCTTGGATCTGGCTCCGTGTAACCGTTGTCAATTGCTTCTTTTAGAATTTCGCTAAAAGGCGCATCTTTTGCAGAGAAATTATTGAATAAATAGCTCAAAGTTCCAGAGAAAACCCCTTTAATTTTAGTAATATTTTCTCCTGAAAGATGCAGTAATTTAATCGTATCAATCAATGGCAAACCAGCTCCAACATTGGTTTCATACAAATAGTTCTTTTGGTTATCTGCTAATGATTTTCTTAAGCCTTTATAAAAACCATAGCTTAATGTGTTTGCTACTTTATTTGAAGAAATTAAATCGAAGCTGCTTTCCACCAGCGGAATATAGTTTTCAACAAATGCAGCACTCGCTGTATTATCGATGGCAATTAAATTTTCTAAATGATGTTCGTTTGCATAAGCAATAACGTCTTCCATCGTATAAGGAATTCCTTGATCTTGAATTTGATTTCTCCACTCTAAAGAAACTCCGTTTTTATCTAAAAGAATTTTTTTAGAATTGGCAATGGCAAAAACATTTAGTTTAATATGTTTTCTTTTATCAATTGCTTCAGCAGACTCTAAAATTTGATTAATCAAAGTTCCTCCCACTAGTCCATGTCCAAAAACAGCAATGTTGATTTTTTTTGAAACTCCAAAAATCTCACCGTGAATGACATTTAAGGCTTTATAAAGTTCGGTTTTTTTAACCACTAAACTCACGTTTTTACCCGTAACCGTATTATTAAAAAGTATAGGAATAATTTTATTTTTAATTAAAGCAGTATACGGTTTATGAAACGTACTTAAATCTTGGCCAATAATTGAAATTACCGAAACATTATCAGTCACCGTAATTTTATTCACATCTTTAGCATAGAAATCATTTTCAAATTCTTTTTCTAATTCGATCATTGCTCTTGTGGCTTTATCAGCTGCAACCACTAATCCAATTCCTCTTTCTGATGAACCTTGTGAAATGATACTTACACTGATATCATTATCGCCCATTACTTTAAAAATACGAGCATCTACACCTGTTTTTCCTAACAGTCCTCTTCCTTCAAGATTCACTAAAGCTACATTCTCTAAAACGGAAAGTGTTTTTATTCCCGCTCCTGCAGCATTAGCCGTAATGAGTGTTCCTTTATTTTCGTGATTAAACGTATTTAATATACGAAGCGGAATATTTTTTTCTAATAAAGGAATGATAGTTTTAGCATGCAGAATAGTTGCGCCAAAATTAGCCAACTCATTTGCTTCATTAAAAGTCAAGTGATCTATTTTTTTGGCATCCAGTACTAAATCTGGATTGGCAGTGTATATTCCGTCAACATGTGTGAAGTTCTGAAGTTCTTCCGCATTAATGAAATTTGCTATTAGTGAAGCTGTGTAATTACTTCCATTTCTACCTAAAGTAGTAGTTTCATTTTTGGCGTTCGCACCAATAAAACCTGTAATTACTAAAACGGCGTCTTCATTTTCTTTGAAAATCTGGATGATATTCTTTTTCGATGCCCCTTCTATAGGTTGAGCATCGCCAAAATTCGAGTCTGTAACTATCAATTCACGGGTATCGGCAAATTTTGCAAGAATACCTCTTTCGTTTAGTAAGAAGACGAGTAATTTAGCCGAAAGCACTTCACCTTGTGCCAAAATTTGATCTTGAATTTTAGTACTGTAATCGCCTATCAAACTCACTCCTTCAAAAAGTTTGTCTAATTTTTCAAATTCAACAGAGAAATCAATTGATTCAAATCCATCTTTTTGATATTTTTTAAAACTCTCTAAAAGTGGTTTGTAATTACCATTTTTCACAGCAATTGTTAAAATATCATCAAGTTCATCAGTGGCTTTTCCTCTTGCGGATACAACAACAGTAACTTTTTCTTCTTGCTTTATTTTACTTTCAATAATATTTAGAACCGTATTAATCCCTTCACCATTTGCTAAAGATTTTCCGCCAAATTTCAGTACTTTCATTTGTTTTTTATTTTTGAAGACTACTTCTAATAAATTGTCTAATTGTTCATATTCTATCAGGAAAGCATCATGTCCGTGCTGCGAGTCAATCTCACTATAGAATACATTGTTTTTAAATTTTTTGATATCGTTGTATGTTTCTTTATTCTCCTTTGCCGTAAAAAACAAGTCAGAGTTGATTCCTACAATATAAATATTGGCATCAACTTTAGAAATAAGAGATTCAAAAGATTCTCGATTTCGAGTGATATCAATGGTTTTTAATAATTGATTCATCATCTTGTAGGCCGATAACTGAAATCTTTTTTCTAATTTTTCTCCGTGATAATTCAACCAACTCTCCACTTGAAAAGTTTCGAGTTGCACATTGATATCTCGATTAAATTTTTCTTTAAAAGATTCAGGAGTTCGATAACACAACATTGCGTGAATGCGTGCATCTTCTATAGGTTTTTTAGAATTATTTAAGATTTGCTCTTGCAAATAACAGTTAGCAATCAACCAATCGGTAGCCTTCCAATCGGTAGCAATGGGAATGAAATTTTGAGTTAATTTAGGCTCTAAGGCCAAAATTTCCCAACCTATTCCTCCACCTATTGATCCACCGATAAGCGCAAAAAGTTGATCAACTTTTAACACACGAAGTCCTTCCAGAAAAATTTTAGCAATATCTCTTGCAATAAAATCCTTGTAGTTGTCGATGGTAGCTGAATTAAAACCATTGCCTGGAACATCAAAAGCGATGATGGTATATTTTCGGGTATCAATTGTTTTATCAACGCCTACTATTTCGTTCCACCAACCAGCTTCACCAATAACTTGTGAGTTTCCAGTTAAAGCATGATTAATTAAAATTATGGGAGCAGAATGCAAATCGGCGCCAAAAATCTGATAGCTTAAATTTAGGGTAGCATAGAAAGCACCGTTATGAGTGGTGAAATCTTGTAATGTAATTAATGAAGGTTTATTTTCCAATTTCAAATCTTTTAGGATTTTTGATTTGTGTCTGGAAATATTAGAAAGAAAGCTAGAATATTGGGTATCTAGACGAATTCTTAGTGTTATCTTTCCTAGCAACTGAAACAAATTCAGTTCAAGGTAGAATGCAGCACCTTCTCCGATAAATCGAAGGGTTGCTAAGGCTTCATCGGGTCTAATCCCTCTGCCTTTCTTTATAACATTTCAATACAAGTGTGAACTTAAAGCAGCAAATTAACTGCTATTATTTTTAAAAACCAAATTTTCGTGTCTTTTGATTTTTATAAGAAAAATAAAAGCAAAGTGTTAAACTTATAAATTAAAAGTAAAACTATACTATATCAGAGTAACACTTTGCATTTTTTTGTATCATCAGATAATGGAAATTACTTTCCCATTTCCTAAATAAACAACGCTTCATTCTCTTTTGAATACATTAAAAAAAGTAATGAATCTGTCACTTTATTTTGTGGCAAAGCATCATTTTTTGAAAATTCAAATCTCGAATCGATTAGTTCATTGATAAAGTCGTTCCCCTTTACTGTTTTATTTCTGAAATTAATACTTTTTAATAACTGAAATGTTTTTGCAAAATACTTAGTTGCACTCATAATTTAATAATTGTTTAGGTTTATAAAATTCTTTTTTGTTCTTATTGTTGTTATACTATCTTAGTTTTCAAATACTACTAAAAAAACAAAAACCCTTTTAGATGACTATCCAAAAGGGTTTTAAGTTATATATCAAACTTATACTTTTGGAATCAACAGTCATGCATGCATAAAATGGTACACACCACAACTACATTGGTGACTTTTACGGTATTTATTGTCTTGATTATTAGTTTTTTCATCTATTTCCGATTCTATTATAAATCAATTTAATTTTGGATGCTCATAAAAAAAGCCTCCCTATCATGGGAAGCTTATTTCTTATAATTTTAATTTAAAATTATGCAATAAACTACCCTCAGGAAATATCCTGACCGACTTTAAACATAGTGTAAATTGTATATTTCATCTTTATTTTTTTCAAAATCAAATATGCAACTTTTAATTCATATTTCCAAATAAAAAGACTGGATTTCTAATATTAAATAATCGTTAACAACCTTCTATTGTTTTCATATTCATCAGTCTTTCAATTTGTTGATCATTCAAACGATTATATTTGTAGGCCCTGCTGATTTGCTTTTTAAAAAATTGCCATTTCTGCTGCATATAAGGATATAATGATAATGAATTCATATTCCCCTCGTTTGACTTTTTGTAATGCTTTTTATATTCTTTAAAATAATTACAATAATCATCTAAATATTTATCCCATTTTAAATCTCCTGTTTTGTTACTTGTTTTCGATGCTTTTTGCTCCGCTACTAGTATTTCTCGTGACTCCATAATGAGATTGTTATTTTATTTTAATTTGATTTCTACTTCCAGCTAAAAAACACATCAACATATTGCTTTTCTTTGTTTTTAACTCGAAGCAAATCTACTGCGCTTATCTGCTACTTATCTTACACAATAAGGATTAATACTTATATAACTTTTTTGTATCATCACTTCAAAAAATATAAAAGCTTTATAGAAACTTCGAATTTTTTCTTTGAAACCAAAATCTAACTAGAACTCTATCGTTATTCTTCAAAAAAAGATTTAGTTAGAAATATGTAATTTTTCACAATTAAAAAACCAAATTTTATTAAAGTTCTTTAATTGTGAAATTACTATTGAATTATAATCATTTTTTAAACTAATTAAAATCATAGTCTTTAAACAAATTCAGATTGTTTTATACTTTTGAAAGCCACTTTTAAATCGGTAATTAAATCCTGAATATCTTCTAATCCTACAGACAATCGTATTAAGTCATTAGGAACTCCTGCTGCAGCTTTTTGTTCATCGGATAATTGCTGATGAGTAGTACTAGCAGGATGAATTATTAGTGATTTAGTGTCGCCAATATTAGCTAATAGCGAAAATAATTTAGTTTGATCTGCTACTGTTTTTGCTGCTTCAAATCCTCCTTTTAACCCAAAAGTCACTACTCCACTGTGACCTTTTGGCAAATACTGCTGAGCTAAATCATAGTATTTACTGGATTTCAACCCTGGATAATTTACCCAAGCCACTTCTGGTTGCTCTTCTAACCATTGCGCTAATGCCAAAGCATTTTCACTGTGGCGTTGTACACGAATAGGCAAAGTCTCCAATCCTTGTATAATCTGGAAGGCATTAAACGGACTCAAAGCTGCTCCAAAATCACGCAGACCTTCAATTCTAACCTTAGCAATAAAAGCTGCTTTTCCTAAAGCTTCATTGTAAATTAATCCGTGATAACCTGCTGAAGGCTCTGTGAATTCAGGAAATTTCCCATTGGTCCAATCAAAGTTTCCAGCATCAATAATCACACCTCCAAGAGAAGTTCCGTTTCCAGTGATGTATTTTGTTAAAGAATGCACTACGATATCCGCTCCAAAATCTATAGGATTCAACAAATAAGGGGATGCAACTGTATTATCAACTATAAAAGGGACTTTTGCGGTTCTTGCTTCCTTAGAAATACCTTTTAAATCTAAAACGTCTAATTTTGGATTCCCCAAGGATTCTACAAAAAAAGCTCTGGTATTTTCTTGAACAGCGTTCTTAAAGTTTTTTGTATCCGATGGATCTACAAATGTTGTGGTGATACCAAGTCTTGGTAATGTCACATTAAATAAATTGAAAGTTCCGCCGTATAAACTATTGGAAGCTACAATGTGATCTCCCGCTTTTAACAAAACTAACAATGCAGTAGTAATGGCAGCTGTACCAGAGGCTGTAACTACCGCTCCTATTCCCTTTTCTAGAATAGCCAATCGCTGCTCTAGAATATCGTTTGTTGGATTATTAAGTCGTGTATAAATAAATCCTGGCTCCTCTAATCCAAAAACTTTGGCGGCATGTTCCGAATTATTAAAAACATACGAACTTGTTTGATAAATTGGAACCGCTCTTGTTCCTGCTGTTTTAGTAACATCATGTCCTGCATGTAATGCATTTGTCTCAAATTTTTGTGTACTCATAATCTTCAAATTTAAATTAGTTGGTTTGTTATTAATTGCTTCTTTTTTTTATTTCTGATCTTAAAAAATAATACTCATATACTGGATTTATTAATTTAATTCCAAAAAAAAACCCCTGCTTTTCGCAGAGGTCTTAATTATATATTTTAAATTTTTAAAACTATACAATAGCGTGCTCTGCGGAAGGCTCCGGCATCATAACACACATATTGAAAGTTTTAATTGTCATTTTTCTTTATTTTATTTTACAAATCTGCAAACTATATTTGAATAAAACAAATAAAAAATAAATTATTTACAAATCCTATAGATTTAATAGGTTTTATTAAATTGTCTTAAATTATATTAAAAAAACAAAAGATTAATTTACAATTCAAAATGGTTTCATACATTTGCACCCTAATACAAGAGGAAAAATTTGAACTGATTGCAACCTCTTCATAATGAAACAAATTCATTGTGAATACTGAAAATTTTTCAGTAGAAAAAATGCTAAAGCAGAAACGCTCCTTTAGTCCTTTTCAGCAATTATTTTTTCTCATTTAATTTTAAAAATAATAATTATTATGGCCTATTTATTTACGTCAGAATCTGTAAGCGAGGGACACCCAGACAAAGTTGCAGATCAAATTTCAGATGCATTAATCGATAATTTTTTAGCATTTGATGCTGATTCAAAAGTAGCTTGTGAAACTTTAGTAACTACCGGTCAAGTAATACTTGCTGGTGAAGTAAAATCAAACACTTATTTAGACGTTCAACAAATTGCTCGTGATGTAATCAGAAAAATTGGTTATACGAAAAGCGAATACATGTTCGAAGCTAATTCTTGCGGTATTCTTTCTGCTATACACGAACAATCTGCTGATATTAATCAAGGTGTTGATAGAGCAAATCCTGAAGAGCAAGGTGCTGGTGACCAAGGAATGATGTTTGGTTACGCAACTAACGAAACAGAAAATTACATGCCATTGGCGCTTGACTTATCTCATAAATTATTGCAAGAATTAGCAATTTTAAGAAGAGAGAATAAAGAAATTACCTACTTGCGCCCTGATGCAAAATCTCAGGTAACATTAGAATATAGCGAAGACAATAAACCAACTCGTATTGATGCAATTGTAATCTCTACACAACACGATGATTTTGATGAAGAAGCTACTATGCTTGCTAAAATCAAAAAAGATATTGTGGAGATATTAATTCCAAGAATTATTGCAAAAAACCCAACGCACGCACATTTATTTAATGATACAATCCAATACCACATCAATCCAACAGGGAAATTCGTAATTGGAGGACCACACGGAGATACTGGACTTACTGGAAGAAAAATTATTGTAGATACTTACGGTGGAAAAGGGGCTCACGGTGGTGGAGCATTTTCTGGAAAAGATCCAAGTAAAGTAGATAGAAGTGCTGCTTATGCAACGCGTCATATCGCTAAAAACTTAGTTGCTGCGGGAATTGCTGATGAAATTTTAGTTCAGGTTTCTTACGCAATTGGTGTTGCAAAGCCAATGGGAATTTTTATTGATACTTACGGAACGTCAAAAGTAAACTTGACCAATGGTGAAATTGCCAAGAAAGTAGAAGCTATTTTTGACATGCGTCCTTACTTTATTGAGCAACGTTTAAAATTGAGAAATCCTATTTATAGCGAAACGGCTGCATACGGACACATGGGTCGTACACCTGAAACTGTTACAAAGACTTTTACAGCTCCCGGAGGTTTAACAAAAACCGTAGAAGTAGAATTATTCACTTGGGAAAAATTAGATTTTGTTGACCAAGTTAAAACAGCATTTGGACTATAAATCTTTTTATTAATCTATTATTATAATTAGACACAGAATAAAAACGGTCTTCCATACAAAAAAACCGCAATTAAAAAGAATTGCGGTTTTTTTTTATTATAATTCTTTTAGCAAAATTGTAAATAATTCTTTCAAACAATATTATTTACAGTACATCAAAAAGAAATTAATCATAAAAAAACCGTCGCTTCATAGAAACGACGGTTTTTTTTATTTTCAGTAATGTAAAATTAGAATTTGTATGTAATTCCAAGTTTAGCACCACTTACTACATTACCACCACCTAACTGAAGATTTACTCCAAAGTTATCACTGAAGAAATAACGACCACCAACTTGTAGACCGATACCAAAATTTTCAGCACCATTATAACCAGTAAGTTTTTCTCCGTCATATTTTGTAGTCCAACTATAGTAATTTAAGTTAGCTCCAGCATAAAAATCCCATTCACTAGGAATACTCAACAATTCATTAAAATGATAGTTTCCGTTTCCTTGAATCCCTAAGATAGAACTTTTTACTTTACCATTTCCAAAACCATAGTTTTCATTGTAAGATTGGTAAGAAAGTTCTGCTCCAAGAGTCCAGTTTGTTGCAATACCGTAATCAAGACCTACATAAACAGGTGTTCCCCATCCAGAAGTTCCAACTCCAGCATTTAATTGAACTCCTCCTTCTTCTAAAGGAGCCTGAGCATTTGCAAAACTAAAAGCGAATACAGCTAATAAAAGAGCGATTTTTTTCATGTTTAAATTTTTAAATTAATTTGATTATTGTGTAAATAACATCTGTAAAAGTAGTATTTTTCTATTGAATAAACAAAAAATCCGAATTTCGTTGGTGATTTTATTACAAAAAACAAACGATTATTCTATTTCTTAAGGGTCTAGAATCTATTGTAGGAATAAAATTAAAATCATATTCAGGTATTTTTAATAGATTCTATTTCTTGATCCTTTTTAATTTTGAAAAAAATATAGTTTTATTCAATACCATTAAAGTTCCTGAGAAAATCTAATTAGGTAAAAAATTTTTTTCATCAAGTTATTTAAATTAATAAAAAAGCGATCGTTTTTTGTAATGGTTAAATCGTAAATTCGTCTTCATGAAAAAAATTATATTTTTATTTATTATCCCCTTTTATACAGTTGTTTCAAGTCAAAACATTGAAATAATAGGCTCTAAAACGAATACGCTTCTTTTTGATGGAGATGAATTTTTGGGATATGACAATTTGGGTTTTTATTATTTTATAAAAAATAATGTTTTTCATAAACAGAACAATCAAAATAATCTCGAGTATAAAAACATTAGTCTTGGAAAAATTACGAAAATCGACATACAAAACCCTTTTAAAATAATTGTGTTTTATGAAAACTTCAATACAATAATTCTGCTAGACAATCAATTGAATGAAATTCAAAGCATTAATTTTTCAGAAAGCAAGACCCCTATTATCGTCACAGCTGTTGGTCTGGCATCTCAGAATCAGTTCTGGATTTACAACACTATGAATCAACAAATAGGGCTTTACGATTATTTAAAAAAAGAATACCGAGCGATCGCAGTTCCATTTATTGACACTATAAAATACTACCATTCCGACTTTAATTCCTTTTCCTGGATAGATCAAAAAAACAATTGGTACAGTTGCGATATTTTTGGAAAAATAGTTTTGAGAGGAATATTGACAAATTCAGATTACACATTGATTATAAATAAAAATCAAATTATGTACGCTAAGTCTGGAATTATAACTCTTGAAGATGCCGAGAAACAGAAAAAATATGAAATAAAAATTCCCGAAAAAACCTTTAATAAATTCTATTACAAGGACCAAATTTTATCTATTTTTACATCAGAAGGAATTACAAATTATAAAATCATAATACCGTAATGCACATAGCAATAGCAGGAAATATAGGTTCAGGAAAAACTACTCTAACGCGTTTATTAGCCAAACACTTTAAATGGGAACCCCATTTTGAGGATGTAGTTGACAATCCATACTTAGATGATTTTTACCATCAAATGGAACGTTGGTCTTTTAATTTACAAATTTATTTTCTCAACAGCCGTTTTCGACAAGTGATGCAAATTAGAGAAAGTGGCAAAAAGATCATACAAGACCGAACTATTTATGAAGATGCACATATTTTTGCTCCCAATCTTTACGCAATGGGATTAATGACAAGTCGTGATTTTCAGAATTACTCCTCTCTTTTTGAATTAATGGAATCAACTGTGAAACCACCAGATTTGTTAATCTATTTGAGAAGTTCGATTCCGAATCTAGTAGGACAAATTCACAAAAGAGGAAGAGAGTATGAGAATTCTATTTCGATTGATTATTTAAGCCGATTAAATGAACGTTATGAGGGTTGGATACAAACCTATGATAAAGGAAAATTAATGATCATAGATGTTGATAATATTAATTTTGTTGACAGTCAGGAAGATTTAGGAAATATTATCAATAGAATCGATGCCGAACTAAACGGATTATTCTAAAATACGCTCCCATATTCTCACAATAAGAAAGGGAGAAACAATAAAATTAATAAAAACTAAATACAAAAATGCCTCACTCCTAATTTTTAGAGTGAGGCATTTTTTGTAAAACTTTGTCAAATTTTTAAACTTTCACAAAGATGATTTAATCATTATTTTAAAGCGTCTATTTTAGCTTGAACTTCGGCGTCGGTTCCTTCAAATTTTTGAATTTCTTCTTTTCCGTCTATCGTTGTTTTTATAGTCGCAGTTACTTTTCCATCAATGTTTGACTTTTCGATAGACACTTCTTTTGAAGAAGAGAAATGCGTAGCGACTGATTTCTCATTCATAAATTTACAACTTGAACTTGTACAACCCTTAGCTAAACACTCTTCTTTAGACATTGAAGTACACATTTCTGAAGTAGCGCAACATGCTGGTTTATCCAGAACAGTATGACTACCGTTGCCTAAAATTGGAGCGATTACTAAACCAATCAAACAAGTCAATTTAATTAAAATATTCATCGATGGTCCAGATGTATCTTTAAACGGATCTCCAACAGTATCACCAGTTACCGCTGCTTTATGAGCATCAGAACCTTTATAAGTCATCTCACCATTTATCAAAACTCCGGCTTCAAAAGATTTTTTAGCATTATCCCAAGCTCCACCAGCATTATTTTGAAAAACTGCCCAAAGCACACCCGAAACAGTAACTCCAGCCATATAACCACCGAGCATTTCGGCTACTAATTGGTTATTACTACTATAAACTAACTTACCTAAAAGTACAATTGCAATAGGGAAACCAATAGTAAGAATTCCTGGCAACATCATTTCACGTAGTGCTGCTTTCGTAGAAATATCAACACATTTTGCGTATTCTGGTTTCCCAGTTCCTTCCATAATTCCAGGAATTTCTCTAAACTGACGACGTACTTCGTACACCATATCCATCGCTGCTTTTCCAACAGAGTTCATTGCCAAAGCAGAGAAAACTACAGGAATCATTCCGCCCACAAATAGCATAGCTAAAACAGGGGCTTTAAAAATATTAATTCCGTCAATTCCTGTAAAAGTAACATAGGCTGCAAATAAAGCCAATGAAGTTAATGCTGCAGAAGCAATTGCAAATCCCTTTCCAGTTGCTGCTGTTGTATTTCCAACAGAATCTAAGATATCAGTTCTCGTGCGTACTTCTTTAGGCAACTCGCTCATTTCAGCAATTCCACCTGCATTGTCTGATATTGGTCCAAAAGCATCAATAGCCAATTGCATTGCCGTAGTTGCCATCATCGCTGAAGCGGCTAAAGCTACTCCATAAAAGCCTGCCAAAGCATAGGTTGACCATATAGCTGCTGCAAATAATAAAACAGTCGGAAAAGTAGAAATCATTCCAGTTGCCAATCCTGCAATTACATTAGTTCCTGCACCCGTTGATGATTTTTGTACAATGGCCATAACTGGTTTTGTACCTAATCCGGTATAATATTCTGTAACTGATGAAATAGCACCACCAACAAATAAGCCAATTAGTGATGCATAGAAAACTCTCATTGAAGAAATATCTTGTAAGCCTTCGCCAAAGAAATTCATTTTCATAGTTTGAGGTAACATCCACTGAATTAAAAAGAAACAAGCGATAGCTGTAAGTACAATAGAAACCCAGTTTCCAATGTTTAGTGCTTTTTGAACTTGTGGTTCTTTAGCATTATCGTCTGTAATTTTGACTAATAGAGTTCCAACGATAGAAAATAAGATTCCGAAACCAGCAATTGCCATGGGTAATAGTATTGGACCAATTCCGCCAAAACCATTTTCTACGATATTCCCTCCCATGTCTTTGATTACATAGTTTCCTAATACCATTGCTGCTAAAACGGTAGCAACATAAGAACCAAACAAATCCGCACCCATGCCCGCAACATCACCAACATTGTCCCCAACATTATCAGCAATAGTCGCTGGATTACGTGGATCATCCTCTGGAATACCCGCTTCAACCTTACCAACTAAATCAGCTCCTACATCAGCGGCTTTGGTATAGATACCACCTCCAACTCGAGCAAATAATGCAATAGATTCAGCTCCTAACGAGAAACCAGCCAATGTTTCTAGTACAATTGTCATTGTCTCTGTGTCTTTCCAAACCCCTCCAGAAAGTATTTGAAATAAAATTATAAAGAAAGTTGTTAATCCTAAAACTGCTAGACCTGCAACTCCCAAACCCATAACAGTACCACCACCAAAAGAAACTTTTAGTGCTTGTGGCAAACTCGTACGTGCAGCTTGGGTGGTTCGAACATTGGTTTTAGTAGCGATTTTCATTCCCATATTTCCTGCCCAAGCTGAAAATATAGCTCCAAAAATAAAAGCAACTACTATTAGCAAATGTGTTTTTACACCTGGAATAAAAGTAATTCCGGCTAAAACAATGCTTGCTCCAATAACAAAGAAAGTCAACAACCTATATTCTGCTTTTAAAAAAGCTAAAGCTCCTTCGTAGATGTAATCTGAAATTTCTTTCATTTTTCCATCTCCTGGATCTTGTTTTAAAACCCAGGCTCTTTTATACATCATAAAAAGAAGGCCAACTATTGCCATAATTATTGGCACATAAATCATTATTGAATCCATAATTTTTGTTTGGTTTTTGGTTAAATTAACAATGTAACTTAACGAAAATAAACAAAAAAGCAATACTCTTAACGGAGTATTGCTTTTTTTATAAAAATCACAAATTAATTATTTAATGCTAAATAATCCTTTTGGTTTGTTTTCAATCTGATTGAAACGGTCTGTACATTGTTTGATGATAGAATAAGCTTCCTTAACATCTCCCCAACCACCTACGTCAACACTTTTGTTTTCAAGATCTTTATATACTTGAAAAAAGTGCTCGATTTCTTTTAATAAGTGTGGATTCATATCTGATAAATCATTCAATGAATTCCAAATTGGATCTGAAACAGGAACGCAAATTACTTTTTCATCTGGTCCTTTATCGTCTGCCATATGGAAAACACCGATTGGTTTTACTTCCATAACACATCCAGGAAAAGTTGGCTCATTTACTAATACCAAAACATCTAATGGATCTCCGTCTAAAGCTAAAGTTTCAGGAATAAATCCGTAATCAGCAGGATACATCATTGAAGAAAATAACATTCTGTCAAAACGCATTCTTTTTATTTCGAAATCATATTCGTATTTATTTCTACTTCCTCTTGGTATTTCGATTAATACATCGAAAGTTGTTAATTTGTCTGCAGTCATTTTAATTTTTCTTATCTATAATTATGGGTGCAAAAGTAAGGAATCTAACTCTTTTTTACAATAAAAATAAATACACTTTCAATTGATTGTGTTTTAAAAGTGAGCACGTTAATAAACAACTCTTCGATTTCGCTTTTTTAAATAATGATGCCACAAAAGATACGTCGCAAAGGAGCGATAAGGACTCCACTTTTCAGCATACTTTTCCATAGCCTCTTTATCGTGAATATCCAGTAATTCTTTTATAGTATTTACAACCGCAATATCTCCTAATGGTAATAAATCAGGCACTTGCAAACAAAACATCAGGTAAATATCAATAGTCCAATTGCCTATTCCTTTAATTTTTATAAGTTCCTGCCGAACTTCTTGCGCAGTTTTTTTTGGCAAACTTTCTAAATCAATTTCTTTATTTAAAATGGATAACGCTAAAGCTTTTATATAACTCGTTTTTTGACGACTTACTCCAAAATTCCTAAAAACTTCATCCGAAACAACCGATAAAACTTCTGGAATTATTGTTTTTTGACTGTCTTTTATTTTTAGAAATGTAGCTTTGGCCGAATCAATAGAAACTTGTTGCTCTAAAATTAGCAACACTAAAGTTTCAAATCCTTGCGGTCTTTGTGGAATTAAAGGCAATCCAAATTGATCAATAATTATCCTGAAAATCCGATCTTTTTCTGCGAGATAATCAAATGCTTCTTGCATAATCTGATTTTTTTTTAATCATCTTAAATTTAAATAGCCTTACATCCAATTCTTTTAGGTTTGGATGTAAGGCTAAAAATATCTCTATTAAAAATTAAATCCAAATGAGGCTTTAACTGTAAATCGATTGGTATCGGGAGTGTTGAGATAATTACCTCGCCAAGAAAAATCAACTCGGAATAATTTAAAAATATTCCCAACTCCAGCACTATATTCCCAATATCCCTTTTCTGGTGCATTATAGGATAGTCCAGAAGCGTTTATGGCTCTATTATCATCAGAAATACTACCATATACTCCTTTTACCGAAATTATTTCTCTCCAGTTCAATTTGCGCATAAACGGAATTCTAGAAAAAATCCGTCCTCCAAAATTGTGGTTCCATTGTACAGTAGCATATTGATCTGAAATAAATTCATAATAATTTAGATTACTGAACGTATTTTCGATACTGAAAAAAGTTTGATTTCCTGGAATAACACTCATTAATCCTAAAGGAACAGTTCCAAAAGTTTTACCCAATTCCATAATAATATTAGAGCGTCCTAATGGACCAATAATAATTGGTTGTTTAAAATACAATTGCAATTTATCATATTGAAAGTCACTATCTAGCAAGCCTTTAAAACCATGACTGTAATTTACAAAAAAGCGACTATAAGGACTATCTACAATTTCACGTTCTACCGCGTATCCAATGGTTCTCCTTTTGGGAGTATATTCAATTTGAAAACTAACTTCTGACTGTTTTACATCACTTTTAACAACACCATTAACTCTATCGGTATAATAATCTAAACTAAATGTAGGAGAAGCAGACTCCAAGGTACGATATGAAAAACCTGTTTGAAAAGTTAAGTTTTTCACAGGCTCCATTTCTACTGCTATATTACTTAAATTAATATTGGTTAGTTTTCCATTATTTCCTGATGAGAATACAGAGGAAGAAGCACCGCTCCTACCCAAAATATCATAAGTCGCAGTCAAACTCGCACCGATTTGCTCGATGTCACGTCTATTTCCTCCTGATAAAATAAATCTATTTTTCTTATCGACCATCCATTTCCCAGAAAATCCGTATTTAAATTTATCATCTTTAAAACCATAAGCCGTATATCCTTGTATACGCCAAGTGTCATTAGTTCCAAAATAGGTTCTTCCTCCTGCACGCAATCTTGCTCCTTCTACTTCATTGTAGCCAAATGTGGAAAAAATAGGACCGTAATCGAAATTACCAAATTGTACAAATCCGCTAGCAAGTACTTGAACAGAACTGTAAATTTGTTTGAATTTTTTAACGGTCTGCAAAGTATCAAGCATTTTATAGACCCCTAATTCATCTTTATTTAAATTTTCGAAACGATTTTCCTCCCAGTATTCATCCGACTTATTATACACTTCAGGATCCTTATAATTTACCTCCTCTTTATAAAAAGCAATTGGTTTGACATTATTGAATTTATGATCTCTGAAATAGGTTGTTCTTTTTCCGTAAATCCCTTTAGACTTTTCTTTTTTGTTTAAAGCAAAGTCGGACATTAAATAATCTTTGGTCAACAAGAAAACCGAATCACTAACAACCTCAAATTCCTGCTCAAGATAAATATCTTTCACCCAGTTGATATTGGCACTTTTAGTAACAGCCATATTGATTTTCTTGATCGCAAAAGTGGAATCGTTTACCCAAAAATCACCTTTAAAAGTTAATTCATTTTTACGTCTTGGATAAAATATAATATTATAACACCATTTGTTATCAATATAAGTACTGTCTTTTAGGATATAATTATAAACATCGATACCTGTTTTAGAAAGCGGGCTGGTAAAACTTTTGTCAAAAAAAGTTAAATAGTTATTGTAGATATTATAATCAGAATACAAATCTTTTACAAAATTTAAAATTTGCTGATTTCCATTAAAACCTGATGTCTTGCTGGCTTTCAGTTTTTCTTTTATTTTTTTTAATTTTAAATCTCCATACACATCAGACAAGGCCTCGTTTACAAAAATGGGTAAATAGGTTTTTCCTGTAACTTTTGAAGTATCCATTTGATTAAAAATAAACTCCATTCCTTTGAAAAGCTTATTTTTCATAAAAGCACTGTCTATAGAATTCATATCAAATTCTATTTTTTCGTACTTCTCCATTTGATACTGATTGAACATATACAATCCGTTTTGGCGTTTCTTTTCCCAAATTTTTCGCAGTATATCAAGAGCAGGATTATTCTTTTTAGAAGTTTTACCAGTAAAAACAACTACTTCATTTAAACTCTCCGCTTCATTGAGCTGAATTCTCATATTATAATTAACCGCTTTAGGCAACACAATTTCCTTTTCAGAAAAACCTACAGAGGAAATCATTAAAGCCGTATACGTTTTTGGAGATTCTAAATAAAACAACCCATCTTCATTAGCAACAATTCCTTCACTAGAATTCTTAAATACTACATTAGCAAAGGGTATGGGCTGATTCATCTTGTCTAGAACAACGCCACCAGCTTTGGTCTGTGCAAAAACAGCACTTACCGAAACAAATAAAAACAACAGTATTACAATATTTTTTTTCATAATCGTTCCAAAAAAAAACTTCATCAAATAAATAATTGATGAAGTTTCAAATATAGTGAATTACAGCACTTAAATAATCAGAATTTAATGTTTCAATTATTAAATTTCAATCAAATTCAAATCTTTCAGTAGCTGTTATTTTTTATACATTACTTTCTTAACTGCTTTTATAACATCTTCTGAATTAGGCAACCATTCTTTCAATAATACTGGAGAATATGGCGCTGGAGTATCTGCAGTTGTGATACGTTGTATTGGTGCGTCAAGAAAGTCGAAAGCACGCTCTTGAACAATATAAGTAATCTCTGAAGCGACACTTGCAAAAGGCCACGCTTCTTCAAGAACTACCAATCTATTTGTTTTTCTAACTGATGTTAAAATCGTTTCATAATCCATAGGACGAACCGTTCTTAAATCAATTATTTCACATGAAATTCCTTCTTTAGCCAATTCATCAGCAGCAATATGAGCTTCTTTTATAATTTTTCCAAAAGAAACGATTGTTACATCTGTTCCTTCACGCTTAATATCAGCAACTCCTAGAGGAATTGTATATTCGCCATCAGGAACTTCCCCTTTGTCACCATACATTTGTTCCGATTCCATGAAAATTACTGGATCGTTATCGCGAATAGCAGCTTTTAATAATCCTTTAGCATCATAAACAGTAGATGGAACTACAACTTTAAGCCCAGGAGTATTGGCAAACCAATTTTCTAAAGCTTGAGAGTGTGTTGCTCCCAATTGTCCTGCAGAAGCAGTTGGGCCACGAAAAACAATAGGAACATTAAATTGACCACCCGTCATTTGACGCATTTTGGCAGCATTATTAATAATTTGATCAATACCAACCAAACAAAAGTTAAAAGTCATGTATTCTACGATAGGACGACATCCATTCATAGCAGATCCAACTGCAATACCGGTAAAACCTAGCTCAGCAATTGGAGTATCAATAACTCTTTTTGCACCAAATTCAGCAAGCATTCCTTTAGAAGCTTTGTAAGCACCATTATATTCTGCAACTTCTTCACCCATTAAGTATATGGACTCATCGTGACGCATTTCCTCACTCATCGCTTCGCAAATAGCCTCTCTAAATTGTATCGTTCTCATATTATTATGTTGTATGTGTCTAAATTTTTCGAACAGCAAAAATAAATATTTTATATCACTTTAATGCATAAAAAATCCTAAATTAATTTTAGAACATTAGTTCTCCTTTTGAGATCCAATTCAAAACTCATAAAGCCTATAAACTACTTAAATTAAGAGGCACATTTAGCTCTTTATAACCAACTGTCTAACATACAATAATAAGCCTACAAAGACTCTTTCAATATTAATGCTCCGAAAACGTAATAGTTAACAAAAAATATTATGCACGCATAGTATATTATTCAAATTAATATTTTAAATTTGTAAAAGAAATTAAAGAATAACTAAATATATACTTATGAAAATATTAGTTTGCATCAGTCACGTTCCTGATACTACTTCAAAAATTAACTTTGTCAATGGTGATTCTGAATTTGACACTAATGGAGTTCAATATGTAATTAATCCTAATGATGAATTTGGATTAACACGTGCCATTTGGTTTCAAGAACAACAAGGAGCAACGGTAACAGTTGTAAATGTAGGAGGACCAGACACTGAACCAACTTTAAGAAAAGCTTTAGCAATTGGCGCAAACGAAGCAATTCGTATAAACGCTACTCCTACGGATGGTTTTTTTGTGGCTAAACAGTTAGCCGAAGTAATTAAAAACGGAGGATATGACATCGTAATTGCAGGAAAAGAATCTTTAGATTACAATGGAGGAATGGTTCCAGGTATGATAGCAGGAATTCTTGGATATAACTTCCTAAATTCATGTACAAACTTAACAGTTGACGGAACTAACGTAAAAGCAGTTCGTGAAATTGATGGTGGTAAAGAAACTGTAGCTACAACTTTGCCATTAATTATTGGTGGTCAAAAAGGATTAGTAGAGGAAAAAGACTTGCGTATTCCGAACATGAGAGGAATTATGACAGCAAGAACTAAAGCCTTAACAATACTTGAGCCAGTAGAGGCTACTGTAAATACTAAAGCGGTGAAATTTGAAAAACCAGCTCCAAAATCTGCGGTAAAATTAATTGCTGCTGATAATTTAGACGAATTAATCAATCTATTACACAACGAAGCAAAAGTGATCTAGATATTGGATTACAGAATTAGGACAAACGATTTTTGATTGCTAATGGCAAAAAAAATGTAAATTCCTTATTCAAATTCCTGAAATCTAAAATTACAATTCAAAAATCTAAAATCTAAAATCATCATGTCTATATTAATATATGCAGAATATGCAGAAGGAAAATTCAAGAAAGTAGCTTTCGAATTGGCCTCATATGCAAAAAAAGTAGCTGAAACATTAGGAACAACTGTTACAGCAGTAACTGTTAATGCTGGAGATGTTTCGGAATTATCAAAATACGGTGTGGATAAAGTTTTAAAAGTAAACAATGATAAATTATCTGGATTTACTGCAAAAGCATATGCTGATGTAATTAAACAAGCCGCACAAAAAGAAAATGTAAAGCTAGTATTACTATCTTCAACAACTGATAGTGTTTATTTATCTTCTCTTGTTTCCGTAGCGCTAGAAGCAGGTTACGCTTCAAACGTTGTTGGATTACCTGTATCAACTTCACCATTTCAAGTAAAAAGAAATGCTTTTTCTAATAAAGCGTTTATGATTACTGACATCACAACTGATGTTAAAGTTCTTGGATTAGCTAAAAATTCTTATGGGATTTTTGAAAATGCATCTACTTTGACAGAAGAAGATTTCAACCCAACAATTGGAGAAAATGATTTTGGTGTAAAAGTAGAATCTGTTGAAAAAGTTACTGGAAAAGTATCTATCGCAGATGCAGAAGTTGTAGTTTCAGCAGGACGTGGATTAAAAGGTCCTGAGAACTGGGGAATGATAGAAGAATTAGCTACTGTTCTTGGAGCAGCAACAGCCTGTTCTAAACCAGTATCTGATTTGGGTTGGAGGCCTCACGGAGAACACGTAGGACAAACAGGAAAGCCTGTTGCAGCAAACTTATATATAGCAATTGGTATTTCAGGAGCTATTCAACACATTGCAGGAATCAACTCTTCTAAAGTAAAAGTTGTTATCAATAGCGACCCAGAAGCGCCTTTCTTTAAAGTTGCAGACTACGGAATTGTAGGAGATGCATTTGAAATCGTACCGCAATTAATTGAAAAATTAAAGGCTTTCAAAGCGCATAACTAGTCGTTACAATAAAACAGTTTTAATGCTATCTAAAACAAGATATTTGTATCTTTGCGTTTAGATAGCATTTTTTTTGCAATCTATTTTTTTAAAGTATTCGGTAATTACCATTACAACATCTATGAGCTTAGTTAAATTATCTATAAAAGGAATTTCTTACAGTCAGACTCAAAACGGAGCCTATGCTTTGATATTGAATGAAGTTGACGGCGAACGTAAGTTACCAATCGTTATCGGCGCTTTTGAAGCACAATCTATTGCAATTGCCTTAGAAAAAGAGATAAAGCCACCACGCCCACTGACGCATGATCTTTTTAAAAATTTTGCAGAGCGGTTTGATATTGTAGTAAAACAAGTGATCATTCATAAATTAGTTGATGGAGTTTTTTACTCGAGTATCATTTGCGAAAGAGATAAAATAGAAGAGATCATTGATGCTCGTACATCCGATGCGATAGCTTTAGCATTACGCTTTAACGCTCCTATTTTTACCTACAAAAACATTCTTGACAAAGCTGGGATTTACTTAAAAACTAATCCTTTAGACCCAAACAAAGACACTCAAGAATTAGATGATGTTCTTTCTAATCCAGACACTTTTGGTCGTGAAGAAGAAAGCAATCAATCCGGACGTACGTATTCTAAACATACGCTGCAGGAATTGAATGAATTATTGGATCAAGCTGTTTCACATGAGGATTATGA
This sequence comes from Flavobacterium pygoscelis, assembly GCF_023162025.1. Taxonomy (NCBI): domain Bacteria; kingdom Pseudomonadati; phylum Bacteroidota; class Flavobacteriia; order Flavobacteriales; family Flavobacteriaceae; genus Flavobacterium; species Flavobacterium pygoscelis. Next base: position 116,946 of record NZ_JALNUB010000008.1, on the reverse strand, counting down.
AAAGGCCGCCAAAATTAGAGACGAAATTTCTAAAAGAGAACTTTAATGGCTTTTTTTTAGTTTAAAAAAAGCAATATATAAAGCGATTTTTCAATAGATATCAAATTAAATACTACTACGTACCTACCAATAATATGAAACAATATTTAGATTTAGTACAGCATGTAATGGACAATGGTTGTCAAAAAGGAGACCGAACGGGCACGGGAACAAAAAGTGTTTTTGGTTACCAAATGCGTTTTGACTTGAGCGAAGGTTTTCCGATGGTTACCACTAAAAAATTACATCTAAAATCTATTATTTATGAATTGCTTTGGTTCCTTAAAGGAGATACCAATATTAAATATCTTCAAGAAAATGGAGTGAAAATTTGGGATGCTTGGGCTGATGCCAATGGAGATTTAGGTCCAGTTTATGGTCATCAATGGCGCAATTGGAATAGCGAAGAAATTGATCAAATCTCTGACTTAATTACTGAGTTAAAAAACAATCCTAACAGTCGTAGAATGTTAGTTTCAGCTTGGAATCCCTCTGTTTTACCAGACACTACTAAGTCTTTTGAAGAAAATGTAGCCAATAACAAAGCAGCTTTACCTCCTTGTCATGCGTTTTTTCAATTTTATGTTTCTGAAGGAAAATTATCCTGCCAATTATACCAACGAAGTGCTGACATTTTTTTAGGAGTTCCTTTCAACATTGCATCTTATGCGTTATTAACTATGATGATCGCTCAGGTTTGCGACTTACAACCCGGAGAATTTATTCATACTTTTGGCGATGCACACATTTACAACAATCATTTTGAACAGCTAGAATTGCAATTGTCTCGTGAGCCAAAACCATTGCCTAAAATGATTTTGAACCCAGAGATAAAAAATATTTTCGATTTTGATTTCGAAGACTTCACTCTAGAAGGTTATGATCCTCACCCAGTTATAAAAGGAAATGTAGCCGTATAAAGTATTTTTTGTACAAAAATTTACTTTTCATTATTTAGAATTTTCAAAACATTTTTAATCCATTTTTGAAAATGAGTTTCTATTATTTATTAAATAAATAGAATGATGTAATGCAATAAAGTAAAAATTCAGTTTTTTGGTTGATAAATATAAAATCCTTAGTTCTATTAAAACCAATTATAGGCTTATCAATCCAAATTAAATAATCTTAAATCATTTCTGCAACTTCCCAAAATAAATTTTATCTTTATAAACTAAAATCAAATCGATGGAAAAAGAAGTACATGAACAATATGAATATGCCCGAAGAAGGATAAAGCAAAAAAAGAGATTATATTTCCATTTTGTCGTTTTCGTTTTAGGAAGTTTATTATTATTTCTTGGACATCAATTCTTAAATAGTAATGTAGTCTCTGACTGGTACCAATGGATAATTGCTGTATGGCTGTTTTTATTCCTTCTTCATTTTATAAAAATATTTATAACTGATCGATTCATGAATAAAAACTGGGAAAGAGATCAAATTGATAGATTAGTAGCTTTACAACAAAAGAAAATAGAGCAATTAAAGTTAAAAATAGAGAGTGACGAACCTAATAATAGCATCTAATTATGATTACAATGATTGCGGCGGCGGGCGAAAATAATGCTTTAGGAAAAGATGGTAAAATAGTTTGGCACTTGCCCAATGATTATAAAAGATTTAGAAGACTTACAACTGGACATCATATTATAATGGGTCGTAAAACTTACGAGAGTCTTCAAAAACCATTACCCAATAGAAAGCATATCATAATTACAAGACAAAAAGACTATAAAGCAGAAGATTGCATTGTGGTTGACACGATTGAAAAAGCTTTAGAAGCATGTCCAAAAGAGGAAGATTCATTTATAATAGGAGGTGGAGAAATTTATACAATTGGAATTTATTATGCTGACAAAATCGAACTAACTAGAGTTCATGGCAGTTTTGAAGCAGATGCTTATTTTCCGGAAATTGACAAAACAGAATGGAAATTAGAAAAATCTGAATTCAATGAAAAAGATGATTTTCATAAATATGAATACACTTATGAAACTTATCTTAGAGAATAAAACAAAAAAACATCCTTTACAGGATGTTTTTTTTGACCAATGATTTAAGATACGAGTTACTCTTGAAAGTTAATTTGATAAAATAACATAAATATCACAAACACTAATAGCACTCCAGAAATGAAGGTTATCAGGTTTGCAACTCTTTGAGAGTACATCTCAAAAAAGCCTTTAATACCAAATACCACGAAGGTACTAAAGACGAAAAAAATTAAAATTTCCAAAAACAAATTTAATCCTAAGAACGTGTGTTGCGTTGTAAATAAAATACTGGGATGTAACACAGTATTCTCAAAAAAACTCACAAGAATAAATGAGATAATTAACGCTAAAACTATCCATTTAATTTGGCTCATTGTTTCTTTTTTAATCATTTAAAAGGTCTACTATTATTGTCACAAATGTGGATATTATAATTTGGAGTTACAATACCCACTTTTAGTGATATTTCTAACAATACCCTTTCATCCTGTTTAAATTATTTATTTTGAACCTATAAAAAAGTAATTCTCAACCCAAATTATTCTTCATTCTATTTCCTGAAACTCATTTTAAGTTTATGAAGATTACCTATATTTGTACAAATAAAAAAAATGTCTGAAAAAATAACTCCGTATAAAGATTCAGCCTTAGGCAAAAAAGAGCAAGTTGCACAAATGTTTGATACCATTTCTGGAAATTATGACAATTTAAATCGTGTCATTTCTTTTGGAATTGATTTGAAATGGCGCAAAAAAGTTTTGAATATAGTAAGCAAATCCAATCCCAAACAAATTTTAGATATTGCTACTGGAACAGGTGATTTAGCGATATTGATGGCACAAACTAATGCTGAAAAAATCATTGGTTTAGACATCTCCGCAGGAATGCTTGACGTTGGCAAGAAAAAAATTGCTTCAAAAAATCTTTCAAATACAATTGATATGGTTTTAGGCGATTCTGAAAACATGCCTTTTGATGACAATTATTTCGACGCTATAACAGTTGCTTTTGGCGTAAGAAACTTTGAAAACTTAGAAAAGGGTTTAAGCGAGATTTTAAGAGTTTTGAAACCAAATGGAGTTTTTGTAATTTTAGAAACCTCTGTTCCTGAAAAAACGCCTTATAAACAAGGATATAATTTTTATAGCAAAAATATTCTGCCAATAATAGGAAAATTATTTTCTAAGGACGATGTTGCTTATGGCTATTTATCCGAATCTGCAGCTGCATTTCCTTATGGCGAAGCACTGAACAATATTTTAAGAAAAATTGGGTTTATAGATGTAGTTGCGCTACCACAAACTTTTGGCGTTGCTACAATTTATTCAGCTTCTAAAAAATAATATGAAAAAAACATTTGCAATACTTTTTTTTCTGCTCCTTCTAAACGGATATGCTCAAGGTTCGAAAAACATCTTTAGCAAAGATCCTATCATAAATTTGGAAAACTTTCAACAAAAGAAAATCTATTATGGTTTTTATTTAGGATTCAATTCTTATGATTTTAAAATTGACTATAAAACAGAAACACCTGATATATTAGTCAAAAAAACAACGGGTTTTAATGTAGGAATTATTGCTGATGTAAAACTTCAAGAATACATAAATTTACGATTTGAACCCGGATTATACTATACTAAAAGAGAATTGAACTTTCCTGCAAATCCTAATTTTACTAAAAACAGTGATGCGCTTAGAGAAGTTAACAGCACTTATATACACTTTCCTTTGTTGCTAAAATTTTCTTCTTTAAGAACTGGAAACATTCGGCCTTATGCTTTAGGAGGAGTTTCTGCTACGCTAAACTTATCTAGTAATGCAAAAATACTTGATGACAATTTAGAGCAACGTTTTAGAGTAAAATCTTGGACTCCTAATTATGAATTGGGATTTGGTATTGATCTATTTTCAGAATATTTTATATTTTCGCCTTCTATTAGAGGTGTTTTTGGATTAAATGACGAACTTATTCGAGATAAAGATCCCAATAGTCCTTGGACTGGAAACATAGATTCGATGAAAACTCGTGCTATTTTCATCAATTTTACTTTCCACTAAAAATTATTAAGAAAACTTTCAGTTAATTTCCTCGACTAAATTCACTCAAAATTATTGCCGTTGCTGTGGCAACATTCAAACTTTCTGTTTTTTGAAGACTTCCAAAACGTGGTATTGTAAGTCGGTTTTGAACTAATTTTTCGAGTGTTTCAGAAATCCCATTTGCTTCATTTCCCATAATAATTATTCCTTGCTGTGGCAAAATAGACTTGTATATATTTTCACCGTTCATAAAAGTTCCAAAAATAGGCAATTGAGTCTGTTGCAAATAACTATTCAAATCCGTATAATTTACATTAACTCTAGCTATAGAACCCATAGTAGCCTGTACAACTTTAGGATTAAAGTAATCAACGGTCTCGTTTGAGCATACAATTTGCTGAATACCAAACCAATCACACAAACGCATTATGGTTCCTAAATTACCCGGATCCCTAATAGAATCGAGTACAACAATTAAACCTGTAGCAATAATTGATTTCTCTAAAGGCATCTTAAAAACTGCTAAACACGTATTTGGAGTTGCTAATGCACTGATCTTTTTTAAATCATTTTCGTCTATAATAGATTTTTTATTATTAGAAACTTCTGGAAAATCATTTTGTGTAGAATACAAATGCTCCAATTCAAAATTAGAATCCAATAACTCTTGAATCCCTTTTACACCTTCGGCAAAAAATAATTTATTGGCATATCTATATTTTTTTTGCTGTAAACTCGTTATAAGTTTTATTTGGTTTTTACTAACCATAAAATAATGTACTTTTGAATTAAATATTTTAGAACACTTGAAAAAAACTTCCACAAAAATAACTGCATTTATTGTAATTGCAATACTAATTTCTGCATGTAACGCTGTAAAAAGAGTTCCAGCAGATAAATTATTGCTCACCAAGAATGAAATTAGTGTAAATAACAAAGCAATAAAGGAGGAAATTGTTTTTAATCAGCTGTATCAAAAACCCAATACAACTTTACTTGGCTATCGCCTGCGTCTAAATCTTTATAATTTAGCCAATTTAAATCCGGATTCAACATATCAAGCCAAGTTTAAGAACAACCCAGAAAAATACAAACGGTTATCTAAATGGTTATCTGAAAAACAAGTGAATCGTTTGGGACAATCTTTTTGGTATCACGGAATTCATGATTTTTTGATAAAAACGGGAGAGCCACCAGTTATTGTAGATAAAGAAAAGTCGAACAAATCCTTATTAAGGCTTAAATATTATTATTTTAACAATGGTTTTTTTAACGTAAAAGCAGCTTATCAAATTGATACTATAAACATTCAAAAAGCAAAATTAAAATACGATATTACATTAGGAAACGCTTTCTTTTTAGACACTATCAAAACTTCTATTACAACTCCAGTTTTAGATTCTTTGTACCAACGCAATAAATTTAATACTTTTTTAAAATCTGGAAATCAATATAAAACAGATGATTTTGAGAATGAAAGAAACCGTATAACAACGAACTTTAGAAATAATGGCGCTTATTATTTTCAGCCTAATTATGTGACTTTTAATATTGACACGATCAAAAAAGTAAATCAGGCGAACATCACTTTGATGATAAATAATTATTCCTATCAGGAAAAAGATTCTACCAAAACAGAACCATTTAAGCTATACAAAATAAGCGATGTAAATATTTACACTGATTATTCACCAAATAATAGCGGATTGAATATTAATGATAGCGTTTCCTATAAAAACTTTAATTTATACAGTCAGAAAAAATTAAAATACAAACCAAAAGCTATAACAGATGCTATTTTTATTTATAAAGGTGGAATGTATGCAGATTTTAGGACGGTATTAACAACACGTTATCTAAACAATCTAAAGATTTTTAATTATCCTTCTATTCAATATGAAGTAGACAAAAGAGATAGTACCGCGCAGTCATTAATCGCTAAAGTATATTTGACTCCGAGAAAAAAATATAGTTTTGGAACTACATTAGATGTAACCCATTCTAACATTCAAGACTTTGGTATTGGACTAAGTGTTTCTGAGACGATCAGAAATGTATTTAATGGAGCGGAAACACTTGAACTTGCAGCACGCGGAAACATTGGCTCCTCTAAAGATTTAGCCAATCCAAAAAACAATTTCTTTAATGTATCAGAATATGGAGTAGATTTAAAATTAAATATCCCAAGGATTCTTATGCCCTTTAACACGGATAAAATTATTCCTAAAAGTATGATACCTTCTACTCTGATTACGGTTGGTTTTGCAAAACAAAGAAATATAGGTCTCGACAAAGAAAATTTTACAGGAGGATTATCATACAATTGGACTCCAAAAATAAATCATACCGCACGATTTGATCTATTAAACACTCAATTTGTGCGAAATTTAAATCCTAGAAATTATTTTAATGTTTATAGTTCCTCTTATAGTGCTCTAAATAAAATTAGCAAGGCTTACAATACAAATCCTTCCTATTATGACGATGCAGTAAACAGGGATTTACTTATTGAGCAGGGAACTCGCGGATTTACAAACGATGTCCTTTCTGGTAGTGGTGTTTTTTTAAAACCTTTGAAACCTGCTGATTATGAATCTGTAAAAAGTATTGAAGAAAGAAGACTTAGACTAACGGAAAATGATTTCATCTTAGCGACAAGTTTCACTTTTTCAAAAACGACAAAGAAAGATTTAAAAGATAACGATTTTTATCTTTTCAAAACTAAGATCGAATCTGCTGGAACCATCTTATCCGCTTTTGCAAATGTTACCAATCAAAAGAAAAATGCGAATGGCAACTATGATATTTTTAATTTAGAATATTCAGAATATGTAAAAACAGAATTTGATTATATTAAGCATTGGGATTTATCCAAAGAAAATATTATTGCTTTCCGTTCCTTTTTTGGTATTGCAATTCCGTTTGGAAACTCCAATTATATTCCGTTTTCTAGAAGTTATTTTTCTGGAGGATCAAATGACAATAGAGCTTGGCAGCCTTATAGTTTAGGTCCAGGAAGCAGCGGTGGTCTTGATGATTTTAATGAAGCTAATATGAAAATTGCTTTAAGCGGAGAATATAGGTTTAAAATTGCTGGCAGTTTAAAAGGCGCTATTTTTGCTGATGCAGGTAACATTTGGAACGTGTTAGATAATGTAAAAGACGAAAAGTCAGTTTTTAAAAATTTTAGCAGTTTAAAAGATATTGCTGTAGGTTCTGGTTTTGGATTGCGCTACGATTTAAGTTTTTTCGTGATTCGATTTGATTTAGGATTTAAAACCTACAATCCAGGCAAAGAAATGAACGAAAGATGGTTTAAAGAATATAACTTTTCTAAAGCCGTTTTAAATTTTGGAATAAATTATCCATTCTAGTCCTAATTAATTCTTATTTTTGCAAGACTAAAAACTAAACAAACTAAAACAAGTACAATGGCACACAACATTAAACCAGGCGTAGCTACCGGAGATCAAGTACAGGAAATTTTTAATTATGCAAAAGAAAAAGGATTTGCACTACCAGCTGTAAATGTTACTGGCTCGAGTACTGTAAATTGTGTTCTTGAAACTGCTGCAAAACTAAATGCTCCTGTAATCATTCAATTTTCTAACGGAGGAGCGCAATTTAATGCTGGAAAAGGACTTTCAAATAAAGACGAAAAATCAGCAATCGTTGGTGGTGTAGCAGGTGCATTACACATTCATGCTTTAGCAGAAGCCTATGGTGCAACTGTCATATTACATACGGATCATTGTGCAAAAAAATTATTACCTTGGATTGATGGATTGTTAGATGCTTCTGAAGCGCATTTTGCTAAAACTGGAAAACCATTGTATTCTTCACACATGATTGACCTTTCTGAAGAGCCAATCGAAGAAAATATAGAAATCTGTAAAACCTATTTAGCAAGAATGAGCAAAATGGGAATGACACTAGAAATCGAACTTGGTATTACAGGCGGTGAAGAAGACGGTGTTGATAATTCTGATGTTGATAGCTCAAAATTATATACACAACCCGATGAAGTAGCCTATGCTTACGAAGAACTTTCTAAAATAAGTCCACGATTTACTATTGCGGCTGCTTTTGGAAACGTTCACGGTGTTTACAAACCAGGGAACGTAAAATTGACACCTAAAATTTTAAAAAAATCTCAAGATTTCGTTCAAAATAAATTTAACACTAAAAATAATCCAGTTGATTTCGTTTTTCATGGTGGATCAGGTTCTACATTGGAAGAAATCAGAGAAGGAATTAGCTACGGAGTTATAAAAATGAATATCGATACTGATATGCAATTTGCATATACAGAAGGAGTTCGCGATTATATAACTAAGAATATTGATTATTTACATACTCAAATTGGAAATCCAGAAGGAGACGATGTACCTAACAAAAAATATTACGATCCAAGAAAATGGATTCGTGAAAGCGAAATCACGTTCAATACAAGACTTGAACAAGCATTTGCAGACTTAAATAATGTAAATACACTATAAAAAAAGTAGGCAGCGTTCTGTTTATTATTAATCGTTTATTAAAAAAATGATTATACAATACTGAAAAACTGAATACTAAACATTGGATTACTGAACACTGAATACTAGAAAAATGGCTTGGTTTAAAAGAAAAGAAAAAGGGATTACTACTGCGACTGAAGACAAAATGGATATTCCAAAAGGACTTTGGTACAAATCTCCTACTGGAAAAATTATTGATGCCGATGAACTTGCTCGCAATTTATTTGTAAGTCCAGAAGATGGTTTTCACGTTAGAATTGGAAGTGCCGAATATTTCCAAATTTTATTTGACAATAATGAGTTTGTTGAATTAGACAAAAACATGACTTCTAAGGACCCTTTGAATTTTGTTGACACTAAAAAATATGGTGATCGACTTAAAGAGGTAATGGAAAAAACAAAATTAAAAGACGCAGTACGTACAGCCGTTGGTAAATCTAAAGGAAAAGATTTAGTGATTTGCTGTATGGATTTTGCTTTTATTGGAGGTTCTATGGGAGCTGTAGTGGGTGAAAAAATTGTAAGAGGAATTGATCATGCTATTAAGCACAAATTACCTTTTGTAATGATTTCAAAATCTGGTGGAGCACGTATGATGGAAGCTGCTTATTCGCTAATGCAATTAGCAAAAACTTCTGTAAAACTGGCTCAATTAGCCGATGCCAAACTTCCTTATATATCTCTATGTACAGATCCTACAACAGGAGGAACTACTGCATCGTACGCGATGTTGGGAGATATTAATATTTCTGAACCAGGAGCTTTAATAGGATTCGCAGGACCAAGAGTAGTAAGAGACACCACTGGAAAAGATTTACCAGAAGGTTTTCAAACCGCAGAATTTTTATTAGAACACGGTTTTCTAGATTTTATTACTCCTAGAAAAGAACTTAAAGACAACATTAATTTATATATTGATTTGATTCAAAACAATGATATAAGATAATCAAAACATAATCTTTTAAACAAAAAAAATCTCGATAATTCGAGATTTTTTTGTTTAAAAGATATAATGTATTTTAAAAATCAGGATCAATAAACTATTTACTTTTTAAAAAAAGAAATCATGATATCTTGTTTTACCTTTTTTTGTTCTTTTCGAACCACTATAAAAATGATATAAGTACAAAATGCTGTAACAAATGCTAGTATGTAATTAAAAGTCCAATTGGTATTATAATCATAATTTTGCACAATTGTCAATCCTGTTTTAGAACTAAATACATGAGCAAAACCATAACTCATTTGAAAAGTCGACATAAATAAACCTTCTAAGTTTTTATGACTTCTGTTCATCACAAAACTACTTGCAAAAGCAAAGGTTAACATATTACCAAAAGACATTAAAAACATAAAGACCCAAAACACCCACGGTTGATGAACTAAATAGAGCAAAAGATAGGAAGCTCCTATTAATAACAATCCTAGCATTATAGCAACCAAATCGGTAATTTTATTTTTTTGCACAAAATTAACTACAGCAAGTTCAAAGAGTATAAATACAACACCACTAAAACCTAAGAACATTCCTGTATCAAACTCCGTTAAATTATAAGCTTCTTTATGATAAATTGGAACAATAGAGAAAACTTGAAAATAAAGATACCCTGTGATTAAAGCGATAATCCAATTCATTACAAAAGGAACATCTTTGAAAGGTGCAAATTTATCTTTTATTACATCATTTAATTCCAGTTTATAAAGTAACTTTTTCTCTCTAACAAAAATTAAAAAAAATACTACAGAGATAATAGAGGTTAAACCATCAACAATAAATAAAGTGTTGTATTCTGAATTCATGATTAAAATACCTCCTAATACGGGTCCTACGATAAGTCCCACATTAGTAGCCATTCTTAATAAAGACAAAGCTCTCACTCTAGATTCACTAGTTACATAATCGTTTATACTTACCATCATTGCAGGTCGATACATATCAGCAACTGCAGTCAAAAGGAAAACAGAAATACACAACAATTCAAAAGTAATTGCAAATTGAAGCGAAAGTAATACTACACCACTAGCAAACAAGCTAAAAGCCATTACTTTATATGCACCAAAAACATCAGATAATTTTCCGCTTAAAAAAGTACCGACAAGAGATCCAACTCCAAAGCAAACCATAATCCACCCTATTTGTGAATAACTTAAGTTTAGTTCTTCTTTAAAGTATTTGGACAAAAAAGGAACAACTACAGCGCCAATTCTATTGACAAGCGTAATTAAAGCAAGAATCCATATTTCTTTTGGAAAATTTTTAAAATTTCCTAAATAACGGTTAAGCATTTTTTAAATATATTTAAAAGGCGTGTACTTATTAAAATTTTATAACTGTATTAGTTACCAAAGAATCTTCCGAAAAAACTTTTTTTAGTTTCTTCAACTTCTTCAGTAGTAGATTCTAACTCCACTTGTTGATTTAAATCATCCATCATTAATTTTGTAATTAATTCTACATAATCAAGATTATGATCTTCTAGATAACCAATTAAGTATTTTTCGCTCCCTTCTATTCCGCTTACTTCTTCAATTTTATATAGTTTTTTATAAAGCTCATCCACTTTTTTTACCACACCCGGAGAAACGGCTTTACGACGGGCTACGTATTTTAAAATTTTTGCATCATCACTTACAACATAATCAAAATCAGTAATTACCCAGTAATATTTTCCTGATTTGGCTAAGTTTTTAATAACACCATGAAATTTTTTACCTTTTGAAATATTATCCCACAAGACTTTAAAAATTACTTTGGGCATATCTGGATGACGGATAATATTATGAGGTTGCCCTATTAGTTCTGATTCATCATATCCAGAAACTGATGCAAAAGTCTCATTTACATATTCTAAGCTTCCGAATAAATCGGCTTTACTAACAATAGTTTGAGTTTCATCCCACTTAACAGGTTGATCAATTGGTGTTGGACGTTTTTTATCCATAATATATTTTTTAGTATTAAAATTTTAAAAATTAGAAATTTATAGGGAATTTATTCACTATAAAAAGTAGAATATTGTTTAATAGATTTTCTTTACTTTAGTAGAACGATCCGTTATATAAGATATCAACCATGCAATTTGACCTTCTTTAGCAAAATATAATTTTTTACTATTAATATCTGGTATGGCTTCTAAACACACCAATAATATATTACTACCAGAAATTAAATATTTTTGAGAATAGGTCTTTAAAACTTTATCAACATCTTCATCAGTTTTAGCTAGGTCTTCAAATTTGCGGAAGTTATTTTTTAAAATAGCATCATAATTTATCACATCTTCTAACTTAAATTGACTGAACGCTTCTTTAGTAACCCCTTTGTATAGCGTGTAAAAAGCCCAAACGGCACCACCAGACAGGTATACTTTTTCTTTTCGTAAAGCCTGAGGTTTAGATTTATACATAGCATCAACTTGTTCCCTTAATATCGGCAAAAAGCTGAATGACCTAGAATTATATTCCCCAATATCTGTACTATTCGTTTTTTTAATAATACTTTCTGTAAGGGTTACACTTCCATAATTAAGACTTAATGGAAAAAATATAAAAGCATTATTATTAAGTACATCGATATAACCACCTTTAGTATTACCTCCTCCTATATCAAGGATCATAGAGTTTTTATAATCTACTGGAGGAACACATCCTTTTAAGAGCATTTTGCCTTCCATTTGAGCATCGATAAATTCAAGATCTTTGCCTGTGGCAGCTTTAACCTTATCAATAAGTATTTGGGTATTATTAGCCATAGCCACACCAGAAGATCCTACTATAAAAATATTTGCCTCTGGAACCTTCATCTCTATCATAATTTTCCTGTAATTATCAGAAATAATTTCAATAGCTTTATTCATGTTTTCCTCAGTCATATTCCCTTCAGTAGAAATACCTTTTGCTATAGCTACATTTTCTGTCCAATAGGATTTAACATTAATATTTCCTTTTTTAATATTGAACACGTCTATAACAGACATTTTGATTCCTTTACTTCCAATTTCAATTCCAGCAAAAATATTTTCTTGTGAAAAAAGGAGCGCAGGCAGAAGTAACACTAAAAAAAGTGTGAAGTTGAGTTTAAAAATTTTCATTTTTTAAGTTTTATTTTATCAAGAATTATTCAATTTTTGAATTTAATTATCTTGAATTTGACAAATAAAACACTTTGACTTTTGAGATTAAAAGAGAGCGATTTTCGTAAATTTAAAGCAAATTATTACTGTAGGTTAGCAACGAAATCACTAGTGTTTTGGGGCCGCAAAAGTACAAAAAAAACCAATAATTTCGCCCTATAAGCATTAAAAGAAACAATGGAAAATTAGCCAACACTTCAATCATTTCATACGCAATCTATTAAGCGAAATTATTTTTAATAATTAAAACAAAAAACAACTAAACCTCATAGCAAAAAAACCGCTATTTAAATAAATTAATAAGAATTTATTTATTAGCTAAAGAAATATAAACGTTTTATTTAAAAGAAATTGTTGAGTAAAATTCATTAAAATGATTCCAACTAATAGACTTTTTAATTATTTTGAAGTTTCAAAAAAAAACTTCAAAATAATTAAAAAGAGTTACAGTAGTATTTGAATCATAAAAAAAATTAAATTTGCTACTTAAACTTTTTATAGATGTCAGATTTTTTAAAATTATTTGGAGAAAATATTTCAAAGGAAATGCCTGGATTTGTTGCATTAAGTGTTGTAGATGTAAAAAGCGGTAATCTTTATTACTCAAAAAGAAACGACAACAAATTTGATATAGAAAGTGCTTCAAAATTTGCATTAGAAATGATTAGAGCACAATTGAACGCTAATGATTTTTTAAAGCAAAAACAGAATATTGATGACATTACTATTACATTGACAAATCAATTTCAGTTTTTAAAAATTTCACAAAACAATAGTTACTTTATCTATCTAATTGCAGATTCCTCTAAGGCAAATTTAACTTTCACAAAAGCTATTCTAAACAAGCAAGTAGCTCAAATTTCGAGCATATTTCACATTTAATGAAATAAAAATTAGGGTTTAAAAAAAAATGATTGGCAAGATCTCTAAAGAGTACTTTTTTATAAAAATTACATTCCGGTTCTAATAGCTTCTACTGGATCTAGTTTAGACGCTGTAATAGCAGGCAAAATCCCAGATATCAATCCTATAGCTGCAGCTAATCCAGTTCCTAAAACTACATTTCCCATACCAAGAACAAATTCAAAATCCAAAACATTGGTCAAAATCAGAGAAATAATCCAAACTAGTAATAGCCCGATTACACCACCAATTACAGATAAAATAATAGCTTCAAATAAAAACTGAAATAAGATAAATTTATTTTTGGCTCCTAATGATTTTTGAATTCCAATTAGATTGGTTCTCTCTTTTACAGAAACAAACATAATATTAGCAATACCAAAACCACCTACCAAAAGAGAAAAACCACTAATAATCCATCCAACTACATTCATTTGACCTAAAATACCATCGATAAGGTCTGTAAAACCTGAAAAAACATTGATGAAAAAATTATCTATTTCACCAGCTTTCAAACCTCTATAGCTTCTTAATTTTTGTGACATTTCGCCTTTGTAAGCCTCCATATCTACCCCTTTTTGGGGTTTAAAAATAATAACATTCGTTAAGGAAGTATTGTTGTCGCCATACAACTGTCTCACAAAATTCACAGGTATGTAGGCAGCGGTATCATTACTATCACCAAACAACCCTGAACCTTCCTTTTTTATCACGCCAATTACAGTAAAACGTTTTCCATACAAACGCACATTTTTCCCTATAGGATCAAAATCATCAAATAAAGATTTAGCAATTTCATTTCCAAGAACAATAACCGTAGCTCCAGAATTAGCTTCTGATTCATTGTAAAAACGACCTTTTTCAAATTCTAATCCTTGAATATCGATAAATTCATGAGAAACAGGAATAATTTTTACATCACTTACTGTTTTAGAATCATATTTTATAGACTCGCTTCTAGTAAAAATTTGATACGCCATTTGATCTGTATTGGTCATTGCCCCTTTCATGTAGGTATATTCATCATACTTTACATTAGGAAATTGCTCTCGCTTCCATTGAGGAATATCCGATGGACCAAAAGAAAACTTCATCAAATAGATCGTGTTTTTATCTAAACTACTTAAGTCTTTGGTTATTTTTCTGTCTAAAGAATCAACTGCAGCCAAAACTGCTATAATCGAAAAAATCCCAATAGTCACTCCTAACAAAGAAAGTAAGGTCCTTAATTTATTATTTTTTAATGCATTCATTGCAAAACCAAAACTCTCACTTAATAATCTAAGGTAAACTAGCATACAATCTGTTTTGTGTTAAAGTAAAATTCCATAAATATTAATCAAAATCCTAATGAATAATCAATTCGTTAAAGTCCCAATCCATTATTTTAGTACTCCTTATATAATAGCTGTAAAAAATACAATTATCTCGTTTTCAAATGGCTTAATTTTAACATTAAAAAACTATTTTTGCACTTTATAACAATAACTACATAATGAACACTACTAAAACAATTCAATCAGCATTAATCTCTGTATTTTCTAAAGAAGGATTAGAACCTATAGTTAGACAACTAAACAGTCAAAATGTTACACTTTATTCAACTGGAGGAACCGAAGATTTTATCAAAAATCTAGGAATTCCTGTAATTCCTGTTGAAGATGTTACGTCTTATCCTTCTATTTTGGGTGGTCGTGTTAAAACATTACATCCAAAAGTTTTTGGCGGAATATTAAATCGTCAAGATAATGAAAGCGATGTACAACAAATGCAAGAGTTTAACATTCCTCAAATTGACTTGGTCATAGTTGACTTATATCCTTTTGAAAAGACAGTAGCTTCTGGAGCAAGTGAGGCAGATATTATTGAAAAAATCGATATTGGTGGGATTTCATTGATTCGCGCTGCAGCAAAAAACTTTAAAGATACCGTAATTGTTTCCTCTGTTGATCAATATGCTTTACTATTGGATTTAATTACAACACAAAATGGCGCCACAACATTAGAAAATAGAAAATTGTTAGCTACAAAAGCATTTCATGTATCCTCTCATTACGACGGAGCTATTTTTAATTATTTCAATACTGATGAAACCATTTACAAAGAAAGTATTGCAGACGGTCAAGTTTTAAGATATGGAGAAAACCCACATCAAAAAGGATTTTTCTTTGGTGATTTTGAAGCGATGTTCAAAAAAGTTCATGGAAAAGAATTATCTTATAACAATTTATTAGATGTTGATGCAGCAGTGAATTTGATCAATGAATTTAAAAATGACGGACCAACTTTTGCCATTTTAAAACATAATAACGCTTGTGGTTTAGCTACAAGAAAAACAATTGGTGAAGCATACAATGCAGCTTTAGCTTGTGATCCTACTTCCGCCTTTGGAGGTGTCTTGATTTCTAACACTAAAATAGATGTTGCTACTGCTACAGAAATAAACAAACTTTTTTGTGAAGTGGTAATTGCTCCAGAGTATGATGAGGAAGCAAAAACCATCTTAGAGGAAAAGAAAAACAGAATAATCTTAATACAAAATACTGTTGAATTACCTAACAAACAAGTTAGAACTTGCTTAAACGGACTTTTAATTCAAGAAAGAAATAACATTACTGACAATAAAGAAGCTCTAAAAACCGTTACAGTAACAACTCCTACGGAACAAGAGATTCAAGATTTGATATTTGCGTCTAAAATATGTAAAAACACAAAATCTAATACGATTGTTTTTGCAAAAAACGGAACACTTATATCATCAGGAACTGGACAAACTTCAAGAGTAGATGCATTGCTTCAAGCAATAGAAAAGGCAAATAACTTCGGATTTGATTT
Source organism: Flavobacterium pygoscelis (assembly GCF_023162025.1). Classification (NCBI taxonomy): domain Bacteria; kingdom Pseudomonadati; phylum Bacteroidota; class Flavobacteriia; order Flavobacteriales; family Flavobacteriaceae; genus Flavobacterium; species Flavobacterium pygoscelis. The sequence goes on along the minus strand of NZ_JALNUB010000008.1, from coordinate 100,479 downwards.
ACATGGAGCCTCGATGGCTAGTGATGCTTTTTTTCCTTTTCCGGATTGTGTAGAATTGGCTAAAAAAGCAGGAATTACAGCTGTAATTCAGCCAGGAGGTTCAATTAAAGATGAATTAAGTATTAATTATTGCAATGAAAATAAACTTGCAATGGTATTTACAGGAACGCGTCATTTCAAACATTAATTTGTTTAACTTTGCATGCTATTATTTATTATAACTTTTAACCCTTAAAAAACTTATGGGATTTTTTGATTTCATGACCGAGGATATTGCGATAGACCTTGGTACCGCTAATACTTTAATCATACATAATGATAAAGTTGTAATTGACAGCCCCTCTATAGTTGCTCGCGATAGGGTTTCGGGTAAAATCATTGCTGTAGGTAAAGAAGCCAACATGATGCAAGGTAAAACACATGAAAACATTAAGACCATAAGGCCTTTGAAAGATGGTGTAATTGCTGACTTTGATGCTTCAGAAAAAATGATAAGTATGTTTATAAAAAGCATACCTGCATTAAAGAAAAGAATGTTTACACCTGCGTTACGAATGATAGTTTGCATCCCTTCTGGAATTACAGAAGTAGAAATGCGTGCTGTAAAAGAATCGTGCGAACGCGTAAATGGTAAAGAAGTATATTTGATTCACGAACCTATGGCTGCGGCCATTGGTATTGGTATTGATATTATGCAACCTAAAGGAAACATGATTGTTGATATCGGTGGTGGAACAACTGAAATAGCGGTAATTGCTTTAGGTGGAATTGTATGTGATAAATCAGTTAAGATTGCTGGTGATGTTTTTACAAATGACATAGTATATTATATGCGTACGCAACACAACCTTTTTGTTGGAGAAAGTACTGCTGAGAAAATAAAAATACAAATTGGTGCTGCTATAGAAGATTTAGAAACTCCACCAGAAGACATGTCTGTTCAAGGTAGAGATTTACTTACCGGTAAACCTAAACAAGTTGAAGTTTCATATAGAGAAATTGCAAAAGCATTAGACAAATCTATACAGCGTATTGAAGATGCGGTAATGGAAACTTTATCTCAGACTCCACCAGAATTAGCTGCTGATATTTACAATACTGGTATTTATCTTGCAGGAGGTGGATCAATGCTAAGAGGTCTTGACAAAAGAATTTCTCAAAAAACAGATTTACCAGTTTACATTGCCGAAGATCCTTTAAGAGCAGTAGTTCGAGGAACTGGAATGGCACTTAAAAATGTAAACAAATTTAAAAGCATTCTTATAAAATAACAAATAAATTCTAAATTCTAAAACTTGTTTAAAGTATTTAGAATTTAGAATTCAATTTTAAATTTATTTAAATATTCAAATTTAGACAATGCAGCAAATATTTAATTTTATTTTAAAAAACAGTAACAAAATACTGTTTTTGCTGCTTTTAGGTACATCGTTAACTCTAACGATTCAGTCTCATTCCTTTCACAGAAGCAAAATAATAAGTTCAGCTAATTTTTTAAGCGGAGGCGTTTATGAAAAAGTAAATAATCTAAATGAGTATTTAAACTTAAAAACTCAAAATGATGAACTTGCTCTTGAAAATGCTAAATTAAAAAGCATATTATTTAATAAAAAAGACACTGCTACTGCAAAAGCTTTAGACAGTCTAAAAGGAGTAAAACTAGACGATATAATTGTATCTAAGGTAATTCACAATTCCTATAATGTTTACGAAAATTACTTAACATTAAACTCAGGTGAACGAGATGGTGTAAAGCCTGACATGGGTGTTATTAATAGTTTAGGAATCGTAGGAATTATAGAAAATACTTCGACTAATTATTCTACCGTTATAAGTATTTTAAATAAAAGAACACAGATTAACGCTAAAATCAAAAAATCAGATCATTTTGGTTCTCTAAACTGGAATGGTAAAAGTACTGGTTTTGTGCAACTAACAGATCTTCCAAGATTAGCTCTCATAAAAATAGGAGATACAATCGTAACAGGAGGGCAATCTGTCATTTTCCCTGAAAATATTAATATTGGAACAATTGCTAAAATTTATAGAGATACACAAACTAACTTTTATACGTTAGATATTAAACTTTTTAATGACATGACGAACTTAGGACATGTTTATATCCTAAAAAGTAAAAACCGTCAAGAAGTTATTAATTTAGAAAAAAGAGAAAAAGATGAATAGTACGCTGTTGGTCAATATTTTCCGTTTTGTACTTTTGCTAGCCCTTCAGATCATCATATTCAACAATATGAATTTTTTGGGATATATAAGTCCATTCCCTTATATTCTATTTATCATTTTATACCCTGTAAACGGTAATAAATCAGCGTTAATAGCCTCTAGTTTTTTATTAGGAATTATAATGGATCTTTTTAGTAATTCTGGAGGAACTCATGCAACTGCTTGTTTAGTTTTAGCTTATTTTAGACCATCTATTTTTAAGTTTGCATTTGGTTTGAGCTACGAGTATCAAACTATAAAATTAAATGATGTTATTACACCACAACGATTTTCGTTTATTTTGCTTTCTGTAGTAATACACCATTTTACATTATTTTTACTAGAAGCATTTCAATTGACCTATATATTAGATACTTTAATAACGACTTTATTAAGTACTGTATTCACCATTATAATCTGTATTATAATCATATATCTTATTAAGCCAAATAAAAGATGAGAAAAGTCTTGTTGCCTTCTTTAATTATTATTGCGACCTCTTTACTTTTAATTCGTATTTTTTATTTACAAGTTATTGATGACACTTTAAAATTAAAGTCAGAAAATAATGCAATTAAAAAAAAATATGAATATCCAGAGAGAGGCTATATCTATGATAGAAAAGGAAAACTTCTCGTAGCCAATCAAGCTTCATATGACATCATGGTAATTCCACGTGAAGTAAAGAAATTAGACACCTTAGAATTTTGTCAGTTACTTCACATGACCAAAGAGGACTTTATTAAAAAAATGGAGAAATCTAAAGTATATAGTCCAAGATTACCATCTGTATTTCTATCTCAATTAAACAAAAGTGAGTTTGCTGCTTTTCAAGAGAAAATACGAAAATATGAAGGTTTTTATTTCCAAAAAAGATCACTTCGTGATTATGAAGTGAATTTTGGTGCTAATATTTTTGGTTTTATCACTCAAGTGAATGAAAAATTGGTTTCGAAAAATCCTTACTATAATAGCGGTGATTTGATTGGAAGACAAGGGGTAGAAGAAAGCTATGAAAATCTTTTACGTGGTGTAAAAGGGATTAAATATTTCCAGAAAGACAAATTTAATCGCGAAATAGGATCCTATAAAGATGGTAAATACGATACAATTGCCGTGCAAGGGGAAGATATTAATCTCTCTATAGATGCGCAGCTTCAAAAGTATGGGGAAGAATTAATGATTAATAAAAGAGGTGGAATTGTTGCTATTGAGCCTAGTTCTGGCGAAATATTAGCCTTAGTTACAGCACCCTCATTTGACCCTGGTATTCTAGTGGGAAGACAACGCTCTAAAAACTATACCGCTTTGTATCACGATTCTATTGCTAAACCACTTTATGATAGAGGATTACTGGCTGAGTATCCTCCAGGTTCACCATTTAAAATTTTAACAGGCCTTATTGGCTTGCAAGAAGGTGTAATTAACGAAAATACAACTTTCTTTTGCAATAATGGATTCAGTTATGGAAGGGGGCGATTTATGAAATGCCATCCACATAGTCCTAGCCAACAATTACATAATGGTATTTACAATTCTTGCAACACTTATTTTGCTCAAACCTATATGTTAACAATTAACAAATATAACAATCCAGCAAAAGCAGTAGATATTTGGAGTAACCATTTAAAAAGTTTTGGATTAGGCCAGTTTATGGGATATGACTTACCAACAGGAAAAAAAGGAAAAATTCCTGATTCTAAAACCTATAAAAGAATGTATCCAAACGGTGGCTGGAGAAGCACCACAATAGTATCTAACGCAATAGGACAAGGAGAAGTTGTAATGACTCCTATACAACTTGCGAATATGATGGCAACCATTGCTAATGAAGGATATTATTACACGCCTCATATCATAAAAAAAATAGAAGGACATGCCATTGACAAAAGTTTCACAACCAAGCATGTAACTACTATTGATAAAAAATATTTCAAGCCCGTAATAAGCGGACTTTTTGATGTGTATAATGTTGGTACAGCCAGATCGCTTAGAGTTGAAGGAATTGATATTTGTGGTAAAACAGGAACCGCAGAAAATTTTGCGAAAATTGGTGGAGTCAGAGTAAAACTAGAAGATCACTCGATCTTTGTAGCTTTTGCTCCAAAAGACAATCCAAAAATAGCGATAGCCGTTATGGTTGAAAATGGAGGTTATGGTGCAGCAATTGCAGGACCTATTGCGAGTTTGATGATAGAAAAATACCTTAGACAAAAAATAACAAGAACTGACTTGGAGACAAGAATCCTTGCTACAAGTCTACAAAGTAGGTATGCAAAATTAGGTGGACTTTCTGATAAAGTAAAATCTCAGTTAAGAGTTAGCGATTCGATTTTGAAAAGCAAAACCATTATTCCCACTTTTAAAGTAAAAATAGATTCAACTAAGGAGCAAAAACCAGTTATATAAATCAGATGAAAAATCAAAGTGTATCAAACAATATTGACTGGATAAGTATAATAATATATACTCTACTCGTTATTTTAGGTTGGCTAAACATCTATTCGTCGTCATTATCTTCTATGGAAGATACTTACCAAAAACAGCTTATTTTCATTATACTGACAATCCCATTAATATTTATTGTTCTTTCTGTAGATGGAAAATTTTATGAAAAATATGCTAGTATTATATTTGGAGTTTCACTACTGACATTAGCAGGTTTGTTTTTATTTGGAAAAACGATTGCAGGCCAACGCTGTTGGTATGCCATAGGAAGTTTTACTATACAACCTTCAGAATTTGCAAAAGCAGCAACCTCATTAGCGCTAGCAAAATTTTTGAGTGATACCCAAATCAATTTAAAAGACACCAATAGACAGATACAAGCACTCGCCATAATATTTTTGCCGGTATTACTTATATTGCCCCAACCAGATCCTGGAAGTGCTTTGATATATAGCATTTTTATAATTGTTTTATACCGCGAAGGACTTCCTAGTTGGTATGTTTGGACGGGATTTATCACCATCCTTTTATTTGTACTTACACTTGTTTTAGAGCCCCAATATGTAATCTTAATTGCATTAGGAATAATAATAATTGTTCATTTAAAATCAAGACTTGCAGATCGAAATATTATTATGAGTACAATTTTATTCCTATTAATTTCTGGTTTTGTACTCTCTGTAGATTATGTATTTGACAATGTATTTAAGCAACACCATAGAGACCGTTTTAATATCCTGTTGGGAAAAACAGTAGATATGAAAGGAATTGGATACAATACAAACCAATCCGAAATAGCTATAGGATCAGGTGGATGGATTGGTAAAGGATTTCTGGAAGGAACTCAAACTAAAGGAGGATTTGTACCCGAGCAGCATACAGATTACATTTTTACCACAGTGGGTGAAGAATGGGGATTTGTAGGCTCATTAGTAGTCATAGCTCTATTTGCGGGTCTGTTTCTCAGAATAATCTATTTGGCGGAACGACAAAAAACAAAATTCAGTAGAGTTTATGGTTATTGCGTAGCAGGAATATTATTTACACACTTTTTTGTAAATATCGCAATGGTAGTTGGAATCTTTCCAACCATCGGAGTTCCATTACCATTCTTTTCTTATGGCGGATCAGGACTTTGGGGATTTACTATTCTTCTATTTATATTTATAAAAATGGATGCTAATAAAGTAAACGAATGGTAACTGTATCTTAGTTAAAACTCCACGCTTTATAATCATTGCTGCTTTCTAATTTTTCTTCTATTTTATGATCTAATGTAGGAAAGAAGTCTATGCCTGTCATTTTCTCAATTTGATCAACTGACACGACGAAATCATACAAAGGTTTTTCACTGGCTTCATTTGGGATAAGAAATGCAATCAGTTTTATTTTGCCATCCGATTTTGATAATAGAACTTTATAAAAATAATTAGGAACCGATACCTTTTCTTTTCCAATTGTTTGTAAGGAACTCTCTAATACGCCTCCAGTAATAACATAAAGACCATCATATTTCACTGCCCAATAGCGTACTTTTTGCTCTAATCTATTCCAAACACCATCGTTAAATTTGTGTTTTTGTGGAGAAATATTTGAGGTATAAAACGTGTCATTGTAAGCGTTTTCATCAAAAGACATATCTCCTGCAGGACACAAGTGACCTTTATCGTATCCTGAGTTTTTATAGTTTTTCCAATCAGCAGATCTAGTAGTTACTTTAGGATCTTCTATAAAAAAAGGCCTCTGAAAATGTTTATTTAGTATGTACTTTTTTTTCAGTTCGTAGGCTACCCATTCTGCTTGTTCAAATTTCTCATTATATGAAAGAGAAAAGTAATCATGATTTACGATTTGATTAGTTGTTGAAGTCGGATAAAAATCAAAAGTACCATCAATTTTATCTGTTGGCTTTGTATTGATTTCTATAGAATCTGCCTCTCTAATCTTAGCATTGTTGCCGTAGGAATTTCCTATTGAAGCTTCTTTACCATTACAAGAAATTAAAAAAAAAGTTATAAATAAGACTGGTATAAAATTGATTGTAATTTTTATCATTGTAATTTAAAATAATATCATTGATTGTTTATAATTTATTAAAGATATAAAACTATTATTATTAAATTTTATTCTTTTATTTTAAATAAAAAACGCTCCATAAAATATGAAGCGTTTATAACTATAAAACAGTGATTGTAGATTATGACTTCACTAAATTATCTTTTTTTAACTTAGTAGACATATTGGTCTTAGAAATAGATTTAGTTTGTAAATCGTCTAAAACATTTAATGCTTCTTCTACATAAATATCTTTTGACAACGCTTCATGCCATCTGTCTCTTTTTTCTTTTAAAGTAACATCATTATTCATTATCACTTTTTCATAAGGTAATGATGTGAATATTAAATTATTTTTATAATCAGAAAGAGGCTTGTATTTTTTAGCTTTTTCTTCTATTTCAGCTTGTGCGCTTTTAAATTTATTAATATTTAAATTGTACACATTTTCTTTACTTCTATTATCAATCCACTTTGCATTTTCCTCAATCAATTGAAATTGAGAATTACTTAAAATTCTATTCTTGCTATTAACAATTGCTTGACTAAAGTTATTATTATTAGACCATTCATTGTAATCTGCTTTGTCAATTTTATCCCATGGCATAGCATTGTCAATATCACGCTCTCCCATTTTTAAATAAGCATATCGGTCTGGCATAACAATATCACTTCTTACACCTTCTATTTGTGTTGAACCACCGTTTATTCTATAAAACTTTTGAGTTGTCGTCTTGAGTGCACCAAGATCACCTACTAAACTACTGCGAACAAATTCATTCAAATCAAAAACATTTTGTACTGTACCTTTACCATAAGTTTGCTTGCTTCCTATGATGATTCCTCTTTTGTAATCTTGAATTGCAGCAGCTAAAATTTCTGAAGCAGAAGCAGAAAAACCATTTACCATAATGACCAATGGACCGTCCCATTCTATCTTAGGGTCTCTATCATACAATACTTCTTTTTTTCTACCAGCAGATTTTATTTGTACGATAGGGCCTTGTTCGATAAACAAACCAGCGATATCAACTACTGTAGATAGCGATCCTCCTCCATCATCACGTACGTCTAAAACGATACCATTTACCCCTGCTTTTTTCAATCTATCAACTTCTAAAGCAATGTCTTTACCAGCGTCACGTCCATTTTTATTTACAAAATCAATATAAAATTTCGGAAGATAAATAACACCATATTTTAATCCGTTTTTATTAACGATACTTGATTTTGCATACGTTTCTTCAATTTCTACAATATCCCTAACAATTGAAATCACCTTAATAGTACCATCAACTTTTTTAACTGTTAAGCGAACTTCAGAACCTTTTGGTCCCTTTATTTTTTTAACAACATCATCAAGGCGCATTCCAATAACTTCAACCGCTTCTTTATTTCCTTGACCTACTTTCATGATCAAATCACCAGCTTCTAGTAATTTTCCTCTCCAAGCAGGGCCTCCTGAGATAAGTTCTGTAATTTCAGTAAAATCATTTTTCTTTTGAAGACGAGCTCCAATCCCTTCTAATTTACCACTTATACTTACGTCAAAACGTGCCTTTTCTTCGGGTGCAAAATAATTCGTGTGAGGATCAAAACGAGCTGTAATTGAATTAATGTAAACAGAAAACCAATCATTTCTATTTAAATCTTTTATGAATCCAAAGTATTCATCTAGTGATTTCCCAGAAATATCTCTGGTTTCTTTTTCAAGAACATCATACGATTTCACTTTATAACTTGGATCATTTTTCTTTTTATCTTGTTCGATTTTTTGCTTATCAACTAGAGATGAAAGCGTAGACAACTTTATTTGTTTCCTCCATTTATCATTTAATTCAGCAGCATCTTTAGGATATGGAGCTTTATCATAATCTATGTTAATAGTTTCATCAGTTGTATAATCAAAAGGTTTGCCTAAAATTGATTTGTAAATCTTAGTACTCTCATTCATCCTTTGAACCAAGCGAGCATAAGTCAAATTAAAGAAAGTCAAATCTTTATTGATTAATTGATCATCTAATTGATATTCATACTTTGAAAATTCATTTATATCCGATTGCAAAAAGAATCTCTTAGACGGGTCTAACGCTTCTATATAATCTTTGTAAATTCCTTTCGAAAAATTATCATCAATCGCTGCTGGATTGTAATGTTGTTTTTCAATAACAAAAGTCAATAACTCAAGTAGCAATTTGTCTTTTTCTGGGTCATTATCTTTCGAGCCACTCATTTTAAAGGCAAATAATGTCACCGATATACAAACGACAACAAGAATAATTTTATAATTTCTTTTCATAAAGTTAATAATAGTATTCATGAATTTTTTAATGTAAAGTACAATAGAACTTCACCATAATCAGTGTGTTCTCAATAAATTTCGGTTAAAGATATAAAAATGTTTTTTCAAACTGAAGTAAATAAACCAAGATAACATTTTTTTATCTTTTGTTCAAAAATTAACGCAATCAGTGACTACATTTGCCATTTATATCATAAAATATTTTATATTTTAACATATCAGCAATGAAAAAAAATAAACCATTAATTCTGATCACTAATGATGATGGTGTATCGGCACCAGGTATCAGAGCTTTAATTTCAGTCATGTCAGAATTGGGAGAGGTAATAGTTGTCGCGCCAGACTCACCACAAAGCGCTATGGGACACGCAATTACAACTAACAGCACTCTATATTTAAACAAAATCTCTAATATTAATGACCCAATACAAGAGTATAGCTGCTCTGGAACTCCAGTTGATTGTGTGAAATTAGCTGTAAATGAAATTCTGAAAAGAAAGCCAGATTTATGCGTTTCCGGCATCAATCATGGCTCAAATTCATCTATAAATGTGATCTATTCTGGCACAATGAGTGCTGCAGTAGAAGCAGGAATAGAGGGAATTCCTGCAATTGGCTTCTCATTGATGGACTTTAACTGGAATGCAAATTTTGAACCCATTAAAAACTTTGTAAGAAAAATAGCTTTAGAGGTTTTAAAAAATGGATTACCTGATGGAGTAGTTCTAAATGTGAATTTTCCAAAATTACAAGAAAAAGAAATTAAAGGAATTAGAATTTGCCGCCAAGCAAAAGCACGTTGGATGGAAAAATTTGATAAAAGAAAAACTCCCCAAGGAAGAGATTATTACTGGCTTGCTGGAGAATTTGTAAATCAGGATAAAGGAGAAGACACAGACGAATGGGCTTTAGAGAATAATTATATTTCTGTAGTTCCGGTACACTTTGACTTGACTGCACATTACACAATACAACAACTTAACACTTGGAAATGGGATGAATAAAAGAGACTTACTATTGGGATTTTTAATCGGTTTAGCAACTACATTACTGGGATCTTATATCTTTATAACTTTTTTTACGGATTTTAAATTTATAGCTGGAATTCACATACTTAAATCACAAGGCAGTCTGGGCAAAATAATAACTTTAGGTTCCATTATGACTCTTATTGCTTTTGGTTTATTTTTAAAATTAAATAAAGAAATGATGGCCAGAGGAGTACTTCTTGCCGTAATTGTACTGGCAATACTTACTTTATTTATATAACAAATCATATTAACCTATCTTTGCTATTCAGAAAAAGTTGAAAAAAATCGAAAATTATTATCGTTCGATTTGTAAATTATTAATCGAAATACAACATGAAATATTATATAATTGCTGGAGAAGCTTCAGGTGATTTGCATGGCTCAAATTTAATGAAACAAATTTACGAGCAAGATCCTAGTGCAGATATTCGATTTTGGGGAGGCGACTTAATGACTTCCGTTGGAGGAACTTTAGTTAAACACTATCGCGATTTAGCTTTTATGGGGTTTGTTGAAGTGATTTTTAATTTAAAAACAATACTTGACAATATTAAAATTTGCAAGAAAGACATCACTGAATTTCAACCTGATGTACTTATTTTCATTGATTATCCTGGCTTTAATTTGCGAATAGCAAAATGGGCAAAAACATTAAATATAAAAACACATTATTATATTTCTCCTCAGATTTGGGCCTGGAAAGAAAGCAGAATCAAAGAAATCAAGAGAGATATCGACAAAATGTATGTTATCCTTCCTTTTGAGAAAAAATTCTATGAGCAGAAACATAATTTTCCTGTAGAATTTGTAGGTCATCCTTTGATAGATGCTATACACAATCAGCCTCAAATAGATTCAACACTTTTTAGAAGCGAGAATCAATTGAGCAACAAACCTATCATTGCTATTTTACCAGGTAGTAGAAAACAAGAGATTAAAAAAATGCTTTCTGTAATGCTAAGTGTTGTTGCTGATTTTCCTGATTATCAATTTGTAATTGCGGGTGCTCCAAGCCAAGAGTTTTCTTTTTACAAACAATTTATTACGCAAGACAATATAAAATTCATTTCGAACAAAACATATAATTTATTGCAAAATGCAACTGCGGCTTTAGTTACATCTGGAACTGCAACGCTCGAAACAGCACTTTTTAAGGTGCCAGAAGTTGTTTGCTATAAAGGCAGTTGGGGTTCTTATCAAATTGCCAAACGAATTATTACACTTAAATACATCTCACTGGTCAATTTAATAATGGATGAAGAAGTTGTAACTGAATTAATTCAGGACCAATGCAACACCAAGCGAATTAAAGAGGAACTTGAAAAAATATTAAATAGTACTTATAGAAATACGTTATTAGAAAAGTATGCGTTATTAGAAAAACAATTAGGAGGTGTTGGAGCTAGTAAAAAAACGGCGGCACTGATTATCAATAGTTTAAAATAAATTAACATCTTACAATTTAAACATTCAAAAAATCGCCTTTTGAAACATTTTATTACACTAGTAATACTAGCAAGTTTATTTGCCTCATGTAAAGCAAAATTACCTATTGTAACTTCTAGAAATGGAATTTCAAAGGAGAAGATAAGCCGTACAGAAAAAAGAAATTCAGAGAAATCAATTGATCATCTAATAGATTTAGCTACCGATAATGTAGGCGTAAAATACAAATATGGAGGAACCACTAAAGCCGGATATGATTGTTCCGGATTAATGTTTACTGTTTTTAGTTCAGAAAACATCATATTACCACGAAATTCTCATGAGCAATCAAAAATAGGCGTTGTTTTAAATCAAAAAAAAGATCAAGTACAAAAAGGAGATTTAGTTTTTTTTAAAACCAATAAAAGCAGCCAGATAAATCATGTTGGAATTGTAATTGATGTCTTTAACGAGGAAATAAAATTTATTCATTCCTCTACTTCAAAAGGCGTGATAATTTCCTCTACTAAAGAGCCCTACTACAAAAACACTTTAGTTCAAATTAATAGAATCCTATGATCTTGTAAAATTCTCGAATCAATTGCATTAACAAAAAAATACATACAAAAATAAATTTATTTTATTGAAAATATGTACTTTAGAGTTATGAAAGTAATTCATTTCCCGTTAGCGAGAATAACGATAGCATTTGTTTTAGGCTTATTACTAGCTTATTACATAAAAATCCCTATTAGTATTGTTTTCAGCATTCTTATCCTGCTATCTATCTTACTTATTTTTATTTTTTATACTTATAAAAACAAACAAACTACTATTTTTAGTTTCCTAACTTATCTTGTTTCTTTTATAGTTGGTATTTCAAATCAAATCATACACACTGATTATTATCAAAAAAATAATTACATCCATGACTCCAGTTTATTTGAAAAAACCCATTCTATAAATATTACAATTAGAGAAAAATTAAAAAGCTCTTCTTTTAGCAATCGCTATATAGCGATTGTAAATGAAATCGATCAAAAAGCAAAATCAGGTAGAATCTTATTAAACATTCAAAAAGATAGTATTGATCACGATGTAGAAATTGGAAGTAATTTACTTCTAAAAGGAAAATTGAGTAGAAATAAATCTGCTGATAATCCTAATCAATTCGATTACAGTAAATATCTAGAAAATAAACAAATTTACGCGCAGATTTACTCACATGCTGACGATATAAAAAAGAGATCAAAAATCCAAAAAAGCATTTGGTACTTTTCCTCAAAATTAAGAGCTCGGATTATAAAAAATCTACAAAAAAACAATTTTAATAAAACTGAATTAAATGTTGCTTTGGCATTAATAATGGGACAGCGACAAGAAATTGCCCCAGAAATCCTTCGGGATTATCAGTATGCCGGCGCGATTCATATCTTGTCAGTCTCCGGATTGCATATAGGATTCGTACTTCTCTTTGTTAGCTTTATACTAAAGCCTTTTCCTAATACAAGAAAAGCATCCTTAATAAAGCTAATTATAATCATAATCTCTTTATCACTATTCGGAATAATTGCTGGTTTAGCACCTTCAGTTATTCGATCTGTTACTATGTTTTCTTTTGTTGCAATAGGAAATCATCTTAGAAGAAGTGTCAATATTTATCATACCTTATTGGTTTCGATCCTCTTAATATTGCTATTTCAACCTTCCTTTTTATTCGATGTAGGTTTCCAATTAAGTTACATCGCTGTATTTTTTATAGTATGGCTTCAGCCCCTTTTTTATTCTTTATGGACACCTAAAAAAAGATTTTTTAAATATATGTGGTCTATCTTAACCGTTACGTTTGCAGCACAAATAGGAACACTACCAATAACCATTTATTACTTTCATCAATTTCCAGGTCTATTTTTCGTCACAAACTTGATCATAATACCTTTACTAAGTATTATAATGGTTTTAGGAATAGTTGTAATGATTTTAGCAGCTTTCAATAGCATTCCCATATTTTTATCAAATTCACTTCAATGGAGCATCTTTTGTCTGAACAAAATAATAAACACAATTGCTTCATTTGAGCAATTTATAATTAAAGACATTCCATTACACTTTTACATGTTGGTAAGCGGATATCTATTTATTATTACCTTAATCATTTGGTTTAAGAAACCCAACTTTACCAGATTAGTTACAGTTATGCTTTCCATTATTATAATTCAACTTTGTTTTTTTAAAACACATTTTAATACTATGAAAGAAAAAGAACTAATTGTATTCAGCGTAAAAAAAAGCACCTTAGTTGCAGAAAGAATAGGCAACAAGACAACCATTTATACCAAAAAAGAGGGATTAAGAAATGTATCCAACAATAACATTTTAAAATCTTATTGCAGTAGTAATTTTAGCTCTATCAAAAACAAAAAAGAACTAAAGAACTTTCTTTATTTTAATAATAAAAGGATATTGATTTTAGACAGTACGATTTTATCAGCCCACAATACACATCCCGACTTACTATTATTAACACAATCACCTAAAATTAATCTGGATCGAATATTAATGAATAGCAAACCTAAAATGGTAATTGCTGATGGCTCTAATTTTAATACCGCACTAAAAAGATGGAAGGAAAGTTGTAGAAAACAAAAAATCCCTTTTCATTCGACAAATGAAAAGGGATTTTATATCTTAAAATAAATCTATTCTTCTTCTTCAGCTCTAAAATTTAAAATTTTAGTAGAAGCATCGATCCAAGATTTAACACCTCCAGGTTTATAGCCTATCTTGCCTAAAAGCCCGTAATTAATTTTATTTTTACGTATTGTAGCATTTGTATAGCATATTTGAGGCAACTCCTCTACACCGAAAGCTTTTTGTAAAGACTGATTGCGTTCAATATTTTCATTATTTGGACCTGGATTTAAATCTAATTTTACTAAAATCACATTGTCTCTAGACCACAAAGCAAAATCTAAAGTTTTTAAAATTTGCGAGTCTAAAAGTCTATCTGAATCATTGTTGTTAGTGAACAAAATTAGTAAAGGTTTTTTTTGATCTTTACTAGCTGTAATTGCGTCATTAATGTCTGTATTCCAGTTTAAAACTTGAGCCTCAATACTTAAGGAAAGCAAAAGTGTCAACGATAAAAGTATTTTTTTACACATATATGTTATATTTATTTGATTAGTTTATTATTTTGGAAGAAGTATTCTAGATAAATTGTTAATAATTCTTTAAAATTAACAAAATTAATAGAATATCCAAATTAAAAATTATAATTTATGATTAATAATTTTATTAGCTACGTCTAACCAAGCTGTTGGCCCACCCGCAACATATCCAGTACTTCCTAAGCCTTCAAAATTTATCTTTCCGTCCTTTTTAGTACTATTAACCAGTACGATTGTTGGAAAGCCTTGAATGCCAAAAACTTGCTGCAATTCGTTGTTTTGTTTTTTAATTTCAGGAGTCTGATTTGTCCTTCTCGGATAATCTAATTCAACTAAAACCACATTTTCCTTAGCCCACTTGGCAAACTCAGGTGTTTTTAAAACTTCATTTTGTAAACGAATGCACCAGCCACACCAGTCGCTTCCGGTAAAAAATAACAACAATGGTTTTTTTGTTTTATTAGAAACTTCCATTGCTTTACTAACATTGGTTTCCCAAATTAACTCTTGAGCTTCAGCGGCAAATGAACCCGCAAATAATAATAAAGCGATTATGATTTTCTTCATTTTATAATTTTAATTTTTATCATTTTCAAAAATGATGCCGAAACGATATTTATTTTACTTCTTGCATTAATTTTTTAATCAATGGGGAAATAGCGATCAATAGGACACCCGCCACTAATGAATAAATTGCTAATTGATAATATCCATCTGTGTAAGACTGTAATTTGGACATTAAAGTTGTTCCATTATTCGATTGAGAAATTGCGGCACCCAGCTTACCAGCCGCTAGTTGACCAAAAGCACTTGCTAAAAACCACAACCCCATCATCATTCCGAATAACTTTTTAGGAGATAATTTGGTAATTATAGACATTCCAATAGGACCAAGACAAAGTTCACCGATTGTAGTTACAAAATAAGCAAAAGCAAATAAGTTTAAAGAGGTAATCCCTTCAACATTTGCAAAGAATTTAGTGTAATAAAACAAGTAAAAGGAAGCCGAAAGGAATAAAAACCCTATTCCAAATTTTATTAAAGTATTCGGTTCAAGTTTCTTTTTTCCTAACCAAAGCCATAACATTCCGATAAGAGGACTTAGAATTACAACAAAAAAAGTATTCGAACTGTTATTTACCACATTAGGATCTATAGTAAAACCCAACAAATTACTATTCAAATTATCTTTTGCAAATAGTGATAGTGAACCACCACTTTGCTCATATATAGCATTAAATAAAAAATAGAAGAAAATAAATAGAAAGGCTGCAAATAATTTTTTCTGCAAGTTAACCTCACCCAATTTAAATAATTCATAAGCAAAATAAGCAACCGCTATTATTCCAATAGTATACATGAAATAATCTGTGTAATCCGTGTTTTTTACCATTATAAAAATTAACGGAATACTTAGTAAAGATCCTAAGTAAACCGCAATTTCACGAGTTTTTCTTTTAGTATCTGTTAAACCCAAAAGAGGAGAATCCCCTATTGGGCCCAAGTGTTTTTTGGTAAAAAGAAAAGTTACTAAACCTAGTACCATTACAATAGCTGCAGCAAGAAAACATAAAGTCCATGAATGGTATTTCCCTAGATAGATGCATAAAGCTCCACCTAAAAGCCCACCAATATTAATTCCTGCATAAAACATTCCAAAACCGGCATCACGTCTTGGATCATTTTCATGATACAACTCACCAACCATCGAAGAAATATTAGGTTTAAAAAAACCGGTACCAATAATAGAAAAGGCTATTCCGTAATAAAATAAAGTTTGAGGAGAAAAAGCGATCAATAAATTACCAATAATCATTACAATACCACCAAAAAACAGGGACTTTTTGAATCCTAGAATTTTATCGGCAAAAATTCCACCAATAAATGTAAAAGCGTAAACAAACGCCTGAATTGCACCATATTGTAAATTAGCCGCTGCATCTTTTAGCAACAATTGATCTACCATAAAAAAAGTAAGAACACCGCGCATTCCATAAAAGCAAAAGCGCTCCCACATTTCCACTATAAACAAATACCAAAGTTGTTTAGGATATTTCCCTTCAAAATTCTGTATTTGTTCAATTGTTAAATTATTTTCCATACAATCTAATTTATACCGTGATCTTTCATCACTTTATTTAAGTTTTTAACCAAAGCAAACATCAAAACCGTTGCAAACATTAACAGACCGAAGTTGATCCAAAAGAAATTGGCTTTATCATCATACGTGTCCCACATACTCGCCAAAACACCGCTTAATTTATTTCCTATTGAAGTAGATAGAAACCAACCACCCATCATTAATGCTGTGATGTTCTTTGGAGATAATTTTGACACAATAGACAATCCCATTGGACTCAGAAATAATTCTCCAACAGTTATAATTCCGTAATTTGCCACTAACCACCAAACAGATACTTTTTCTGTACCGTTACCACCAATATGTACCGCAGCAACCATTACCAATACCGACAAGGCCGAAATTAATAATCCAAATGCGATTTTAGTTGGTGTTGAAGGTTCTTTTTTTCTACTTCTTAAGAAAGTAAAAAATGCTACGATTAAAGGAGTCAAGATAATTACCCAACCTGGATTAATAGATTGACTTAAATTGGTGGCCCAAATGGTAACTTTAGAACCTTCTGCAGGTTTCTCACTTGCTGCAACGTTTCTAAAATAAATTGGATAATCAACAGTTTTAACTACTTTCCCATTTTCTTTTTGAAGTCTAAAACTAGCATCATATAACTCGGTAGAGTCTTTTTTATAATCTACTTCTTTAGATAATTTAAGACCATTAAATACTGCTTTTGTATTTCCAGTAATTTCTCTGTCCGTATAACGATCCGCCCATGTTGTTAGTGCAGAACCATTCAATTTAAAAACAGCCCAGAATAAAATAACCACCGCAAAAATAGATAGTAACGCTCCTATTTGTCTTTTCTCTTCTACTTTAGCTTTAAAATATAAACTTCCGTAAAAATAAACAACAGGAATACAAGCAAAAATAAAAGCATCGGTGCTATCAGAACCAAAAATAGCACTATCTAAATTTGTAGCAGAAGCTACTCCTTTTAGCAACCAACCTATTACTCCAAAAATCACAGAAGGAACTAAAATATAAAGTACAATTTTCGAAAAAGGCATATCACCTTCTTGAATTCCTTTTTTCTCCGTTTTATCTCCATAATGTTTGGTTCCCATTAGGAAAACAATAACACCAATAAACATTCCTAGTCCGGCAGCCATAAAAGCAAAGTGCCAACCTAATAGAATCTGTAAAGCAGCACCAAAGAAGTTACAGATAAAAGCACCTACATTGATTCCCATGTAGAAAATATTGTAGCCTTCGTCTTTTTTGTCTTTAAATCTTTCTTCGTCATAGAAATTACCTAATAATGTAGAAATATTAGGTTTAAAAAATCCGTTACCAACAATAACCAATGTCATGGCTACATAAAGCATAGTCAAACTATGAATTCCCATCATAAAATAACCCAATCCCATCATCAAACCACCAAGAACTATCGATTTTTTATAACCTAAATAGCGGTCAGCAACCAAACCTCCAATAAAGGGAGTCAAAAATACTAATGCTATAAAAGTTCCATATAAATCGGATGCTTCTTTTTCGGTCATAGCAAATCCAGATTCTACATCTTTTAAATATAAAGTAAAAATTCCGATCATTAAATAATAACCGAAACGTTCCCACATTTCAGAAAGAAAGAGGAATGGCAATGCCTTTGGATGATTTTTCCACATAATTTAGAATAGGATTAAAATTAAAAATTACCTAGTCAAATAAATTGACTAGGTAATAGATTTAAGGAATCAAATATTATCGCACACCGTGCATCATTTTCTTTAATACTGGCGTTAGAGCAAATAAAACTACTGCTGCCAATCCGCAGAGAACTACGAATACCATAAAAAATTCGAAAAGATTATGAATTTCAAAGCCAGCAAAAATAGGATTTGAAGGACTTATTTGTGCTTTCTCTAAAATAACTAACTGTTCTGGAGAAGCTGTAAATGTCTTATTTAACAAACCTTCTAAATCTATCCCTAATTCTTTTGCTTTCAAAAACTTGTCTCCTGTAGCAGGAAGAATAGAGCCTAAAGTTCCTGCCAATGCGTAACCTGCTGCATTGGATAAGAAAAACACACCAAATAATAAAGAAGAAAAACGTTTTGGAGATAACTTACCTACTAGAGAAAGTCCTATTGGTGACAAACATAATTCGGCAAAAGTTTGAATTAAATACAAAAGAATAAGCCACTTAATAGCTAACAAACCGCTATTTCCTAAATCTTTTACATTATATGCTAATATTAAATAACTTAAAGCGATTAATGCTAAACCTATTGCTTGTTTAACAGGTGAAATTGGTTCTTTTCCAGATTCTCTCAATTTATCCCATAGAATACTAAATGGGAAAGCAAATGCAAAAACAAAAGCACCATTAAATATCTGAACCATTGATGGTGGCATATTCCAACCAAAGAAATTTCTATCCGTTTGATTATCTGCAATAAAAGTTAAGGATGATCCTGCCTGTTCGAAAGCCGCCCAAAAGAAGATAATAAAGAATGCTACAATATAAATAACGAAAATCCTGTCTCTTTCTATTTTTGTTAATGAACTATCTGAAACTATTAGTCCTGCTAAGGTTAATCCACTTGCATAAATTATAGGATAAATTATAGTTTTTACAAAATTTTCTCCACCTAAAATATATCTAAAAACAAAGAAAAGAGTAACGAAAGCTATCGCAGAGATAACTAAAGATTTTTTAGTAAAAACAGCTTGTTGCGCCTCACCTTCTTCATATTCTGAACCATCATTTTGAGATGGCAAACCTCCTAATGGCTTTCCTTCTGGAGTAACTACATACTTGTTTTTTAAGAAATAGAACACTAAAGTACCCACTAGCATTGCAATTGCAGCTGCTAAAAACCCCCATTTGAAAGCGTGAATATCTCTAATTCCGCCAACATCTTTAACATCTCCTACAAGTGGACAAATCAATTGACCTAGAAAAGCACCTAAATTAATACCCATGTAAAATATTGTAAAAGCAGTATCTAATTTACTTTTTTCTTGTTTTGGATATAAACTTCCCACCATTGAGGAAATATTTGGTTTAAAGAATCCATTACCAAAAATAATTATCCCTAATGCTGACCACATTAAAGTGGTTGCTAAATTTAAATTAGCATCAAATATACTTGCGCTAAAAAACAGTAAAAACTGTCCAACAGCCATCATTAGTCCTCCGAGTAGAATACAATTTCTATTTCCAAAAAATCGATCTGCAACAAAACCTCCTAACATTGGTGTTAAATAACAAAGTCCTAAAAATCCTCCATAAATAATTGAGGCATCAGCCTCTTTCATCATAAGAGCATTAATCATAAATAATGTTAAGATTGCTCTCATTCCGTAGAAATTGAAACGCTCCCACATTTCTGTTCCAAATAATACCCAAAGGCCTTTAGGATGTCCTGACTTTACTGCTATTTCACTCATTTTTTATATTATTGATATTAATTTATTATAAATTCTCTTTGATGTAATTAGTCATTTTTGTATACAACTGTATTCTAGTGTTACCGCCATAAATACCATGATTGTTGTCTGGGTAAATTTGCGAATCAAATTGTTTATTGGCTTGAATCAAAGCTTCCATCATTTGCATAGAATTTTGAACGTGCACATTATCATCTCCTGATCCGTGTATCAAAAGAAACTTACCTTTTAATTTATCTACATGATTAATTGGTGAGTTTTGATCGTATCCGCTTGCATTTTCTTGAGGTGTTGTCATATAACGTTCTGTGTATACGCTATCATAAAAACGCCAGTTGGTTACTGGAGCCACTGCAATTGCCATTTTAAAAACATCATTCCCTTTTAAAATACAATTAGAAGCCATAAAACCACCATAAGACCAGCCAAATATACCGATTCTAGATTTATCTACAAATGAATAATTGCCTATAACTTTTGCAGCATCAATTTGATCTTCCACCTCGTACTTACCTAATTCAAGTTGAGTTACTTTTTTAAATTCGGCACCTTTAAATCCAGTTCCTCTTCCGTCTACGCAAGCTACAATGTACCCTTGTTGTGCCAACATCATAAACCAATAATCATTAGAATTAATCCAACTATTAGCTACTTGTTGTGATCCAGGACCTGAATACTGAAACATAAATACTGGATATTTTTTTGAAGCATCAAAATCTTTTGGTTTGATAATCCAAGCGTTCAATTCATTTCCTTTATCCGTTTTTAAAACAAAAAATTCTTTAGCTGGTAAATCGTATGCTTTCAATTTTTCGCTAAGAGCATCATTATTTTGAATAACTTTGATTTCTTTACCTAATTTTGATTCGTTCAAACTATATTTTGTTGGCTGAGATGCGCTAGAAAATGTACTAATATAGAATTGAAAATTAGGACTAAAAGTCGCTTTCGTAGTTCCAATTTCTTTAGACAAACGCAATTTATTTTTACCATCAAGACTTATTCTATAAACATCTCTATTGATAGAACCATTTTCAACAGATTGATAGAATACAGTATTTGTTTTTTCATCTAATCCATAATATTCGGTAACGTCCCATTTTCCCTTAGTCACTTGATTTTTTAACTTTCCATTTTTATCATATAAATAAATATGATTGAAACCATCTTTCTCTGATGTCCAAATAAAACTATTGTCTTTTAGAAACGTTAAATTATCCGTTACATCAACATACGCTTTGTCTTTTTCGTTCAAAACCACTTTTGCAATTCCTGTATCTCCATTTACAAACACTAAATCCAAATTGTTTTGATGACGATTTAATACCTGAGCAGATAAGGTATTAGCATCATTAGTCCATTTCATTCTAGCGATATAGAAATCAGTATAATTACCTAAATTGATGTTTTTTACAGCATTGGAGTTGACATCATAAATATGCAAAGAAACTTCTGAATTTTTTTCTCCTGCTTTTGGATATTTAAAAGTATCAATTGTTGGGTACAAATCTTTTCCAAACATTGACATAGAAAATTCTGGTACTTTACTTTCGTCAAAACGAATATAAGCTAATTTTTTACTGTCGGCACTCCATTCAAATGCTCTTACAAAAGCAAATTCTTCTTCGTAAACCCAATCCGTAATACCATTAATGACACTGTTTTTAATACCATCAGAGGTAATTGCAGTAGATGTATTAGAAGCTAAATCATATACAAAAAGATTATTGTCTTTAGCATATGCTATTTTTTTTCCGTCAGGCGAAAAGGTAGGCTCTTGAACTTTAAAGTCAAATGGTTTTTTAAGTTCTTTTGTAGCTATGTTGTACACATAATAATCTGCTGTGAAGGAATGGCGAAAAATTTGATTGCTATTACAAGCTAATAATATCATTTTTTCTGAAGCATCAAAGGTGTAACTATCAATACCATTTGCTAAGGCAGCAAATGATTTTGTATCAATTAAGGTTGATACTTTTTTTAAAGTTTCAAAATCATATAAATCAATACTCATACTGCGAGATTGTCTATCTACATTAAGAACGGTATATTGGTTTGTATTTTTTAAGGATTGTAATTCATCCATTCCTTTTGTGCGGAATGTGCCATTGTAAATCTCATTTATCGTGATTTTTTGTTGCCCTACAACGGTAAAACAGACAAATAAAAATAAAGCTATAATTCTTTTTGAGTACATAGTATATATTTAAAGATAAAAACCGTCAATTTTAGTGAAAAAATTACAATTAACAGTTGTTTTTTATGTTAAATGTAAAAATTAATATTATTGACAAATTTGCAGTCTAGATAAATTGGTTGCAAACAAAACCGCTAAAACCGTATATTTGCGGTTAATTATACCATAATCAATTGAGAATGAATAAGGCTATTAGTGGATTTTCTAAATTATCCAAAGAAGAAAAAATAAAATGGATTGCAAATGAATATTTTTCGACCCCTACAGAAGCTATTGCCTTACTGAAAAACTACTGGAATTCTGACGAAAAAATACAGCAGTTGCATGATGAATTCATCGAAAACACCATTACAAATTTTTATATACCATTGGGAGTTGCTCCAAATTTTCTAATTAACGGAAAATATAGCACTATTCCGATGGCAATTGAAGAAAGTTCAGTTGTAGCTGCTGCTTCTAAAGCAGCTAAATTCTGGTCTACTCGTGGCGGATTTAAAACGACTGTTATAAACACTGAAAAAATAGGCCAAGTTCACTTTATCTATACCGGAGATGTTTCTAAATTAAATTTATTTTTTGCTCAAACTAAGAATAAATTTTTCAACCAAACAGAATCCATAACTGTTAATATGCAAAAAAGAGGTGGTGGAATTTTAGATATAGTTCTAAATGACAAAACTGATTTACTGCCTAATTACTTTCAGCTACATGCCACTTTTGAGACCAAAGACAGCATGGGAGCTAATTTTATCAATTCTTGTTTAGAACAATTTGCAAAGACATTAAAAGAAGAAGCGCACAATTACGATCTATTTACTCAATCGGAGAAAGAAATCGAAGTAGTTATGAGCATACTTTCCAATTATGTTCCTAATTGTCTTGTGAGAGCTGAAGTTTCATGTCCCGTATCTGAATTAGAAGAGAAACACATTCCAAATCCTGAGGAATTTGCCCATAAATTTATTCAAGCTGTTCAGATTGCGGAAGTTGAACCGTATCGTGCTGTAACGCACAACAAAGGAATTATGAACGGAGTTGATGCTGTAGTACTTGCAACAGGCAACGATTTTAGAGCTGTAGAAGCTGGAATTCATGCTTATGCATCTAAAAACGGAAAATACTCGAGTCTTTCTCATGCAAAAATAGAAAATGGAATTTTTACTTTTTGGCTAGAAATTCCTTTAGCTTTAGGAACCGTTGGCGGATTGACTTCTTTGCACCCATTAGTGAAATTATCTTTAGAAATGCTAGAAAAACCTTCCGCAAAAGAACTAATGCAATTTGTAGCCGTAGCTGGATTAGCGCAAAATTTTGCTGCGTTACGTTCCTTAACCACCACAGGGATTCAGGAAGGACACATGAAAATGCATTTAAACAACATCATCAATCAGTTTGAGGCTAGTGATGAGGAACGCATTTTAATTCAGAAGCATTTCAAAAAAAACACCGTTACTCACAGTGCAGTAGTAACATTTATTGAAGAGATAAGAAAATAACAAACAGATCTTTGACAGATTGAGACCATCAAAGAGCTAAAAAATACTGAAATAAATTCAGCGTAAATGAAAAAAACATTCTACAGTAACGGAAAACTTTTAATCACGGGAGAATATCTCGTTCTTGATGGCGCTAAAGGATTTGCACTTCCTACCAAATTTGGTCAAAATTTAATTATTGAAGAAGGAAATAAGCAAGAATTTCATTGGAAGAGTTATGATGCTGATGGAAGTATTTGGTTTGAAGACACTATTACTTATAATGACTTAATAAACGAAATTGATCTTGAAGAAGAATCTGTAAAAACTACTTTGACTATCATCCTAAAAGAAGCGTTCTTACTAAACCCAACTTTCATGGATCCTTCTAAGGGATTCAAAATTACGACAGAGCTTAGTTTTTCAAAAAGCTGGGGCTTAGGAACATCATCTACACTTATAAACAACATTGCACAGTGGTTACAAATTGATGCCTTTAAGCTACTTCAAAATAGCTTTGGAGGAAGTGGTTATGACATTGCCTGCGCACAAAACAATACTCCTATTTTATACCATCTAGAAAATGGAAAACCAATTATAGAACAAGTTTCTTTTTCTCCCGATTTTATACCAAACATTTATTTTGTATATCTCAATAAAAAACAAAGTAGCAAAATTGCAATTGCCGGTTACAATAAGAACAGAAAAAATAATTTAGAGAAAATAATTGCTACAAATGATCAAATAACAATTCAGGTTTTACAAGCAGAAACCGTTGAATCGTTTGCAAAAGCAATTCAGAAGCATGAAATAGATATGAGTTTAATTCTTGAAATGCAAACAGTAAAAGAAGCTTCATTTCCTGATTTTACTGGAACTATAAAGAGTCTTGGTGCTTGGGGAGGCGATTTTGTAATGGTAATTAGCACTGAAAACCCAACAGACTATTTTGTTGAAAAAGGATATACAACTGTTATCCCTTATGCTGAAATGATATTAAACTAACTGTTTTGAAGCATACTCTTTTCAGTAGCAAACACAAATTACAACTTTTATAATTATGTAAGGCCATCAATAGAAAGGAGGAAGTTTGCAGATACAATTCAATCCTGACAAATAAAATACAAAAGAGATTTCTAAATAATTCATTTTTTTTATTGATAGAAGTCTCAACTTATTATGCATATTAACTAATTAGTTCAAAATTATAGCAAAAAAAAAACCGATACATTTTAGATGTATCGGTTTTTTTTTAAACCTATAAGATATAAACTAGTAATTAAACTGTTGTCTGTTATCTTTAATTTTAGCGTTTCCTTTTAGTGCAGGAATTACTCTATTTACTTCAGCACCATTTTGAGCTTCTATTTTTGCAACGTATGTCTTATAATCTTTCAACGCTGGAGCTTTAACTGTACTTGTATTTTTTACAACGTAAACACCAGTATTTCCTTCAATTGGAGCCGATAATTTATTTGCTGCTAAAGCAAATGCATTCCCAACTACTTTTGGCTCAGGTCCAACATTTGGCAACATTGCATTTTCCATAGTAATATCAGTTGCTTGTTGCACCGTACCACTAACTGCTTTTGCTATAGCTTCAAGAGAAGATCCAGTCATTTTCGCTTTGATCAATTCCGCTTTTTTCTTGTTTTTAAGAATTTGCTCTACGTAAGGTCTCGCAACCGAAACTGCTACTAAACCAGATTTATCAATACTTTTCACTTTAGCAATAACGTGTCCTACATTGGCTACTTCAAATCTTTTTACAGAACCTTGTTTTACATCATTTTCAAAAGCCCATCTTACGATGTTTCTTTGTTTTCCTAATGAACCAAAATTCTCATCCATTCCTTTTACAGAAACTGCTGGAGCAACAGTAAGACCCATTTCTTTAGCGGCTTTGCTAAAATCTTTATCAGCAGCTTCCATTTCAAATTTGGTTGCTTGTGTAAACATTTTATCAGAAGTTCCTTCTGAAGCTTGAATTTTTTGAGCTACAGTTGCCAAACGAATTCCGTCTTGCTTGTCTGTTATTTTAATAATATGAAAACCAAAATCTGTTTCAACTAAACCTACTTTACCAATTCCGTTATTAAAAACAAAATCATTAAAAGGCTTAACCATTTGGTTTGGACCAAAATAACCTAAATCACCACCTTGTTGAGAAGAAGAATCATCAGAAGCAGTAAATGCTAACATTAAGAAACTATCTGGATTTGCAGTTACTTGAGCTAAAATACTTTCTGCTTTTGCTTTTGCTTCTGCTTTGGTTCTTTTTTCTTTTTTATTTGGAACTTGAGTTCCTTCATAACTAATTAAAATATGACTTGCTTTAGCATTAACCCCATTTTTCATACCCATTGATCTAGAAATACAATAGTACTGACCAAAAATGTAAGGACCATAAACAGCACCTGGAGCAAGGTTAAATAATTTATCAGCATCAATAGCTGGTAAATCTTTTTTTGCAATGTAAGTTGAATCATAAGGAATATCAGAATTTGAATTCACAAAGTCAATCACATTTTTTGTAGTTCTAAATCCTGCTACAGTATCATTTTTTCCTGTTGCTTGGTTGTACACCACACTTCCAGTTAATAATGCACTAATTTTAGATTTAATTTCTGCCTCATCTGCTGGAGATGGTTTATCTTCAATTAAAACGTATTCTACTTCACGAGACTCGTCTGCTTTGAATTTTTTTTCATTTTTCTTCATGTAATCTACAATTTCAGAATCAGTAACTTTTACATCACTATCTTTAATTGTTGAATATAAACCGGCAACGTAAGCAAAGTTAACTTTGTTTGCTTCCATTTCGTATTTCATCTTACCTTCACTCTCAGTTGTATAAACTGCTGCTTTTATCATTGTATTATACATTTGATATTTCGCATTAAGTTCAGCGTCTTTTTCTCTGTCTTTCAAAAATTGAGCTTGCTCCGGATTAGACTTGAAGTACTCTTTAAATTTAGCAACATCAAATACACCAGCTGCATTCATAAACAATGGATTTCCACCAATATTTTGATCTGCTTTTAAAACTTCCAATAAGTGTTTTTCACCTACTCTCAATCCTAATTTTTCAAACTCTGAAGACAACAAAGCGATAGAAACTTCTTGCTCCCAAACTCTGTTTGCTGCTTCAGTTGAAGTAATTCCTTGCCCACTTTTCTC
Source organism: Flavobacterium pygoscelis (assembly GCF_023162025.1). Lineage (NCBI taxonomy): Bacteria > Pseudomonadati > Bacteroidota > Flavobacteriia > Flavobacteriales > Flavobacteriaceae > Flavobacterium > Flavobacterium pygoscelis. The sequence continues at coordinate 73,440 of NZ_JALNUB010000008.1, read as the reverse complement.
AACATTACTTACTTTAACTCTAAAGTCTTCAAATGAGATATCTTTTCCATCAATGCTTCCTACATCTTTTGATGTGCTGTTGAAACCACCGCTGTTGAATATATCACCTATGATAAATGCTAATAAACAAAACCCGATAACGAGTATCAGAAGAAGTGAACGTTGTCTAATTTTTTGTAAAACTGCCATTTTATTGTTGTTAATTTTTATATTCAGTTTGCGAAAATACAATTATCTAGTTAATAATAATACTAGTAGCGTTTTATTTTGCAAGAATTTTTACTTTCACAATAAAAATCACTCTTGCACGCTCATTTTAACCAATTCTATTTTCTTGTTTGTAGCCTCTTGTATTACAAAATGATAGCTTCCTACGGTAATAATAGCACCTTTTTGTGGAATTTCTTTCGTAAAGTTGACAATAAATCCGCCAAGCGTACCATAGGAGTCTTCCTCTGGAATATTAAGTTTATATTTTTCATTAAGATACTCAACATCTAAGCGAGCTGAAAACTGATAACTACCATCATCGAGTAGGTTTTCTATCAACTCTTCCTCCGAATCGTGCTCATCTTCTATTTCGCCAAAAAGTTCTTCTACAATATCTTCGATAGTAATAATCCCTGAAGTACCGCCGTATTCATCTAAAACCACAGCAACACTTTTTCGTTTTTTAGTCAGCAGATTCATGGCATCTTTTATAAATATGGTTTCTGGAACAAACTCTACAGAAATTACAATTTCTTCAATATTATTGGGTTTTTTAAACATATCAAAAGAATGCACATAACCAATAATCTCATCAAAAGATTTTTGATAAACCACAATTTTAGAATAGCCAGTTTCGATAAACAATTCTCTTAAATCTTCTATCGAATCGAATAAATCTACAGCTACAATTTCAATCCTAGGAGTCATTACATCTCTAGCTTTTACACCAGAAAACTCTAATGCATTTTGAAACATTAATATCTCTGAATCTACTAATTCATTGTCTTCTACAGTGCTCATTTGCTCTGTAATGTAATCTCCAAGTTCTAATTTACTAAAAAAAAGAGGCGTGATATCACCCTCTGTTTTAAAGAATTTTCTCAATATAAAATCTGAAATTCCTATAAAAAATGCTGAAATAAAATAAAAAATCTTGTAAAAAACATAAGCCGGAATCGCAAGAAATTTAATTAATGAATTGGCATAAATCTGGAAGAAAACTTTAGGAAGAAACTCTGCCGTAACAAGAATTATCATTGTAGAAACAACAATTCTTATTATTAAAGCCAAACTAACCGAAAGCGGATTTGAAAAAGACAGTAGCCAATGCGTAAGCAATTCGCCCATAAAAAAACCGTAAACAACCATTGCAATAGTATTCCCTATTAACATGGCAACAATGAAATTTGTAGGCTTTTCAGTAAGTTTAGTCAGTATTTTAGAAAGAAAATTATCTTGTTTTTTTTCAATTTCAAGATATATTTTATTCGACGAGACAAAGGCAATCTCCATTCCTGAAAAAAAAGCACTTAGTATTATACACAATATGATAATACTAATCTCCACTATTTAGAGTTGTTATTTCTATCTTCAAATTTTTTAGCATATTTTCTTCTAAAAAAGAACATAAAAATAGCCAAAGCGGCAATTATAAAACTCAACCAAGGAGTTCCTGTTTGTGGGTCTATCAGTTTAGTAACTCCATCATAGATGAAATAAGCAGCAAAAAGCAGATAAACGTATTGTGTTAATTTTAGGTAATTCATGGTATTATTAATTATTCATTGGTTTCTACTTCGCCAGTAATTTTTTGAGAATTAATGACTTTAAAATCTTTACTAAAATCTATTCCTTGGCCGTTTGAAACTCCTTTTGGATCGGTAAACTTAAATCTATGCTCTGTAAAGAACCATTCGTTTTTTTGATCAAAATAAAGCTGTTCCGTCTCTAATATTTGACCATCTTCGGTATATATTTTTACTTTTCCTTGCAAATCAATAATACTAGATCCTTTATATGAAATTGCATAATTAGACCTAATAAAGGTTTTTTTTGCCTTCTTATCATACAAAGTAACATCTATTCCTTTTGGAAATTCTGTAAAAGGGAAATTAACACTTGCGTAATCAAGCATCTTAGAACTAACCAAAATTGCAGTAATACGGCCTGAGTCGGTATATTTTAAATTAACCATATCAGCATCACTGCTTGGAACAAACTCGGAAAAGTTAATTTTTTGTATTTCTTTAAAATTACTTTCGCATCCAAAAAACAGAGTCACAGCAAAAGCTGTGACAATCTTTATTGTATTTTTTGTATTAAATAAAGTCATACGCTAAACTTAGCAATAAATTTATGAATGGTAATTTTAGTTGAATTTTCGTTTAACAAACCATTGCTCATTAAGTGAAAAACTCACACTTACATTGGCATAATTTTCTTGAACTAAATTTGCTGTAGTGGTACCTTTTTTACCAATTTCAAAACCAACATTTACATTAGAAAATGTTCCTGACAAGGGCAAACCTAATCCTAATGTTAATGCCATATCATTTATTGGCTCAGAATTAATAATCAAACCGGTTTTTTCATATCTAAATCCACCTCTGTAAGTAATTCTTTTTGCATAGCTTGAAAATGCATTATAACTAGGAACATAATATCCTCCTAGACTATATTTTGAGTGCTTTTCATGAGTCACATTAACAGCTGAGTTATAATAACTACTCATAGAGCTTGCTCCTTGAAAAGCGTATCCAACACCTAACAACCACTTTCTAGCTTCACCAATACCTGCAGCAAATGCATATTTACTTGGCACTTTTAGATTCTCATTTGTCTTTACATTTTCTAAAACATCAACAATTTGCAAATCAAAATTAGAATTATATAAAGCTGTAGCAATATTTCTGGAGTTTTTAGATTTTAAATCACTTTCAATCGTATAATTTAAGCTACTAAAAAAAGACAGTTTCTTATCAATTTTTTTCTGGTACATAGCGCCTAGATTGAAATTAAATCCAGACAAATCAACTTCATTTAACTCACGTGTTCCAATAGAAATATCATTGATATATTCAAAATTGTTAGATTCAATTTTTCCGAAATTATAATTCAAATCGGCACCCACGCTAAGTTCGGGAGTTATCTTATATCCTGCACCAATAAATGCTTTATTCAGACCTCCTTTACCATTAAAACTTTGATTGTTTTCTGTTCCAGAACCTAATGTTCTAATTTTATAACCAACAGATGAATATGGAATTAACCCAAAGCCTACACCAAATTTACCTAAAGGCAAACCTACCGCTAAGTAATCTAAAGTTGATCTTGTTGCTTTAGCAGAATTAGTATTTGATTTTAAGTTAGTCGATGAGTAACTTCCACCTAGTGTAAAAGTCGTCAATTTTAAACTTGCATAACTCGCAGGATTCTCTAAATTCATGTGAATACTATCTTGCTCAATGGCTATACCTCCCATAGAACGGGTTTCATGGGTTCCTTTGAACCTTACATCACCTATACCGTAAAATGAATATGGAGAAGCAGTTCCTTCTTGAGCAAAAGAAACTAATGATAAAAGCAAACAAGCGCTTACTATAATTTTTTTAATCATTTTTTGATTTTATATTGAAAAGTTTGGTTCAAACTCTCTAATAGAAAATTTGAATTGGCAAATATGGTATTTTTTAATCGTTTAGCCAAAAAATCTGTGTCTCCACCCGTTAAAATTATTATAAAATTTAAATATCGCGATCTATAATCTGCTATGAATCCGTCAATCTCGTAAACTAATCCATTAACAATACCAGAATGAATGGATTCTGAAGTAGAGTTTCCAATAAGATTTTTGGGCGCTTCTAAGGACAATAAAGGCAATTTTGCAGTGTAATTATGCAGTGATTCATACCTTAATCTTAGTCCAGGAGCGATTGCTCCACCTAAATAATTATTTTGATCGTCTATAAAATCATAAGTGATACAAGTTCCTGCATCAATAACCAAACGATTCTGATTAGGAAATTGGAGTACAGCTCCAGCAGCAAGAACCATTCGGTCTAATCCTAATGTATGTGGTGTACTGTATTTATTTTGAAAAGGAAAGGTATCTTTGTGAGATATAAAAAAAACATCAACTACTTTTTCGTAAGCTAAAAAAGATTGTTTTTCGACATCTCCAACTGAGGAAACAACGAGATCTGATACTTTTTTAAACTTTTTTAAAATAAAATCTATATTTTTTTGAAGCTCTATTTTCGTGAAAACAAAATGCTCTAAAAGCATAGATTCCTCAAAAACAGCCGCTTTAATTCTAGAATTACCCACATCAACAACTAAAACCATAATATATTCTTTGATGTTGCGAAGGTACGAATTGATTTTTTTAAAAAAATGTTTTGGATATACTAAAAATGATTCTATATTTGCACCCGCAATAGCACGGTACCTTAGCTCAGATGGTAGAGCAATGGACTGAAAATCCATGTGTCCCTGGTTCGATCCCTGGAGGTACCACAAAACCCGAATAGAAATATTCGGGTTTTTTGTTTTATAAAATTGACGTTTATTGCTTCTCCTGATTCATTAGAACTTGAAAGTCAACAGAAGCCAAATATTATACATCTTTAGGAATTTGATTCTTTTGTTTTTTTAAACTTGAAAAAATAAGTATTACAATTTATTAAACTTAAATTTTTGACCTCCTACTGACGCTTCATACATTAATCCTCCTTTTAATGCTGTAAAAACCATAACACCTTCTGCATACTTAACATTCGCCGAAGCACCTTCTGTGGCAGCTACTGCAGAAGCTTGAGCCGAAAACTCAAAGTTACTTTCCTCAAATCGCGATAAATCTTTTTTCGCCTCAAAAAATATCACTTCTCTATAAGCCTGTCCACCTGCTTGAAATCCTATACTCAATTGCGAAAGCTTTGCCATGCCTATAATTTTACCTTTCTCATAGACAACACCATTTCCTGCAGCTCCTCCTATTCCGAAGCCACCTTTGCCAACATTTGGAAAAATAACATACCCATGCGCATTCTCAAAAAGATCTTTCATAAGAGCATCGGCTTTAATAAATTCAGCTTTTGCCATCTTGCTGTCAGCAATAATTTTATTTTTTTTAGCTTCTGACTGTCCTAACACAGATGCAGTACTCATCACAAAAACTACTGCCATCATCCAAATAACATTCAAATTTTTCATATCCTTTATTTTTAATTGTTCATAAACTATTGACGCAATAATCCATCTAATTTATTAAAAAAGAAGAATAAAAACGCTTATCAAATATACCATAAAAAATCAAACAAAACACAAAGCAACTGATTATCAATACAATATAAGTAAGATGTTTTTTTTTTACAGTTGAATTATGGCAATCAACATAACCACATCAATAAGCAGTTAGAAACAGTACATTAATGTAATCATTATTAAGTTTTGATAAATTTAAAAAGTTTTAAATGAATGCGTTTTTATAATATAATTGCAAAATTACTATATTTATGCAAAATTTATATACATGGAGATTTTAACCTGTCCAAAATGCCAAAGCAATCACATCATTAAAAGTGGTGTAATAAACAGCAAACAAAGGTACTTATGCAAAAAATGTAATTATTTTTTTACCGTAAATAAAATAGGAAAAAAGATCGATGATTACTATGTCACTAAAGCATTACAACTTTATTTAGAAGGGCTCAGTTTTCGTGAAATAGAGCGAATCATCGGGGTTTCACATGTAACCGTTAGCAACTGGGTAAAGTCCTATAATATAAAAAAACCTTCTCATGGCAACTACCACCCTACTTATAAGATTATTAATCATTTAGAATTAATAGAATTTATAAAAAACAAAGAATTACTTTCTGGTGCAGGTATGATAATCACAGAACTTGGTGATAAATTTATGCTTATAAAATGGGAGCGTTTCAAGGATTAACTATAGTAGTTTACATAAAAATATATCATAATTTTTTTCTAGAATAAAATAATTGAATTTGGCACCGTTGAAACTAACCACTTTGATAAAACCAAACCAACTAGTTATTATGAAAAAAGCATGTTTATTATTTTTTGTCGGAATAGCTTACTTTCAAGGTTATTCACAAACTCCAACACCATTATTACCACAAACTAATACTGAGAAAGAATGGGACATTAGTTTGTACGGTTTTGCTAGAACTGACTTTATTTGGGACAGTCGAAAGTCCGCTTTTACTAGAGAAGGCCAGTTAAATCTATATCCGTTAGATGTAATTTTAGACGCTAATGGTAAAGATATTAATGATGCTCCACAATCTAATTTTCTATCCATTACATCAAGATTAGGAGTAAAAGCAAAAGGACCGAATGTTTGGGGCGCAAAAACGTCCTCTGTGATTGAAGGCGATTTCTACGGAAATGTTGAAGGTGGCACCATTGGGTTATTGAGATTAAGACATGCTTACATAAATCTCGAATGGTCTAAAACAGCTGTTACAATAGGACAAACTTGGTATCCGCAATTTATTCCTGAAGTTTTTCCTGGCGTGGCAAACTTTAACACAGGTATTCTTTTTAATCCTTTTGGCTGGGCAACACAAGCTAAAATAAAACAAATGTTAACTACTGAATTTTCAGTAACATTTACTGCATACAAAGAAAGAGAATTTACAGCTCCAGGACCTGGAACGCAAAATTCCGCATCTATAAACAGTGTATTACCTTCAATTAATGCTCAAATTCAATACAAAGGAAAAAACTCGATTCTGGGTTTAGGAATCGAATATAAGTCCCTACAACCACTTACAGTTTCCAATAATTTAGTTACCACTGAAAAAGCAAATAGCACTTCAATTTTTGGATACGGAAAATATTCTAATGAAAAATTTTCGATAAAAGCTTACGGAATTTCTGGTGGCAATCTAAACAGCTTAGTAATGCTTGGTGGTTATACTGGTAAAACAATTGCTGGTCAAGTAGAGACTTACAATCCTACAAAAACAACTGCTGTTTGGATTGATCTTGCCAGCAATGGAAAAGCTATTGCTCCAGGATTATTCTTTGGTTATACCAAAAATAACGGATCGAAAGACGATAATACTACCGCTACTTTCGTGAATTATCTTCGAGGCATTAGCGGAAATAGAATAGTAGATAATGTATGGAGAGCTTCTGGAAGAGTTGACTTTAAGAAAAACAAATTTAGAGTTACTCCTGAGTTAGAATACACCGATGCAACTTGGGGCGATTTAAATAAATCAAATGCAACCGCAGGAGCAAATAAAACAGCAGTAGGGAATTTTAGAACCATGATTTCTTGCGCTTATTCATTTTAAAAAACCAAACTAACAAAAAACCAAAAAATATGAAAGAGAAATCAACAAAAGGAATTTGGAAAGTAATTTCCGCCTCCTCAATGGGCACAATGATCGAATGGTACGACTTCTACATCTTTGGGAGTTTAGCTGTTGTGATTTCAACAAAATTCTTCCCATCAGACAATCCAACGGCAGCTTTCTTATCTACTTTAGCAACTTTTGCTGCTGGATTTGTTGTTCGTCCTTTTGGAGCTCTGTTCTTTGGGAGACTAGGTGATTTAATTGGAAGAAAGTACACCTTCATGGTTACCTTACTTTTAATGGGTGGCGCCACTTTCCTAATTGGTTGTATTCCGAGTTACGAAACCATAGGGTTTATGGCTCCCTTACTCGTTTTAATTCTTCGATTGTTACAAGGTCTTGCCTTAGGAGGCGAATACGGTGGAGCCGCCACTTATGTAGCAGAACACGCACCAGTGGGACAAAGAGGTTATTGGACTTCTTGGATTCAGACCACTGCAACGGTTGGTTTATTCATTTCGTTGATGGTAATTCTAGCTACACGAAATATTCTTACCCCAGAACAATTTGATGAATGGGGATGGAGAGTTCCGTTTTGGGTATCTATCGTTATGGTTGGCGTTTCTTATTTGATTCGAAAAAACATGGATGAATCTCCCGTTTTTGCAAAAGCAAAAAGTGAAGGAAAAACAAGTACAAATCCATTAAAAGAGAGTTTCGGTAATCGTTATAATTTAAAATTTGTCTTACTAGCTTTATTTGGAGCTACTATGGGACAAGGTGTCGTTTGGTACACAGGACAATTTTACGCGATGAGTTTCATGAAAACCGTAATGGCGATCGATTCTTCTCAAGTAGATACTTTACTCGGAATTGCTTTGATTCTAGGAACACCATTTTTCGTTTTCTTTGGTTGGTTTAGTGATAAAGTGGGTCGAAAATACATTATGATGGGTGGTATGTTATTAGCAATTTTACTGTACAGACCTATTTACAAACAAATGTACGAAACCACCTCTGTTAAAAACAAAACAGAAATAGTTGCAAAAACGACGCTCCTTGCTGAATTAAAAGAGACCAAAAAACAAACCATGGACTCTATTTATACTACTCACAAAGAGTACACCGATGGAACAACTTTTCAAGAAATAAAAACCGTACATTTAGAAAACGGCACTCCTATTATAGTTGATGGAAAACCAAAAGGAGATACCAAAATAACTGTAAAAATTAATTCCAGTGACGAATGGTCTTTAGTATTCCTTGTGTTCATACAAGTCATTTTCGTAACCATGGTTTATGGTCCAATTGCAGCATTTTTAGTTGAAATGTTTCCCGTTAAAATTAGATATACCTCTATGTCATTGCCCTATCACGTAGGTAACGGAATTTTTGGAGGCTTACTTCCGGCTATTTCAACGTATTTTGTTACCAATGCAAAAGATCTTGGTCATCCAGAATTTTATTTAGAAGGACTTTGGTATCCAATTGTTATTGCTGCTGTCAGTTTTGTAGTTGGAATGGTTTACATAAAAAATAAAGATAAAAACGCTCACGTATAAAAATATAGCTATGAATCAAATAAAAAGAATTTTAGGATTAGTTTGGATTGCATTAGCGGTTGCCGCAGCTTATTTTTGCATCTTTACTTTTGGATTACCAAAATTTGTATCCGGAAAACAAGAGGATTTAGTTTTTGGAATTATTATCCTTTTTGTGCTCACACCACTTATTGTTTTGGGCTTAGGAACTTTTGGATACTATGCCTTAATGGGAGATTACGACGAAAAAAAGAACTAAAAAAATACTACTTTAACAAACAGTTCCTGTATTTATTTACAGTGATTGTTTGTTATTTAATATAAAGCTGTTGTACTAAAACGATAAAATTTTAAAATTATAAAATTAATTGTGTTTTAGTATGACTAATTACAAAGAGACAATGGTTTTAGTTACTTTTATCTAGTACAAACAGTTTTTCAGTTTTGTACCAATAAGACAAAAACAACACCCATTATATTAGCTATTCTGCTCACAACAAGCGGTAAATTATTATGAAAAAGAGACATGAACAAAAGTTAGTAATTCTATCAATGCTATTGTTATTAGCATTGAATCTGCCTCTTTTGCTATTATTTGATAACTCCAAACCAATTTTTGGTTTTCCAATAATCTACATCTATATTTTTTCGGCATGGTTGTTTTCAGTTGCTATTTCGTACTTCATTATAAAAAGATATTATGAATAGCATAGGGCTTTTACTAATATTGGTTATTTATTTAGCTATTCTTTTTTTCATTGCCCATTGGTCTGAAAAAAGAAGTCATTCTAAATGGACTAATAATGCCTATGTATATTCCTTTTCATTGGCAGTTTATTGTACCGCCTGGACGTATTATGGGAGTATTGGCGTTGCTGCAGAATCCGGTTTAAATTACCTAACGATTTATTTAGGCCCTATATTAATTATTCCGACATGGATGATTATTCTCAAGAAAATTATTAGAATTTCGAGGGTGAATAAAATCTCTAGTATCGCAGATTTCATTTCCTTACGTTATGGAAACAGCAGATTTCTTGGCGCCTTAGTCACTATGGTGTGCATTTTTGGTATTGTACCTTATATCGCATTACAATTAAAATCTATTTCAGATACTTTTCATATTGTTACAAAAACAGAATCTAGTGCTAATATTTTTACAGATACTACTACTTATGTTTGCTTGGCTTTGGCACTTTTCGCTTCCTATTACGGTACAAAATACGTAGATGCTTCAGAAAAAAGACGTGGTATTGTTACTGCAGTTGCTTTAGAATCTATATTAAAATTAATTTTCTTTTTGATTATAGGAATCTATGTAACTTATTTTGTTTTTGATGGTTTTGATGATATTTATCAAAAAGCAGCTTTACTCAAAGATTTCGACAAAAAAAATACAATTGGTGGGATTAGCAACGGTATTAATTGGTTCTTTTTATGTATATTATCCATGTTTGCCATTTTTTTATTACCTAGACAATTTCATACAGCAATTGTAGAAAACAATAAAGAAAATCATATTAGAACTGCCATTTGGCTTTTTCCTTTATACTTACTGCTTTTTAATATTTTTGTTTTTCCAATTGCTTGGGGCGGCAACATCCTTTTTGAAGGAAAAGGGCATAATTCAGACACATATTCTTTATTGATTCCTCAATTATTTGACAACAACACCTTGACAGTTTTAGTATTTCTGGGTGGATTTTCGGCAGCAATATCAATGATTATTGTCTCTTGTATTTCGCTGTCTACTATGCTTAGTAATAATTTACTAATTCCGTATGGATTTATTGGATCTCTTGAAAATGCATCGCAGAAAAAAAACAACAGACGTATCGTTAACAGTCGCAAAATTGGTATATTTTCTCTTATCATTTTATCCTACGCTATTTACAGAATTTTCATTTTAGATTATTCTCTATTTTCGGTAGGATTGGTCGCTTTCGTAATAATTGCACAACTAGCACCTTCCTTTTTCGGCGCGCTCTTTTGGCGAAGAGGTTCAAAAAAGGGAACGATCACTGGGATTATTTTGGGTTTTTCAGTATGCTTTTACACGTTACTAATTCCTTTTGCTATTGGTCTTACAAAATCAACAAGTATGTTTATTCAAGAAGGACCTTGGGGAATTACACTATTAAAACCTTTTCAGCTTTTTGGATTGGATTATCTGGAACCAATTCCACATGCTTTTTTCTGGAGCTTACTTATTAATACTTTTAGTTATATGGCAATTTCCGTAAGTTTTAGCGGAAATTACAGAGAACGCAATTATGCGGAAATGTTTGTAGATATTGACAAATATATTACCAATCATGAAAATGCTTTTATTTGGAAAGGTACCGCTTACATTAGTGACATTCAAAAAGTATTACAACGTTTTTTAGGAGAAGACAGAACAAAGAGAGCTCTTACTATTTTTAATTTAAAATACAATGTAGACAAAGATATCACGACAGCCGATGCGCGATTTATAAAATTTGCAGAGAATCTATTAACCGGCCATATTGGTACTGCTTCCGCCAAAATATTAATATCTAGTGTTATCAAGGAAGATAAGATCAGTTTGCCGGAGGTCTTGCGAATTTTAGAAGAATCTAAAGAAAACCTCATCATCAACAAAAAACTGACAGATACTTCTAATGAACTAAAAAAAATATCGGTACAATTAAAGAATGCCAATTTAGAACTCGTAAACAAAGACATTCAAAAAGATGAATTTCTAGATACGGTTACACATGAATTAAGAACACCAATTACGGCTATTCGCGCGGCTAGCGAAATCCTTCATGATGACGAGGATATACCAGATGAGTTGCGCAAACAGTTTTTACAAAATATTATTTCCGAATCAGATCGATTGAACCGTTTGATAGACAAAATTTTAGATTTAGAGAAATTTGAAACCGGAAAACAAAAAATATATTTATCTAAAAATGACATTTCTAGAACAATAAAAAATACTTTAGAATCATTACAACAATTGATCAAGAATAAAAAAATTGAAGTGGTTTTTGAAGAATCTTCTTCAGAAATAAAAGCTTTTTATGATGAAGAACGGATTGTTCAAGTTGTTACAAATTTAGTGTCAAATGCTATAAAATTTAGTGCAAATGCCAACGGGAAAATAATAATTTCGATTATTGAAAATAGAGATAACATCGAGGTCAAAATTCACAACAATGGCAAAGGAATTAAAAAAGAAGATTTTGAGGCTATTTTTGATAAATTTTATCAGTCCAGAAATCAAAATGTAAAAAAACCAATAGGAAGTGGATTGGGATTAGCAATTTGTAAAAAAATTATAGAACACCATAAAGGTAGAATTTGGGCAGAAAAAGAAGTTCTTGAAGGCGCAACTTTTATTTTTACCTTACCCAATTATAACACCGCAGAAAATAGTTAAAGAAAAAATGAAAAAGATTTTAATCGTAGATGACGAACCCAATATTGTAATGGCGCTTGAATACACGTTCAAGAAAAACAATTTTGAAGTTTTTATTGCTCGTGATGGACAAGAAGCATTAGAGATTTTAAAAAATCAACTTCCAGATGTAATTATATTAGACGTAATGATGCCTATGGTTGATGGTTTTGCAACATTAGAACACATTAAAAAGAACGAACGGCTGCGGCATTGCAAAGTCATCTTCCTTTCGGCAAAAAACAAAGAAAAAGATATTGAATCAGGACTAGCACTCGGAGCAAACTTATATGTAACCAAACCTTTTTCAGTTAAAAAATTAGTCGAGCAAGTTCATGAATTAACACAATAAAAAAATTCTCAGAATAGGGAATTATTAAAATGTAGAGGTTACATTATAACAAAATCAAAAGTTCACGAAATTGAAAATCATTTTTTAAAATAAAAAACAACTAACATCTATAAATATGAGCCGTTACAAAATAAATAATCTAGAAGAATACTTTAAAGAATATAAAAAATCCATTCGCGAACCAAGAAAGTTTTGGGATAAGATAGCCGCCGAAAATTTTACGTGGTACCAACAATGGGACAAAGTAGTCGATTTTAATATGGCTGAAGCCGAAATAAAATGGTTTACTGAGGCTAAAGTTAACATCACCAAAAACTGTATCGACAGACATCTTGCTAAAAAAGGAGAAAAAACAGCTATTATTTTCGAACCAAATGATCCTTCTGAAGAAGCGGTTCATATTTCCTATAATGAGTTACACCAAAAGGTTTGCAAAATGGCAAATGTTTTATTAGATCAAGGTGTAAAAAAAGGAGATCGTGTTTGCATTTATTTGCCCATGATTCCCGAATTAGCAATTACTACATTGGCCTGTGCTAGAATTGGAGCAATCCATTCCGTTGTATTTGCTGGGTTTTCAGCATCGGCAGTGACGGCAAGAATTAATGATAGCGAGTGCAAAATGGTAATTACTTCAGATGGTGGTTATCGTGGTAACAAGACAATAGACTTAAAAAGCATCGTTGATGAAGCTCTAGAAAAAAGTCCTTGCGTAGAAAAGGTATTGGTGGTAAAAAGAATCCATTCGGAAATTAATATGAAAGAAGGTCGTGACCATTGGCTAGAGCCTCTTCTTGATCAAGCATCGGATAATAATGTAGCCGAAATTATGGATGCAGAAGATCCTTTGTTTATTCTTTATACTTCAGGATCAACAGGAAAACCAAAAGGTATGGTTCATACTACTGCGGGTTATATGGTTTATGCTGCATACACTTTTAAAAACGTTTTTAATTATGAGGACAATGACATCTTTTGGTGTACTGCGGATATTGGTTGGATCACCGGACATTCTTATATTTTGTACGGTCCCTTATTAAACGGAGCCACTACAATAATTTTCGAAGGTGTGCCTTCCTATCCAGATTTCAGTCGTTTTTGGGAAACAATAGAAAAGCACAAAGTAACTCAATTCTATACTGCTCCAACTGCCATTAGGGCTTTAGCCAAAGAGAACTTATCTTATGTTCAAAAATTTAAATTGGAAACATTGAAAGTAATTGGTTCTGTTGGAGAACCTATAAATGAAGAAGCATGGCACTGGTATAATGATCACGTGGGAGGCAAAAGATGTCCTCTGGTTGATACTTGGTGGCAAACTGAAACAGGCGGGATTCTAATATCTCCTTTAGCTTTTGTAACACCAACAAAACCAACTTATGCTTCCTTACCATTACCGGGAATTCAACCCGTATTAATGGATAGCAAACGAAATGAAATTGAAGACAATCAAGTTACGGGAAGTCTTTGTATAAAATTTCCTTGGCCAGGAATTGCAAGAACTATTTGGGGGGATCACCAACGCTATAAAGAAACTTACTTTTCTGCTTTTCCAGGTAAATATTTTACTGGCGATGGAGCTTTACGTGATGAAGTGGGATACTATAGAATTACAGGCCGTGTAGACGATGTGGTTATCGTTTCAGGACACAATCTTGGCACAGCACCTATTGAAGATTCAATTAATGAGCATCCAGCCGTTGCTGAATCTGCCATTGTAGGTTTTCCTCATGACGTAAAAGGGAATGCGTTATATGGTTTTGTAATTTTGAAAGAAACCGGAGAATATCGCGACAGAGAAAACTTGATTAAAGAAATTAATCAACAAATCTCAAATCATATCGGACCAATTGCCAAACTCGATAAAATACAGTTTGTGTCTGGTTTACCAAAAACACGTTCTGGAAAAATCATGCGTAGAATTTTACGCAAAATTGCCGAAGGTGATTATTCTAATTTTGGAGATACATCAACCTTGTTAAACCCGGAAATTGTAGATGAAATTAAAGAAGGAAAAATTTAATTTTTGGTTTTTAATTGTTGTTCAAAAAGTACTCCAACTAAAGGACTTCACTGAAACATATCGCCTATTTTGAGCAATATTAACCTTAAATAATAAAAATCGCTTATAACTGAATTTTAAAGATTCGTTATAAGCGTTTTATTTTAGAAGCTTTTTTTGATCTATTTTTCATTTGAACCATTTCTTTTTATTCATTAAAAACTTCGATTGTCTTTATATACTTAATTGGAGTATTCTCTTTAAATTTACTGTAAAATATTTTATTTCAGATTGTTAGTACCGAAAGTTATTACTCTATCATAACCATCTCCATTTTTGAACTAACTATTTTCGGCTTCAATTTGGTATCTATTCTTTTCTTTTTCCTTGTAATATCCAGTTTCTTAAAAAGCTATTTTATCAACGAACTGAAATTGATAAGTTCATACTCTGGATTCTTAACTAAAAAATATTTAATAGACATATCATATTACCAGAGTTCTATTACATCGACATGTGAAACGCTGTGAATTGTTTTCAAATTGAATTTTCACTGAACTGAATCGCTTGTTGTTATTATTATTGCGCTAGCTTTTATAAAATCTCACAATTACACTTAAACAAAAAAAGGAGTAGAAAAACTTCGTTTTCTACTCCTTTTAACTAACAATTTATATCTCAAAAGACTTTTTTAATGCATTCTCGAATAATAGTCTTGTTTTGGATACATTAAAAAAATTATTCTAAGGTTATCGTTTTGGCAGCGTTATCAATTTTTAGGACTCTCATTCCTGTTGGTCCTGTATATTTAAAATTAAAATCACCATCATTAGCATTTACTAATTCAGGAGTAATGGTATAACCTGCGTTAGCGTAAAATGCGTAACTGCGACTCGCATCCCAGTTTCCGTTACTTGTGAAATTATTGCCTAGAAAAATTCTAAAAGCTTCTCCACCATTTAACATTACTGCCACTTGATATACATTGGTTTGACCTATTACTAATGGCAACTCGGTTTCTGCATCATCATCCCATGACCATCCTCCAGGAGTAGCTGCGCCTACAAGCCATAATGAACTTGCTAATGGTGTTCGGTACGAAGTAACTTTAATAGTAAAGAAATTAGAAAACTGTGCTACACTGCTGGTAGCTCCTATAGATGATTTTACACGAATATCTACTAAGTTTTCTTGTTTTTCAACAAAGCCACCATTCACTAATGCTGAATTTAATTCTCCAACGGTAATTGCCTTAAAACGACTTGTAGTGGTAGTAACAACAATTGGCGCTGCAAATTTAGTTCCTGCTTTTGCAATTTCTATTGTATAATTTACAACAGTAGGCGTTCCCGAATAAGCAGCATCGTCCCATATAAAGGTGGTTGCAACATCTTTTTCTGTTGCTTTAGAAAGTACGATATTAAAATCTCCTGTTGGTGATAATAATACAGGTGCTTTTACCCCAGCTACAGCTTCTCTATTGGTATCTTGAATATCATCTGTACAAGAAATAGCTACTATGCTCAAAAAAGCAACTAATAATTTATTAATATTTTTCATGTTTTTTTATTTTTAATGTGAAACAGTCATTTAATAGCCCGTGTTTTGCGTCAAATTAGGATTGGATGAAATAGATGAACTAGGTATCGGAAAAACATTTAAATTGGATGCAAATGAAGTTCCATTGGCAACATTTCCTTTCCAAGCCCAATTGTAATTGCCTCCACCGTATTTATTAAAGCGGATCAAATCTTGTCTTCGGTGACCTTCCCAATGCAATTCTCTCGCTCTCTCATCAATAATAAAGTTTAGGTTTACTTGTGACTGAGTAACATTTGCAACAGCAGAACCATTATTTGCTCTTTCTCTTAAAGCATTAATATAATTTAACGATTGAACAGAAGCATTGGCAGAAGTATTTGAATTGGTAGCACCATCTTTTCTCATTTGCGCCTCAGCATACATTAAGTACGCATCGGCTAATCTAAATAATGGAAAATCAGTATCTACAAATGTGGAGTTTACCCCAGCAATACCAGCAGAAGTTTTATTAGAATATTTACGCAAAATATATCCTTGTCCCGCATTAGTAAGTTCAGCAATATCAATTGGTCTTGTACCAGCTGCATATGTTTTTCTGGTATCGGTATCAAATTGCGAACCATCAAATTTCTCTACTAATTGTCTTCGCATACGCAACGCTCCTCCAAAACCACCAACACCAAATTCAGCACCGTTGGATTCGATAGAACCTACTTGACCGTTAATTATAACAGTAGTAGCACCGTAATTTTGAGTTTTTATACCATCTGATTGTAAGGTAAAAATAAGCTCAGAAGAGGTATTATTGTTAGCATTAAAATTGTCTAAATAATTCGTTTTTAAGGAATATCCTCCACCAATTACCTCGGTACATTTAGTCATACACTCCGCATATTTTGGTGTGCCAATATATACCTCAGCATTCAAGTACATTTTTGCTAGAATCATTTGAGCCATCGCTTTGTCTAATCTCCCATACTCATTTGTTCTTGCGGCTTTAAGATTTGGAATTACTTCATTCAGTTCTTTTTCAATAAAAGCAAATAATTGTTGTCTGTTGTATTGTGGCCCTTTAAAATTCAATTTATCATTTTCTGTAATAAAAGGGGCTTTTCCAAACAAATCCATCATGTTATAATAAGCAAACGCTCTTAAAACACGTACTTCATTTCTGTAAAAATTAATTTCTGCAACATCTGCCGTAGCATTAATTCCTCTTGAACTTAATAATTCTGGTGTAGATTGTCTCAAAAAATCATTAGCAAGTGCAACCTCAGCCATTGTTCTACTAAACATCCCTAGTAAAATAGGATTGGCGGCTGTCCAGGTATTCCTTTGCAATTCAGCAACTCCTTCATCATTTTCATAAGTCCAAACGGCTTCATCTGTTGTTAAACTTTGTAAATACCACATACATCTTCCAAACTGACTTGTTCCTGCATCAATTCCTTGTAAGAACGAAGAACCTGCATCTCCTGTACCGGTCAAACTAAGATTGCCATATACACCCGCCAATGCTTGCTTGTATCCTAAAGGAGTAGTAAATAGTTTTTCCGAAGAAAGTACTCTTGGATCTTCTGCTACTACATCTAAATCACCCGTACACGATTGCAATGTCGCTAAAGCAAATAGGAAGTAAATAAAATTTATTTTTTTCATGATCTTATTATTAAAATTTAACATTAACCCCACCTAAAATAGAGCGTTGTCTCGGGTATATGGTATTGTCAATTCCGTTGTTTGCAATCTCTGGATCTAAACCAGAATAATCTGAAATTACGAAAACGTTTTGTACCCCAGCGAATAAACGCAAAGAGGCTTTCCCTTCTAACCATTTTGGAAAAGTATAGCCCAAAGTGATGTTATCCAGCCTCAAAAAAGAAGCGTTTTCAACAAACAAATCGGATAAAACTACATTTGAAGTTGTATTGAATCCTGTTTCTAAAACAGAAGTTGGAATATTTCCCACCGTTCCGCCTGTTGTTAATAAATTGTATTGTGCTCTACTGGCATTAACAGCATTAAATACTCGGTTACCTACACTTGCTCTAAAGTTGAAAGAAAAATCAAGATTCTTATAATTTAATGTAGAGGCCAAACCAAAAGTAGCTTTAGGATCAGGATTTTTATAAATATACTTATCGCTTGAGTTGATCACGTTATCATTATTTAAATCTGCATATCCATTTTCAATAGGTTTTCCACTGGTATCATAAAGTTGTTTGTATAATAAAAAAGAGTTTGGAGCATACCCTACTTGATGCACTTGTCCTTGGGTTCCTGTTCCTGCTAAATTTTCTCCAACTCTAATAAAATCAGAGCTCAACTCCGTTATCTTGCGTTCAAAGGCAGTCACATTAAAGTTAAGATTCCAATTTAAATCTTTGGTTTTAATTACATCTGTACTTACTGAAAATTCGATTCCTTTGGTAGTAAAACTACCAATGTTTTGCCAAGATCTGTTAGAAAAATTACTCCCGTCAGCTGTTGCAACATCGGCTAATAAATCCTTAGAGTCTTTATAAAAAACCTCAACACTTCCTGTAATTCTATTGTCATAAAGACCAAAATCTATTCCTGCATTATAAGTAGTGGTTTCTTCCCATTTTAGATTAGAACTCTGTCTGGCAGAAACTGCAATTGGCAAAGCAACAGTCCCAAAATAGTATTGAGAGCTACCACTTCCTACATTGTATTGTTGTAAATAATCATTGTTATTACCAATCTCTTGCTGTCCTGTGATACCATATCCTAATCTAATTTTCAAATCAGAAACGGCAGTACTATTTGGTAATAAATCATCTTTAATTTTCCATGCAAAGGCTGCAGCAGGAAAGTTGGCCCATCTATTATCCTTATCAAATCGAGAAGAACCATCTCTTCTAAAAGATAAAGTAAGCAAGTATTTATCGTTGAAGTTTAAATTTGTTCTTCCAAAAAACCCAACATTAACTCTATCAAAATCGATGGTTTTTTGTGGAAATCCGGTAATTCCTGTTGGCAAATTAGGATCGTTTGTATTTCCTGTAATAAAGTTGAACGAATCCCATTTTTGATACGAATATCCAGCAGTAATATCAAAAACCAATTTATCAAAAGAAGTATTATATGTTAAATACGCATCCAATAATTTATTTTTTCTAACACTTCTGGAGAATTCATTGGTACCAAAAGGAATGTCATTATTAGTGCCTGAACTAGCTGCGAAGGCCGAAGCTGTTTTAGCTCTTTCTCCATCGGCCTGATCAAATCCCGCATTTACAACCGCTCTTAATGCTGGCAAAAAATGAAACTTATAATCTAATTCTAAATTACCAAAAAAGCGATTGTTTTTTCCTTCATCAAAAGTTTGCAACAATTGTGCAACAGGATTTCTAGGAGTTTGCGAGATAAGTTTACCATTGGCCTGATTGTAATATTCAAAGAAACCACCATAAATAGAACCTGACTTATATACTGGCTGGGTAGGATCAAATCGCAATGCGCTTCCCTCCACACCATCAGCGAATCTATTGTTCTCGTTCGAATAATTGGCATTCAATTTTATTTTCAAATGATCTTCCAGAAAGGATGGGTTTAAGGCTAAACCAACTGTATTTCTATTAAATACATTAGTTAATCGCAAACCTTCTTGATAAGTATTACCCACAGTAATTCGAGAAGGAATGATGTTAAATAAGTTTCCTCTTAATGAAATGTTATTATCTACATAATCAGTTCTTCTATAAATTTCTTTTTGCCAATTTGTATTAGCATTACCTAATTTCGGAACATCATCTGGTCTTCTTTGTGCAATAATCGCTTTAAAAGAATTGGCATCAAAGACATCAATAGTTTTTACTAAATTACCACTCCCATATTGAAAATTATAATCTACAGCAAGCGTTTTTCCTCCTTTTTTGGTAGTAATTATTATAACACCGTTAGAAGCGCGTGAACCATAAATAGCAGTGGCTGAAGCATCTTTTAATACCGTCATAGACTCAATTGTACTCGGGTTTATAGACGCTAAAATAGAGGTTGAACCAAAATTTTTATCAGAATTGTTTTCAATCGGCAAACCATCTATAACAATTAAGGGATCATTACTCGCGAACAAAGATGAGCCACCACGAATTCTAATTTGCGATCCAGATCCTGGAGCTCCACTAGTATTTACAGTTACACCAGCAACTCTTCCATTTAATAAGTTTTCCGCAGTAACATTGGCTCCTTTATTAAAATCTTTAGTAGATAATACTGTTACAGCTCCTGTGGCATCTTTTTTCTTTACGGTTCCGTACCCTACTTGTACTACAACTTCATTCAGTTGGTTGGCATCTTCAACCAGCGATACATTTAGTGTTTTTTGATCTGTAAAAATTGCGGTAACATTGGCATAACCAATATAAGAGAAAACAATTTTATCTCCTTTTTTTACATTCGACAATTGGTATTTACCATCAAAATCAGTAGAAACACCACTTTTGTTTCCTTCAATATTTACGTTTACTCCAGGAATAGGTTGCCCCGATAATTTATCTAAGACAGTTCCTCCTAAAGTACTCTGAGCCAAAATACTGAATGGGAGCAGTAATGTTAAAATGAACAACTTTTTATAAATTGTTTTCATACTTTTCATTTAAATTAATTGATTTTTTGTAGAATCTTAATGCTTAACTATTACTTCGAATGTTAAATTTATGTAAAATTTGTTACTCCCGACAAGCAGTATTTTTTCCTGGTCTACGAAAACGTGATAGTGTTGAAAACTTTCTGATTTATTTGCATTTTCACCAATTAAATTATTAATTGTGAAATTATATTTTATCTTTATTACGAAATAAATTTTTACTCGATTGCAATATGAAAAAGAAAATTACGCTTAAACAAATCGCAAAAGAATTAGACGTTTCTATTTCAACCGTTTCCAAGTCACTTCGTAATAGCCCTGAAATTGGCGAAGATACCCGACTTAAAGTGCAAGCTTTTGCAAAGTTTTACAATTATAAACCCAATAATATAGCGCTGAGTTTAAAAAATAGAAAAACAAAAACAATTGGCATCATCATTCCCGAAATCGTTCATCACTTTTTTTCTACAGTAATAAACGGTGTAGAACAAGTAGCTAACGAAAACGGTTATAGTGTAATCATTTGTCTGTCCGATGATTCTTTTGACAAAGAAGTATTAAATATGGAGATGCTTGCCAATGGTAGCATAGATGGTTTTATCATGTCACTCTCTAAAGAGACGCAGTTTAAAGGTGATTTTCATCACATTACAGAAGTTATAAATCAAGGAATGCCTGTCGTAATGTTTGATAGAGTAACCAATGAAATTTTGTGTGACAAAGTGATAATTGATGATAAACTAGCTGCTTACGAGGCAGTTCAAAGCTTAATTGATAAAGGAAGAAAAAAAATCGCATTAGTAACCACTGTAGATTATGTAAGTGTAGGCAAGCTTAGAACCGATGGTTACACCAAAGCACTTTTAGATAACGACATTCCTTTTAATGACGAACTAATCATTAAAATTGAAGATATTGATACCTGCGAAATAACAATAGGCAAATTATTAGAAGATAAAGCGATCGATGCGGTGTTTGCAGTAAATGAATTGTTTGCGGTAACAATTATAAAAACGGCTCACAAAATTGGATTGAACGTTCCTAACGACCTTGCTGTCATTGCCTTTACCGACGGCATGATTTCTAAATACTCTACTCCTACTATAACTACTGTAAGTCAAAGTGGTATAAAAATGGGAAATGTTGCTGCGAAAATGCTAATTGAAAGACTTGAATTAGAAGACGAAGAAGAAAACGAAAGCTACAAAACAGAAGTAATAGAAACTCATCTGATAGAAAGAGAATCTACCAAGTGATTTTTAGCTTTTAATCACAGTTATTACAGTTCACTTTTAGAAATTAACACCCAAATTTGGCTTTTTCCTGAATCATACATTATCTTTTTTCTTATTTATTTCACTACTACAACCTTGTAGTTGCAAATCTTTCCTTTTATTTCTTTATAAAAAACAAAGAATTAAAATATATTTTTATATTTACCACTCAAAGCTTTGACTTTTACTTCGAAAATAAGACAAGTTTTGATAAGCATAGCGCTTATCGTATCAATTTTAAATTACGATAATGGAAAAGCGTAGATTAAGTTTCTGGGAAATTTGGAACATGAGTTTCGGTTTCTTAGGGATACAGATGGGTTTTGCCCTTCAAAATGCTAATGCCAGCAGAATTCTCCAAATTTTTGGTGCAGACGTACATGAATTATCTTGGTTTTGGATCATTGCTCCTTTAATGGGACTCATTGTACAACCGGTCATAGGATATTACAGCGACAAAACTTGGGGAAAACTCGGAAGACGAAAACCATTCTTTTTATTAGGTGCTGTATTAGCTTCAGTAGGTTTGATATTAATGCCACAAGCAGCCATTTTTATTACCTTTTTACCTGCTTTATGGGTTGGAGCTGGAATGCTTATGATCATGGATGCTTCGTTTAATATTGCCATGGAACCTTTTCGAGCATTAGTTGGCGACAACTTAAGAACGGATCAAAGAACTCTTGGATTTAGTGTACAAACCGCTTTAATTGGTTTTGGTGCTGTAATCGGTTCTTGGCTACCATATGTATTAACGAATTGGTTTGGCGTTTCTAATAGAAATGAAAGCGGCGGCGTTCCAATGCATTTAATTTTATCTTTTGTCATTGGAGCTATCATTCTTGTTGGTTCCATATTAGTATCGATTTTTACAACAAAAGAATATTCTCCAGAAGAATTAGCACAATTTGAAGAAAAAAAGACACTTTTAGAAACAAACGTTTCAACTGTAAAAATCAAAAAAAACAGCTTATTAGACATTTTTGAAGATTTCAAAAAAATGCCTGAAACGATGCGTCAGTTAAGTTGGGTACAATTCTTTTCTTGGTTTGGTCTTTTTGGAATGTGGGTATTTAGCACTCCTGCCATAGCCCATCACGTATACGGCTTACCCATAAGCGATAGCAAAAGTGAAGCGTACCAAAATGCAGGAGATTGGGTTGGTGTCCTTTTTGGAATTTACAATCTGGTTTCGGCTTTCTACGCATTTGCCCTTCCTTACATTGCAAAAAAAATAGGTCGAAAAATAACACATTCTATTTCATTGGTCATTGGAGGTTTAGGATTAATATCAATCTACTTCGTGCCAAATGAAAACTGGTTAATATTATCTATGATAGGTGTCGGAATCGCATGGGCTAGTATTTTATCTATGCCTTACGCTATATTAGCGGGTTCAATATCTCCTATGAAAATGGGAGTTTACATGGGTATCTTCAACTTTTTTATTGTAGTTCCTCAAATTATAAATGCCTTGATCGGCGGACCATTAGTTAAATATGTTTACCATGACAATGCTATTTTCGCATTGGTTACTAGTGGCTTTAGTTTCTTGATTGCTGCTGCTTTAGTTTTTAAAGTACAGGATGTAGATGACGTAATAAAACAGCAATAATGAATAAGAAAGCATTTATCTTCGACTTAGATGGAGTGATCGTTGACACTGCCAGATATCATTATTTAGCTTGGAAAAAAATTGCCAATCAGCTAGGTATCGATTTTACATTAGATCATAATGAATTATTAAAAGGAGTGAGCCGCGTGCGCTCTTTAGATATCATTTTAGAAATAGGAAAAATTGATCTTATACAAGAGGAAAAAGAACAGTTTCTATTCCAAAAAAATGAAGATTATCTCATCTATATAACAAACATGAACGAAACCGAGATTCTTCCGGGAGTTCACAAAACACTACAATTTTTAAAAGAAAAAAAACAATTAATAGCTTTAGGTTCTGCCAGTAAAAATGCTAGACCAATATTACAGAAAACAGGAATTATAGACTATTTTGATGCAATTGTTGATGGCAATGATGTAACGAATGCTAAACCTGATCCTGAAGTTTTTCTTATTGCAGCAAAATCTTTAAATGTTCTTCCAGAAAACGCAATTGTTTTTGAAGACTCTGTAGCTGGAATTCAAGCTGCAAACATAGCAAATATGACCAGTGTCGGAATAGGAAATGCTTCTGTATTAAAGGAAGCAAAATATACATTTGAAGATTTTACAGCTATAAAAAACCCATTTATAGAGTTTTTTATTTCAAAATAACTAATTCCTAAAAATTACTTTTTTAAAATCAAGTACACCTAATTAGTCCTCTTACTTGCTTATTCCTAAAATGGAGCAAATCTCTACTAATTAGGGCTTATTACAAATTAAAGCGAAATGAATCAAGATTATATAAAACCAGATAATTGGTCTGTCATAGAAGAAGGGTTTGATGTTACACGTATCAAATCTTCCGAAAGTTTGTTCAGCATAGGCAATGGCGCGATGGGACAACGTGCAAATTTTGAAGAAAATTATACCGGAGAAACCTTTCAAGGAAGTTACATTGCCGGTATTTACTATCCCGATAAAACCAAAGTGGGTTGGTGGAAAAATGGATATCCCGAATATTTCGCTAAAGTTTTGAATGCTCCTAACTGGATAGGAATCGATATCGAAATTAATGGAGAAAATTTAGATTTGAACACCTGTATGGAAGTAAAAAACTTTCGTAGAGAATTGAATATGAAGGAAGGATGGTACAATCGCTCCTTTAATGCCATACTGAAGAATGGAACCGAAATTGCAGTAAATGTACGTCGATTTGTTTCATTAAAACTTGACGAGATTGGTATCATAAATTACGAAATAACGCCTTTAAACAAAAATGCAAAAATAATTTACAAACCCTATGTTGATGCAGGAATTACGAATGAAGATGCCAATTGGGAAGAAAAATTCTGGGAACCGCTAGAGGTATCAAAGGCAAATAATAAAGCATTTGTAACAGCTCAAACCTTTAAAACTCATTTTAAAGTAACGACTTTCATGCAAAACAGCATTTGGTCTAATGGACAAAAAACAGCTATTTCTCCTTCTGATGTAGAAACAAAATCAGATAAAATACAATTTAACTATGATGTCATAGTTGCGCAAGGAGAAAAATCCTCTATTCAAAAAATAGGAGGTTATACCGTTTCTTTAAACCATAAAAACACACTAATTGCTGCAGAAAAAGCAATCGAAAAGGCAGTATCCAAAGGATATGAATTACTATTGGAAGATCAAATTAATGCTTGGTCAGAGATCTGGGAAATGTCAGACATTACCATTGAAGGAGATGTAAAAGCACAACAGGGAATTCGTTTTAATATTTTTCAGTTAAACCAAACCTATCTGGGTAAAGACTCTCGCCTGAATATTGGACCAAAGGGTTTTACAGGAGAGAAATATGGCGGCTCAACCTATTGGGACACTGAGGCGTATTGTATTCCTTTTTATATGGCTACTAAAGATCAAGAAGTTGCGCGCAATTTATTGACCTACCGCTATAATCAATTAGACAAAGCGATAGAAAACGCTTCAAAATTAGGCTTTGTAAATGGAGCAGCTTTGTATCCAATGGTGACTATGAATGGTGAAGAATGCCATAACGAATGGGAAATAACTTTTGAAGAAATTCATAGAAATGGAGCCATTGCTTTTGCTATTTATAATTTTCATAGGTATACAGGTGATTACAGCTACATTCCAGAAAAAGGCTTAGAAGTGCTTATCGGAATTGCTCGTTTTTGGCACCAAAGAGTAAATTATTCTAGCAATCAAAAAAAATATGTAATCTTAGGAGTTACAGGCCCTAATGAATATGAAAATAATGTCAATAATAATTTTTATACCAATTATATTGCAAAATGGTGCCTTGAATATACCTATGAACAAGTTCAGAAAGTATCCTTAGAATATCCGTTGGATCACAAAAGAATTACTGAAAAAGTAAAAATAACCGATTCTGAATTACAATCTTGGAAAAATGTTTCAGATAATATGTATTTCCCGTTTTCTGAAGAACACAATCTATATTTACAACAAGATGGTTTTTTAGACAAAGACCTTGTTCGCGTAGCCGATTTAGACAAAGGCCAAAGACCCATCAATCAAAAATGGTCTTGGGACAGAATTTTGCGTTCGCCATACATTAAACAAGCTGACGTTTTGCAATGTTTTTATTTCTTTGAAGATCATTTCACTAGAGAAGAATTAAAAAATAATTTTGATTTTTACGAGTCTTTTACTGTTCATGAAAGCTCCCTATCTCCTTGTGTTCACTCTATACAAGCAGCTTTATTAGACAAAATGGATATGGCTTATTCCTTTTATCTAAGGACTTCTCGTTTGGATCTTGATGATTACAACCATGAAGTAGAAGAAGGATGTCATATTACATCTATGGCTGGAACTTGGATGAGTATTGTAGAAGGTTTTGGTGGATTAAGAGTACGAGACAACACTTTGCATTTTTCTCCAAAAATTCCAAAAGAATGGCAGTCGTACTCCTTTAAAATTAATTTTAGAAATCAGATTTTAACCGTTGTGGTGAGTCAAAATGAAACTCATTTTTATGTCAATGGAGACACAAAACTTGCGCTAGTCGTTAATGGCCAAAAAGTGTTTGCTAGCAAAAGCCCACAGAATTAAAAGTTACGATATCATTAAAAAAAAGAAATATGAAAAATCTATTTTTAACTGCATTTATTCTTCTTAGTAATAGCATTCTGCAAGCACAAGAATTAAAATCACCTGAAGGCAAATTTGTAATGCAATTTTCCTTATTGGATGATGGAACTCCAACTTATAACCTTACATACAAAAACAAAGATGTTATAAAACCAAGTACATTAGGACTAGAGCTAAAAGACGACAAAAAATCATTACTTGATGATTTTATTATATTGGATGCACAACAAACTAGTTTTGACGAAACCTGGAAACCAGTTTGGGGAGAAGTAAACAAAATTAGGAATCATTACAACGAACTAGCAGTAACATTAAAACAAAAAGAAACGGAACGAATAATTATCATTCGTTTTAGATTGTTTGATGATGGTTTGGGTTTCCGATATGAATTCCCAACACAAAAAAACCTTACTTATTTTATTATTAAAGAGGAAAAAACACAATTTGCAATGACTGGAGACCATACTGCTTTTTGGATTCCAGGAGATTATGACACTCAAGAATATGATTACACTCAATCGAAATTATCAGAAATAAGAGGTCTTTCGGAAAAAGCATTTACTGAAAACGTATCCCAGAAATCTTTTTCACCAACAGGCGTGCAAACTTCATTAATGATGAAATCAAAGGAGGGGATTTACATCAATCTGCATGAGGCAGCTTTGATTAATTATTCGTGTATGCATTTAAATTTAGACGATAAAAGCATGATTTTTCAATCGTGGCTAACACCAGATGCAAAGGGAGACAAAGGATACATGCAAGCACCTAACTTCTCACCATGGAGAACTATAATAGTGAGCGATGATGCCCGAGAAATCTTGAACTCTAAAATGACCCTAAACTTAAACGAACCCTGTAAAATAGAAGATACTTCTTGGATAAAGCCCATAAAATATGTGGGTGTTTGGTGGGAAATGATTACTGGAAAAAGTTCTTGGGCTTATACCAATGATTTTCCCTCTGTTCAATTAGGCATTACCGATTATTCTAAGGCCACACCAAATAAAACTCATGGTGCCAACACGAAGCATGTAAAAGAATATATTGATTTTGCGGCTCTTCATGGTTTTAATGCGGTTTTAGTTGAAGGATGGAATGAAGGATGGGAAGATTGGTTTGGACATTCTAAAGATTTTGTTTTTGATTTTGTAACTCCATATCCTGACTTTGATGTAAAAGGGATTCAAGCCTATGCAAAATCTAAAGGAGTAAAAATGATGATGCATCATGAAACCTCAAGTTCGGTTCGCAATTACGAGCGTCACATGGACAAAGCCTATCAGTTTATGAAAGATAACGGTTATGATTCTGTAAAAAGTGGTTATGTAGGAGATATTCTTCCAAGTGGAGAAAATCATTATAACCAATGGTCTGTAAACCATTACCAATATGCCATAGAAAAAGCCGCCGATTACAAAATAATGGTGAATGCTCACGAAGCCATACGTCCTACAGGAATCTCTAGAACTTATCCAAACTTAATTGGCAATGAATCGGCTAGAGGAACAGAATATCAAGCTTTTGGTGGTTCTAAACCAAATCATGTAACGATTTTACCTTTTACCCGTTTAATCGGTGGACCAATGGATTACACGCCTGGAATTTTTGAAATGGACATCAGCAAACTAAATCCTGATAATAAGTCACATGTAAATAGCACTATTGCCAATCAATTGGCTTTGTATGTAACGATGTATAGTCCTTTACAAATGGCAGCAGATCTAATAGAACATTATAATGCGTTCCCAGATGCTTTTCAATTTATAAAAGACGTAGCAGTAGATTGGGATGAAAGTAAATACCTAGAGGCAGAACCTGGTAACTACATTACTGTAGCGCGAAAAGCAAAAGGAACTAATAATTGGTTTGTAGGTAACGTAAATGGAGACAACAGCCGCACTTCAACTATTAATTTTGATTTTTTAGATAAAGGAAAAAAATACACCGCTATACTTTATGCTGACGCTAAAGATGCACATTACAAAACAAATCCGCAAGCATACACTATTACTAAAAGTACAATCACTAATAAATCAAAACTATCACAATTATCTGCGCCTGGAGGAGGTTATGCAATTAGTATTATCGAAAGTAAATAAGTGTTTGATCGCTTATTAGCCCGACTTAATTTACTTTAGAATAAGCTAAAAAATTCAGAATAAAAGAGCTAAAATACAATCGTTTAAATTTAAAAAATGAAAAAGCAATTCATCCCTTTTTTTCTATTCCTAACAATTATCATGGGAAGTTGTTCCACTTCTAAAAATGTTTCTAAAATACAGAAAACACCTTTTGTATGGGAAGGAGCCAATGTCTATTTCTTATTAACAGATCGTTTTAATAACGGCAATACATCAAATGATACTAATTTTGAAAGAAATAAAAAAACGGCAAAATTACGCGGTTTTGAAGGAGGTGACATTATAGGAATTACCAAAAAAATAGAAGAAGGCTATTTTGATAAATTAGGAATAAATGCAATATGGTTTACACCAGTTGTAGAACAAATTCACGATGGTGTAGATGAAGGAACTGGACTAACATATGGTTTTCATGGTTACTGGACGAGAGATTGGACTAACTTAGATCCTAACTTTGGAACCAAGGAAGATTTAAGAATGCTAGTCGATAAAGCACATGCACATGGAATTAGAATTATACTAGACGGTGTAATCAATCATACTGGACCGGTAACACAAACAGATACTGTCTGGCCAAAGGATTGGGTACGAACAGGTCCAGTATGTGATTATAAATCCTATAAAGGCACCACTGCGTGTACGCTAGTGTCTAACCTTCCTGACATTAAAACAGAAAGTAATGAAAATGTAGATTTACCTCCTTTTCTAATCGAAAAGTGGAAAAAAGAAGGACGCTATGAAAAAGAAATGGCAGAATTAGATGCGTTTTTTGCTCGTACTGGATATCCAAAAGCACCCAAATATTATATTATAAAATGGCTCACAGATTATATTAGTGATTACGGGATTGATGGTTACAGAGCCGACACAGTAAAACACACCGAAGAAACGGTTTGGGCTGATTTTAAAACGCAATGTGACTTTGCTTTTGCCACTTGGAAGCAAAATAACCCTACTAAAGTTTTAGATGAAAATTCTTTCTATACAATTGCCGAAGTATATAATTATGGCATCGGCAGTGGAAAAATTTTTGACTTTGGAGATAAAAAAATCAACTATTTCGAAAATGGTTTTAACAACATGATCAATTTCGAATTTAAAGGGGATGCCCAAAAAGAATATGAATTTATATTCTCTAAATATTCAGACAAGTTAAATAATGAATTGAAAGGATACAGTGTTTTAAACTATTTATCTTCTCATGATGACGGAGCTCCTTTTGATGCCAAACGCACAAAAAGTAAAGAAGCAGCAATTAAGTTGTTACTTTCGCCTGGATTATCTCAAGTATATTATGGAGATGAAAGTGCACGATCGTTAGTAATCGAAGGTACAGAAGGTGATGCAACATTGCGTTCTTTTATGAATTGGGAGGAAATTAAATCAAATTCAGAAACTCAAAAAACACTATTACATTGGCAAAAATTAGGGCAATTTAGAAGAAATCACCCTTCAATTGGTGCAGGAATTCACAAAAAAATTTCCGACCAGCCTTATACTTTTTCTAGAACATTCTCCAAGAATAATTATTCGGATTCAGTTATTATAGGATTAAATCTGCCAGTAGGTCAAAAAGAAGTAACTGTAGCATCTATTTTTAAAAACGGAACAAAGCTAAAAGATACTTACTCAGGAAAAGAAGTTTTGGTTGTAAACGGAAAAGTCAGTATAGATTCTGAATTTGATATTGTTTTATTAGAAGCCATTTCCGAAACTAAATAATAAAAAACAGTAAAAGCTTTTTATCATCTTATTCAAAACACCTTTGTAAATGAAGGTGTTTT
Source organism: Flavobacterium pygoscelis (assembly GCF_023162025.1). Taxonomy (NCBI): domain Bacteria; kingdom Pseudomonadati; phylum Bacteroidota; class Flavobacteriia; order Flavobacteriales; family Flavobacteriaceae; genus Flavobacterium; species Flavobacterium pygoscelis. Next base: position 42,718 of record NZ_JALNUB010000008.1, on the reverse strand, counting down.
TTTTTTATAATGAACTTTATCAAAAAGTAGTAAAACACTTAAATATATTTTATATCTTTTTTAAGAAATATAACTTTTGTAAAAAATTCCGTCTATTTTTGGCAATCAAAACCAAACCAATGGAATTTTTAGAAAACTACGAACCTTTGCTTAAAGCTTTCTGGTATATCGCATTACCAATTAGCTTATTTTTTGCTTTGCAAACCATTATGACTTTCATTGGCCTAAGCGGCGGTGAAACCGATATCGACTCCGATGCTGGGGATGGAGATTTACCTTTTGAAATCTTCACCTTGCGCAATCTTATCAACTTTTTATTAGGATTTAGCTGGAGCGGAATTTCATTTTATGATTCCATTCAGAACAAAGCAGTGCTGATTGGTGTTTCTCTTACAATCGGTTTAGCTTTTGTTGGCGTTTTCTTTATATTAGTAAAGCAAATTTTAAAATTATCGGAGAACAATAGTTTCAAAATAGAAGATACACTTAACAAAACAGCCGAAGTATATCTTACCATTCCCGAAGCTAAATCGGGAAAAGGAAAAGTACTAATTAGCGTAAATGGCTCTTTTCATGAACTAGATGCCATGACGCTTTCAAATGAAAAAATATATTCGAATTCTTCCGTAAAAGTAATTGCTGTTGAAAACAACTTATTAATTGTAGAAAAAAATTAAATTAAACTAAACCATGACCGAAATTATTATTATTGTCGTTGCCGTATTCGTTATTTTCGTTTCCTTTTTAACTCTTATATCGCGTTATAAAAGATGTCCTTCTGATAAAATTCTTGTGATTTATGGTCGCACCGGAGGAACTTCTGCAAAATGTGTTCACGGAGGAGGTGCTTTTATATGGCCTGTTGTTCAAGATTTTCAATATTTAGATTTAAAACCACTTTCTATTGATGCGAATTTAACCAATGCCTTATCGCGCCAGAACATTCGGGTTGATGTTCCTTGTCGTTTTACTATTGCAATCTCAACAGAAAGTGAAAGTATGAATACTGCTGCTGAACGTTTGCTAGGTTTACAGCCAGAACAAATTCAGGAATTAGCAAAAGACATTTTATTTGGGCAACTGCGTTTGGTTATTGCTACAATGACTATCGAAGAAATAAACTCTGACAGAGATAAATTCTTAGAGAATATTTCTAAAAATGTAGATTCGGAATTAAAAAAAATTGGTTTAAAATTAATCAACGTAAACGTAACCGACATCAAAGATGAATCGGGTTATATTGAAGCTCTAGGAAAGGAAGCTGCTGCAAAAGCTATTAATGAAGCTAAGATATCAGTTGCAGAACAAGAAAAAATTGGAGAAACTGGAAAAGCAATGGCAGATCGTGAGAAAGACGTTCAAATTGCAGAAACCCACCGTGATCGCGACGTAAAAATTGCCATCACAAATAAAGATAGAGAAGTAAGTATTGCTGCAGCTTTCAAGGATGAAAGTATTGGTAAAGCAGAGGCACAAAGAGATACCCGTGTAAAAACATCGGAGGCCAATGCAATTGCGATTCAAGGAGAAAATGAAGCACGTATTGCTATTGCACAATCAGAAGCAACAAGAAGAGAGCGCGAAGCAGAAGCATTAAGAATGGCACTCGCCTCAGAAAAAGTACAAAGTGCAAGAGCACTAGAAGAATCCTATGTTGCAGAGCAAAAAGCCGAAGAAGCTCGTGCAGAAAGAGAACGATCTACTCAAAATGCCAATATTGTTATTCCTGCTCAAATTGCAAAACAAAAAGCCATTATTGATGCACAAGCTGAGGCCGAAAAAACAAGGGAATTAGCCAAAGGTGAGGCCGATGCTATCTTTGCAAAAATGGAAGCAGAAGCAAAAGGGTTATATGAAATATTAACAAAACAAGCAGAAGGATATAAGGAAGTAGTTAGCGCTGCTGGTGGAGATCCTACAAAGGCGTTCCAATTATTATTGATTGAAAAATTACCCGAATTGGTTCGAACTCAAGTGGAAGCTGTAAAAAACATCAAAATTGATAAAATCACGGTTTGGGATTCTGGAAACAATGGTGACAATGGCGCAGGTTCTACAGCTAATTTTGTCTCTGGCATGATGAAAACGGTTCCTCCTTTGAATGATTTATTTAATATGGCAGGATTAAATTTACCTACTTATTTAAAAGGAGAGGATACAAAGGAAGTAAATAGTAAAAGCACTGCTCCTGCTGAAATTACAACTCCAACTGATCAAGTATAGAAATAAATAATCCTTAAGTTAATTTTTAACTTTTAGATAATCTATTGCGAATCTCTAAAGCACAAATCGTTTTTGGTTTGTGCTTTTTTATTTTAGTTACCTTTGAAAAAAAATCGTCCTATATGCTTAAAATAGGCCATCGTGGCGCCAAAGGTTTCGAACCAGAAAACACATTAATTTCTTTTCTAAAAGCGTTAGACTTAAAAGTGGACGGAATAGAATTAGATGTTCATCTGAGTCTTGACGATGAATTAATAGTTATTCACGATGAAACAATCGATAGAACCACAAACGGAAATGGCTTTGTAAAGACCCTATCTTTGTCTGAATTAAAAGCTTTTAGAATAAATAATGAGCATGAAATTCCAACTTTAATTGAAGTTTTAGACTTAGTTAATCAAAATTGTTTGGTCAATATTGAACTAAAGAGTTATGAAACAGCTGAAAAAATAGTAGTACTGATCGAGAAATATGTTTCGGAGAAAAACTGGAAATACAATCAATTTATAGTTTCTAGTTTTGACTGGAATGCTTTACAACAAGTTCGGTTTTTAAGCGAAGAGATTCATATTGGCGTTTTAACAGAAACTGATTTAGACTTGGCTTTGGCTTTCGCCAAATTTATTCAGGCAAGATCAATTCACCCACATTTTCATTTGCTAAACAAAGAGAACGTTTCTAAAATTCAAGCTAAAGGAATACACGTTTTTCCTTGGACAATCAATGAACCAGAGGACATCGAAAAAATAAAACAATATAACATAAACGGAATCATCACTGATTTCCCAGATAGAATATGAATCAGAATTTTGATATAATTATAGTTGGCGGTGGCGCAGCAGGATTTTTTACAGCAATAAATATTGTAGAAAAAAACCCAACATTGAAAGTAGCTATTCTAGAACGTGGTAGCGAAGTTTTACAAAAAGTTAGGATTTCTGGTGGCGGAAGATGTAATGTGACTCACGCCTGTTTTGAACCAAATGAATTAGTAAAGTTTTATCCGCGTGGCGAAAAAGAGCTTCGAGGTCCTTTTCATCAATTTGGTGCTGGTGACACTATTGAATGGTTCGAAAAACACGGTGTAGCACTAAAAATCGAATCGGACGGGCGTATGTTTCCCGTTTCAAATTCCTCTCAAACGATTATTGATTGTTTTCTAGAAGCAACAAAAAAATTGGGAATCGCTGTTTTAACTGGACAAAGCGTGCAATCTATTTTTAAACAAGAGGCACTTTGGAAAATAGAAACACAAACCGAAAATTATCTTTGCGAAAAACTAGTATTAGCAACAGGAAGTAATCCAAAAGTCTGGGAAATGTTACAAAATTTTGGTCACGCAGTAATTACACCAGTTCCTTCGCTATTTACCTTTAATATCAAAGATGTTAGAATAAAAGAATTACCAGGAGTGGCGGCACAAGCGACTGTAAAAGTAAAAGATACAAAACTAATTTCTTCTGGACCCTTACTAATTACGCATTGGGGAATGAGCGGACCGGCTATTTTAAAACTCTCGGCTTGGGGCGCACGAATTTTGCGTGACAAAAATTATCAGTTTACAATTTTTGTAAATTGGCTTAATGATGCTGATTCAGAAGAAGTTGAAAAAAAGCTAAAAGACTTAAAACAAGAGCATGCTAAAAAATCAGTTTCTAAAAAATCACCTTTTGAATTAACCAATCGATTGTGGGAAAGCTTAGTGATTGCCTCTGGAATTGAAGCCGAAACAAAATGGGCCGATTTATCCAAAATTCAACTGACAAACTTAATAAACCAACTGGTAAATGGTACTTTTCAAGTGAATGGAAAAAGCACTTTTAAAGAGGAATTTGTCACGGCCGGAGGAATCGATTTAAAAGAAATTAATTTTAAAACCATGGAAAGTAAGTTACATAAAAACCTTTATTTTGCGGGCGAAATCGTAAATATTGATGCGATAACTGGAGGATTTAATTTTCAAAACGCCTGGACGAGTGGTTTTATTGTAGCGAATACTATTTAAAGACTAAAAGTCAATTAACAAGACTTTAATGCTTTACTAAATTTATTTTAGGATTAAACTTATATTTTTACTTTCTATCTAATTGCTATTTATGAAAGGAAAATTACTGTTTGCTTGCTATTTTATCATGGTAAATTCTGTTTTTTCACAATCCCAAAAAATACTAAAGGGTGTGGTAATGTGTGAAAAAAATCCTGTTCCGAAAGTGGATGTGGCCAATTATAAGTCTAAACAAGTTATTACTACTAATACATTAGGAACATTTAGTGTCCAAGTAAAAGTTGGTGATGAACTAGTTTTCATTTCTAAAAACTATGAAATAAAGAGATTAATGGTTGATCAAAAAACGATGAACCTCAACAACTTAATAATTTCATTACAACTCAAACCAGAACAGTTGAACGAAGTAGTAATAACCAACATAGCTTCTATTAAACTGAGTGCGGATAATAAATGGGAAGAAGGGAAAATTGAGGAAATAAATTTAATAAAAAATGCAACTAGTTTAAAAAATCCCGCTGTTTACGATGGAAGAATTGAAAATGGTGTCGATTTAATAAAAATTGGCAGTAAAATTATGGCTCTTTTTAAAAAAGAAAAAGAGCCAATCAAAAAAGAAATTCCTAAAATAGAATTTGCAACTTTGGCAAGAAAGACTTGTGATGAAAAGTTCTATATACAAACACTACATTTAAAACCAGAGCAAATAAATCTCTTTCTTCAATTTTGTGAAGCAGATCCTAAGTCGCAAACACTTTCAAAAGAAACAAGTGTATTAAACATAATGGACTTTTTAATTTATAAAAACACTGACTTTAAAAAGTTATAATTATTAAAGTCAATAGTAATCATACTATTTATTCAACCACCAAATACTGGCATTCAAAACCGCTGCAAAGCTTACCCAAGCGAGATATGGCAGAAACAAATAACCCGCAATTTTATTGATTTTACCAAACTGAACATAGGTCTCATAAATCATTAACCACAATACGATAATTTCTAAACCTGCAAGCATTGGGTTGTGCAATCCAAAAAATAAATACGACCACAAGGCATTTAATCCTAACTGTATCGCAAAGAAAATTAGCGCTTTTTTTACGGCTTCTTTTTCAAATTCTAATCTGTTCCAAACCAAACCTGCGGCAACTCCCATCATTACATAAAGCAAACTCCAAACTGGAGCAAAAATCCAGTTGGGCGGATTAAAACTAGGCTTTACCAAAGTAGGATACCAATCTGTAATAGCAGAGCGAGTAACGATTCCTGAAAAATAACCTATCACAAGGCAAGTAACTACTACTGATAAAATTCGGGTAATCTTATTCATTTTAATGTGTTTTATGTTTTACAAATTTAATGAAAACTTCAATGCATTTCTTAAAAACATATGTTTCAATAAAACTACTGTTTTAAACAATTCAATAAGCTGTATCTATTGTAATATAACTACTTTGCTGACAATTAGAATTGATAAATAATACTCATTCAAAATTTAAAAATAAAATATGTTGAAAATTTAATAAGGTTTTAAAATTATAATTTCTTTTGTTGAATGATTTCAAAAAGTTCTTTCTTGAAAGTATCTCCAATAGGAATGCACTTTTCATTTATGTACACACACAACGAATCTGTTTTAGAAATGTGTCGCATCGAAACAATAAATGATTTATGCGTTTTTATAAATTCTGAAGCAGGCAAAAAATCCTCTATGCTTTTTAAGGTATTATTGGTGATAATCTGCTTGTTGTTTAAATGAATGGCTACATAATTTTTTAGGCCTTCTATGTAACAGATATCCTTAACATAGACTTTTTCAAAATTATTTTTACCGTCTGTTTTAATAAATATAAATTCATCTGCTTCTTTTAAAACTTCTTTAATTTCTGATTGAAAACTATTTTTTACTTTTAAAACAGCTTCATAAAAACGCTCAAATTCAAATGGCTTAAGCAAATAATCTACAGCGTCTACTTCATAACTTTGCAATGCAAACTGCGGATAAGCCGTGGTAAAAATGATGTTTGTTTTCCCTTTTACAATTTTTGACAACTGCAAACCCGTTAAGTCAGGCATTTGAACATCCATAAAAACCAAGTCGATATCACCTTCTTCAATTTTAGATAATGCTTCTAGAGAACTTGTTGTAGAGGCTTTTAAATCCAAAAAAGGAACTTTAGAAACATATTTTTCTAATAATCGGATTGCAGGTGGTTCATCATCAACAATTAGACATTTTAATATTTTCATATTTTATATTTAAGTGGCAATTTTAGTACGGTAGTAAAGATATCATTAGATTGGTTATAATTTAACACATAATCATCTTTATAAATGGCACTCAGCCTTCTTTTTAAATTTTCCTTACCAATTCCGCTATTATTATATCTTTCTGAAGATGAAATTTTATTGTAAGTTGCTACTGTAATTTCGTTTTCGGTAATGTTTATATTAATTTTTGCAGGATTTTCGCTGTCGTTGATAATTCCATGTTTAAAAATATTTTCTACAAAATGTATAAAAACTAATGAGGGTACACTTTGTTCTCCAACAATTCCTTCTACATTGTACTCTAAAAATAAAGTGTCTTCAAATCTTTTTCTGTGAAGATAAATATAATCCTCAATAAATTTAATTTCCTTACTCAAGCTCATAAACTCCTGCTCGGCTTCGTAAGTTACATAACGTAATAGTTCACAAAGACGATGAATATCTTTGGCTATCTTGGGTTGTGTATCTATTAAATCGGTATAAAAAGTGTTCAGTGTATTGAACAAAAAATGAGGTTCTAATTGTGATTTAAGAAAATTGAGTTCCGCTTTATTATAATCTAATTCCAATTTATGAATGCGGTTTTGATTGCTTGCAAACTCAAAGAACAAATACAATAAGGTGCTGTATAAAATCCCTTTGAGCGCAAAATAAGAATTGTCAAAAGTATAAAAAAAGAATTTTCTAGACTCCTCAAAGTAATTGTGGTTTCCGGTGAAATGATATAAAATTACTTCTTCTCCTAAATAGCGAATACGCCCAAAAATAATAATGAGAATTAAAACTCCCAAAGCAAATTTAAAATAATTCTTTTTTCGCAGCGTGTAAGGACAAACAACAAAAAAGTTTAGCGCATAAGTTGTAAAAGTGGCTACATAAATAATGATGCGCCCATAATTTAAAGGGAATTTAAAATTTTTGACAAACCCTTCTGATCCAGCATAAATATAATCTGCAAAAAGATCCATAATCACAACTACAAGGATTATGGCAAAATGAAAGTACCACTGTTTTTTATTTATTTCCATGGGATGAAATTACACATTCTACATCCATTTTAAATGTTTTTTTGGATCAACGCACCAATTGGCTATACGAAACCTACTTTTTTTTATTAAAAATACAATTTAAATACTTTTTAAGGTTTGGTGTAGTGTAAAGACCGTATCGTGTAAAATGAATTTAGGCACCGTTTCTCTATTATAAATTTGCTACAACAAAACCAAACATCATGAAAACAGTCCTTATCCTTTTTTTAGTATTCAACATTAATTTTTTGTTTGCACAAGAAACCAAACTTACAGGAACAATAGCAGCAAAAAACAATAAAGAGAAGTTAGCTTTTGCAACTGTTTCTGTTTTTAATGCTCAAAATAATAGTTTCCTAAAATTCGCTACCACAGATGAAAAAGGACATTATGAAATCCTACTTAATACTCCATCATTTTATATTCAAGTAGAATTATTGGGTTATAAGACATTTAAATCAGAAATTAACACTGCAAAAAAGGCGATTCAAAATCAAGATTTTTATTTAGAGGAAGATTCCGTAGCTCTTAATGAAGTCGTGATAATGCAAAATAAAAGTGCGATAAAACTCAGTAAGGATAAAATGATTGTTGATGTAGAAAAAGCTGGTTTAGGCATTGGCAATGACGGTCTTGAAACTTTAGCCAAGTTGCCAGGAGTTCGTTTAGACAAGGATGAAAATGTAGTTTTTAGAGGAAATGCTAATCTTCAAATTATGATAGACGGTAAACCTTCCTTATTAACTGGTGAAGAGCTTAAGCAATATCTAAAAACTATGGACGGAACCAATATCAAAACAGTTGAAATTATTGCCAATCCTTCCGCAAAATATGATGCTTCTGGAAGTGCCGGTATTTTTAATATTGTTTTAAAAAAATCTGCTGCAACGGGATTAACGGGAAATGTAAAAACATCCATTGGTTATGCAGAATTCATCAAAAACTACAACGGAATAAACCTTTACAACAATACCGACAAATGGAACCTTAAATTTGGTTTAAACTATAATTACTCGGAATCTGCAAATCACAGAACTATAGAACAAACTGTAGTAAATCCATTTCTTACCACAGTTTTAAAGCAAAAAAATGATTGGTTGCCTATTTCTAATAGTTATTCTGGAAACTTTGGAGCCGCTCATAAATTAAATACCAATGCTACTATTGGTGCCTCTGCAAATTACAGTGTTTATAAAAGTGATGAACTTACAAACGGACGTACCGAAGAATTTGACAATAGTATTTACAATCGCTATACGATCTTAAAAACACAAAACGAAATTCTTAATAATACCCTAACAAGTACTGTATTTTACAATTTTGCCACAGATAGTTTAGATACTAAATTGGATGCCCAAATAAATTATGCAAATTACCAAAATGAAAGCGACCGCATTACATCAAATTCATATTTTAGAGCTATAACTAACGATAATTACAAAAACAATGAGTTTGTAAAATACCAAAACCCTACAAACTTTAATATCTTAAGTGCAAAAGTGGACTTTGAGAAAAAGATAAATAAAGCCTTTAGTATAGAAACAGGAAGCAAATACAGTTATGTAAACAATGATTATACGATTGTTTTACAAGACCAAAATGCGCAAGGAGATTATGTTGTAAATACCAACAGAAGCAATCGACTGATTTATAAAGAATCTATTCTTTCTGGATATGGAATTGCAAATTTTACGACAGGGAAGTTAGAATTTCAAGCAGGATTACGAGCAGAATATATTAATTACAATGCTACTTCTGTAACCTCTAATACTAAGAATAAAGATCAGTATTCATCTCTTTTTCCTTCCTTTAGCATTAATGCCAATTTAGAAAGTAATCAATTCAAATTTTCCTACAGCCGCCGCATTCAAAGACCTCGTTATTTATATCTAAATCCTTATTACGAATATATAGACACGTATAATGTTTCTGTAGGAAATCCTAATTTAACTCCTCAGTTTACCGATGCATTTGAATTAGTTTGGATTAATAAACAAAAAACATCTGTTTCCTTATTTGCGAATTTTTCTACAGACGAAATGTATCAAATTATAGATTACAATAAGGATACAAAAATTACAACATTGTATTATGACAACATTGGAAGTTCTAAAAGCATCGGACTTTCCTACAACACCAGTTGGACTTTAAAAAAATGGTGGGAAGCTCAAGTAAGTAGCGAAGTTTCTTTTGGACAAGCTAAATCTGATTTGGAAGGCTATAAATTTGACAATAGTGGTATATCGTACACCGCAGGAATAAATCAGTCTTTTACCCTTGCAAAAGATTGGAGTGCCACTTGGAATAGCTTTTACAGTAAAAATGGAGATTATGGAAACACTAGTTTCAAACCCTCATATGATATGTCTTTTGGTATGCGAAAAGATTTTCTTAACAACAAATTACGTTTGAATCTTAGCGCTCAAAACGTATTGAAAAAAAGTCAATGGATACAAACTACCAAACAAGATAACGTAACAACCAACTGGGTAAATCGTTGGGAAACAAGAAAAGTAACTGTATCTCTTACCTACAGTTTTGGTTCAGCAAAAAAGAAAGAAGTAAAAGAGGCTGACCTTAATGACGAGCAAAATAGATTATAATTAGTATTCTGTTGTTGAGTTTAGAAAAAGATAATTATTAGAAAAAGCAAATTACATACAGATCGCACTACAATTTTCATCAGAATTGATTTAAAAAAATCTACGAATCAGCGGTAAAAAATAGAGTATCTTTGCACAAAATTTATCAATTATGTTTACAGCAACGGATTTTATTCCTTCAAACTATACGCATACTGTAGAAAGTGGTAACTTTCAGTGGAGCGCTCCTAGCAATATTGCTTTAGTGAAATATTGGGGCAAAAAAGACAATCAGATTCCTGCAAATCCATCTGTGAGTTTTACACTTAATAATTGCAAAACAGTTACTAAATTGGCTTTCACCAAAAGAGATAATTCGATTACGGAAAATGCAACAGCCAATACTTTTTCATTTGATTTACTTTTTGAAGGGAAACCAAAAGAAGATTTTAAACCAAAGATTCAAAAATTTCTAGAGCGAATCGAAATTTACTTGCCTTTTTTAAAAGAATATCATTTTACGATTGATACCGAAAATACTTTCCCACACAGTTCAGGAATTGCATCTTCAGCATCAGGAATGGCGGCTTTAGCGATGAACTTGATGCGTTTAGAGAAAGAATTAAATCCAGCAATGACGGAAGCTTATTTTTATCAAAAAGCATCAATGCTCGCACGTTTAGGTTCTGGAAGTGCTTGTCGTAGTATAAAAGGAGAAATCGTAGTTTGGGGAAATCACAACAACATTCCTGGAAGTTCTGATTTATTTGGAGTTGAATTCCCGCATACTGTTCATGAGAATTTCAAAAATTTTCAAGACACCATTTTATTAGTTGATAAAGGCGAAAAACAGGTTTCTAGTACCGTTGGTCATGAGCTCATGCACAACCATCCTTTTGCCGATAAGCGATTTGCACAAGCGCATGAAAATTTAGAGCAATTAATTGCTATTTTCGAAAATGGAGATTTAGATAAATTTATCAAAATTGTAGAAAGCGAAGCCTTGACTTTACATGCGATGATGATGACTTCGATGCCGTATTTTATATTGATGAAACCTAATACTTTAGAAATTATTAATGCCATTTGGAAGTTTAGGAATGCTACTAAAATACCCGTTTGTTTCACTTTAGACGCTGGTGCAAATGTGCATGTTTTGTATCCAAATAAGGATAAAGAAATTGTATTGCAATTTATTCAAGACGAATTAGTTGGCTTTTGCCAAAATCGTCAGTACATTTGTGACGAAATTGGAAGTGGAGCGGTTGAGTATTAAGTTTTTTTCAATACCTTTATTTTCTAATAGTTAGATTATGGATATTCAGTCAGAAAAAATAGAATTGATACAACTTTTGTTAGCGACTAATGACAAAGCGATAATTGATGCCATAAAAACGATTTTTGAAAAAGACAAGCAAGAAGCTTGGGAGAAATTATCGCCAGAGGAACAAGCGGTAATAAATAACGAAATACAAAAAGAAAATCAAGCTGATACTGCTGATTTTTAAAAATATATAAAATCAGATTAACAATCCCAAATTGCTAATTACCTACCTCATATGAAAGGACCTCTATTTTATTCTAAAATATTACTCTTTGGCGAATACGGAATCATCCGTGACTCAAAGGGATTGTCAATTCCTTATAACTTCTACAATGGCGCTTTGAAAAAAGAGGAAAACCCATCTGAGGAAGCCATAAAATCGAATGGACATCTGAAACGTTTTGTGGTGTATTTGCAAAACCTACAACAGGAACAACCTAATTTAGTCAATTTTGACTTAATTACTTTAAATGAAGATGTTGAAACCGGAATGTATTTTGATTCTAGCATTCCGCAAGGATATGGTGTAGGAAGTAGTGGCGCTCTTGTTGCTGCTATTTATGACAAATATGCTCAAAATAAAATTACAGTTTTAGAGAATTTAACTCGCGAGAAACTGTTGCAATTAAAAAATATATTTTCTCAAATGGAAAGTTTTTTCCACGGGAAAAGTTCCGGTTTAGATCCTTTAAATAGTTATTTAAGCATTCCTATTTTAATCAATTCTAAAGATAATATTGAAGCAACTGGAATTCCAACACAAAGTTTTGACGGAAAAGGTGCTGTTTTCTTGTTAGACTCAGGAATTGTGGGCGAAACCGCTCCAATGGTTAATATTTTTATGGAAAACTTAAAAGATAAAGGCTTCCGTGCTATGTTGAAAAATCAGTTTGTCAAACACACTGATGCTTGCGTAGAAAATTTCTTGGGTGGTGATATGAAATCTTTGTTCATGAACACCAAAAAATTATCAAAAGTAGTTTTGAATAATTTTAAACCTATGATTCCAGAGCAATTTCACGGAATTTGGCAAAAAGGAATTGATAGCAATGACTACTATTTAAAATTATGTGGTTCTGGCGGTGGCGGTTATATTCTAGGTTTTACAGAAGATTTAGAAAAAGCAAGACTGTCATTGATCGATTATAAATTAGAAGTAGTTTACCAATTTTAAAATTCTTTTTAATAGTACATCCACCAGGAGAAAATTAAAATAAATATCGAAATAATTGTTGTTTAATTACTAATAAAAAATACTTAGAGCCTTTGTGCCTTTGTGGCTAACCAGATGTTTCAATGAACAGAAAGCACAAACTTCTTATAATGAAAATTGCAAGTTTGTTCTCTGTAGTTAGAGGGTATAACATTCCAATAATTATTTTAGCGCAGTATTTATCTGCCGTATTTATACTCGCTCCCGAGAAAAGAGCTTTAGATATTTTGTTGGATTTCAATTTGTTTATACTGGTTTTCGCTTCCTCACTAACGATCGCTTCGGGTTACATTATTAATAATTTTTACGACAGCCAAAAGGATTTAATCAATCGTCCTAACAAATCAATGTTGGATCGATTGGTCAGTCAGAAAACAAAATTAAGCGTTTATTTTACCCTTAATTTTATTGTTGCTTTGATGGCTCTATTTGTTTCCTGGCGCGTATTTTTGTTTTTCTCTGGCTACATATTTTTTATTTGGTTTTATTCTCATAAAATAAAAAAATACCCATTAATTGGAAATCTTACAGCTGCTTTGTTAGCGGTTTTACCTTTTTTTGCCATTTTGCTTTACTTCTACACACGCATTCCGTTTGAAGATATTGACAATTACAAAAGACAATTGGGAGTGATCTTTTCGCACGCAACTTTTCTTTTTATCCTGCTTCTTATTCGTGAAATGATTAAAGATTTAGAAAACTTAAAAGGAGATTTAGCCAATGGTTATAAAACCATACCTATTGTTTATGGTGAGATGATCTCCAAACAAATCATAACAACATTGACAGTTTTAATAATTATTCCTGTTTATGTTTTAATAGAAATATCCGATGTTGGCTTTATGGATATTTATTTTTATTCCTGCCTTATCATATTGATTTTCTTTTTGTTATACCTTTGGAAAGCAAACCGAAAAGGGCAATTTTTATTTCTACACAACGTGCTCAAATTTTTAATTGTTGCGGGTGTATTTTGTATTGTTTTGATAGATCCAACGGTATTATGGCATGGGAAAAGAATGCTGTTGACTATTTAAAAAAAAATGAAAATAGATTTTAGATATTGCTAAATCTATTATTACAAGAATAGCTAATTAGGATACTCGCCTAGCCCAGATTGCAACGGCATCCTTTTATAATATTTGGCTTTTAGCCTTTTGAAGGCGGAAAGCAAAATGTTATAAAAGATACAGTGAAAAGCGGGAAATAGCTCCAGAAAAAGAAACTCAAACTATTAAGTGACTTATTAGTTAGATAGTTACCTATTTATACTCCTCAACTATTGATTATCAATTATATAAATACTACCTTTGCGCAAATTAAGGAATATTATGAATAATAAGCAAGGCAATAATAAAGGAAGTGGTCCAAGAGCAACTAGTTCAAGACCAAGTTCTAACAAGCCAAAACCTGCGATGCAAAAAAGGGCACAAGGGCCAAAAAAAGTTAAAACAGTTACTAAAGTTGCAGAAGTTGTTTCTGATAAAGTAGAGAAAAAGCCAAACCAAGCGGCAAAAAGACCAAAAGTAAAAGACGAAATTCGTTTGAACAAATATATAGCTAATTCTGGGGCTTGTTCGCGTCGTGATGCAGATATTTACATTACGTCTGGTACTGTAAAAGTAAACGGAATTCCGGTTACCGAAATGGGATATATGGTAAAACCTGGTGATGTTGTTAATTTTGACGGTGCTACATTGACACCAGAAAAGAAAGTTTATATCTTGTTGAACAAGCCAAAAAACTTTACAACTGCGATGGACGAAGGTCAAGAATATCGAAATGTATTAGAATTAGTAAAAGGTTCTACTACAGCAAAAATTGGTGCTATAGGAAGAATGGACAAAAATACAACCGGTTTGTTATTGTTTACTAACGATACCGATATGATTCGTAAGTTTACTTTACCTAGCCAGAAATCATCTAAAATATACCAAGTTTCCCTAGATAAAAACTTGAAATTCGAAGATTTAGAAAAAATAAATAAAGGCTTGACACTTGATGGACACCGCGTTTTTGTTGAAGATGTGAGTTATATTGATGGAGAAGCGAAAAGTGAAATTGGTTTACAACTGCGCTCTTCTAATGTAAAAGTAGTCCGTAGTATTTTTGAACATTTTGATTATGATGTTTTAAGAATTGACCGTGTGGCTTTTGCTGGATTAACGAAGAAAAATTTACCAAGAGGTAACTGGAGATTACTTACTGACCAAGAAATCATCAATTTGAAGAACGTTTAATACGTACTTTAATTTATACTAAACAAAAATCCCTTCCGTTCTATACGGTATGGGATTTTTTATTTAAACGCACCCCTCAATTATATGACACCTGAAAAATTACAGTCGATTGCTTTTAAATGGTTTGAGACTTTTAACAATAAAGAATTAGAAAAATTATTGTCTTTATACGATGAAGATGCAGTGCATTTTAGTCCAAAACTAAAGGTATTAAAACCCGAAACAAACGGATTTGTTACTGGAAAACAACAACTAAGAGAATGGTGGCAAGATGCTTTTGATCGATTACCAAGTTTAAATTACAAAGTAAAAACACTTACCGCAAACGGAGACCGAGTATTTATGGAGTACATAAGAACGGTTGATAATCAAGAAGATATGCTAGTCGCTGAAGTACTAGACATAAGAGACGATAAAATAACTTCATCTAGAGTCTATCACGGATAAGTATTGGTTGAACACTAAAAACAAAAAACCCTACCTCATTTTAATTTTGATGTAGGGTTCTTTGTTATAAAATAGATTTTAGTTTATCCTTTTAACTTTTTTAAAGTTGTTTCTTTTTTATCTAATCCACGCTTTCTTAACAAAGGTTCTATACTTGGCTCAGCACCTCTAAAACGCTTGTATAAAACCATAGGATCTTCTGTACCTCCTTTTTCTAAAACATTCTCGCGAAATGATTTTGCTTTCTCTGGATTAAACAAATTAGTTGTTTTAAACACTTCAAATGCATCTGTATCTAAAACTCCAGACCAAATATAACTGTAATAACCCGAAGAATATCCACCGGCAAAAACATGATTAAAATACGTACTTCGGTATCTAGGGATAATAGCATCTATCAAACCAATTTTTTTCATTGCTGCTTTCTCAAACGCATTTGCATCAAGGGTGATATCCTTTGTTTGTGAGTGGTATTCTAAATCTAATAGCGAAGCGGCTAAATACTCTGTTGTTGTAAAACCTTGATCAAAAGTGCCAGCATTTTTAAGTTTGTTGATTAAGCTTTCTGGTATTACTTCTCCCGTTTTATAATGCTTTGCATACATTTTTAAGACTTCTGTTTCAGCTGCCCAATTCTCCATAATTTGAGACGGCAATTCAACAAAATCTCTTGGAACGCTAGTTCCTGCAAGGCTTTTATAGGTCACATTAGAAAGTAGTCCGTGTAAAGCATGTCCAAATTCATGAAAAAAGGTAGTAACCTCATCAAAAGTCAATAAAGCAGGCGCTGTACCTGAAGGTTTAGTAAAATTACACACAATGGATACCACTGGCGCTAGTCTTTTTCCATTAACCGTTTCTTGCGTTCTATAAGAGGTCATCCAAGCACCACCACGTTTAGAATCACGGGGATGAAAATCCATATAAATAATTCCAATATGACTTCCATCAGCTTCTTTTACTTCCCAGACTGAAGCATCTTCGTGATATTTAGGAACATTATTGAGCTCTGTAAATGTAACACCGTATAATTTTTGAGTTACTTGAAAAACACCGTTTCTTACATTTTCTAAACTAAAATAAGGTTTTAACTCCTCCTCATCTAAATCAAAACGTTGCTTTCTAATTTTCTCGGTATAATATCTCCAGTCATAAGGCTGAACAGCTCCTTTTATTCCGTCTTTAGCCATCATGTTTTTGATATCTATCGCTTCTTGTTTTGCGATTTCTAGAGCTGGCTTCCACAAATCATTCAATAGCTTATTTACATTTTCAGGCGTTTTTGCCATAGATTCTTCTAACACATAATCTGAGTGCGATTTAAAACCTAACAAACGCGCTCGCTGTCCGCGCAAGTTAGCCAATTGTACAACATTTTCTTTATTGTCAGTTTCATCATCGTGATTCGCTCTAGTTTGATAGGCATTCCAGATCTCTTGACGCAATTTTCTATTAGCACTATATTGTAAAAAGGGCATCACACTAGAATTAGAAAGTGTAAATACCCATTTACCTTCTTTCCCTTTGTTTTTGGCATCAGTTGCAGCGGCGTCAATTAAGCCTTGAGGCAAGCCTTTTAAATCTTTTTTGTCTGTAATTACTAATTCATATTTATTAGTTTCTGCTAATAAATTTTGGCCATATTTCAGACTTAATAAAGAAAGATCGCCATTAATTTTCCTTAATACACCTTTATCTGAATCTGAGAGATTCGCACCACTTCGGATGAAATTTTTATAGGAGTTATCAAGAATTTTAGCCTGTTCTAAATTTAAGCCTAGCGTTTCTTTTTTGTCCCAAAGCGCTTTCACTCTGGCAAATAATTTCTCATTCAAATAAATATTATCTCTATGAGCAGATAAATTTGGCGCAACTTCCTTAGCAATATTTTGTATTTCTTTATTGGTGTTCGCCGAATTTAAATTTGAAAAAACTGCATTTACATTGGATAATAATTTGCCTGCATTTTCCATAGCAAGGATTGTATTATCAAAACTTGGTGCAGCAGTTGAATTTGCAATTGCTTTAATTTCTGTATCATGCTCTTTAATTCCTTCTAAAATTGCAGGTTTAAAATGTTCATTTTTGATCAAATCAAACGGGGGAACATTAAAAGGAGTGTTATACGGTTGAAAAAAAGGATTTTTTCCTTTCTCTTCTTTTTTTTCTTGGGCTTCGACAGTTAACATATTTCCGATAACTAGTAGAATAAAAAGTGATTTTTTTCTCATTTTGGTAAATTAATTAAGTTCGTAAACATAAATGAAATGGATTTGAAATGGAAGTAACGCAGATGGATTAACTAAATTTTAAGAAAAACAAAAGCTATTTTTTTAAGTCTGCCACCTATTCTTACATTTATACTTAAAAAAAAGAATAAATTAGCTAATTCTATCAACATACATAACTCATGAAAAAAACAACCACGATTTTTATTGCCTTCATCACCTCATTTCTACTTGTAAATTGTAAGTCGGAAGAAAAAAAGCAAGATTTTGCTACGCTAACTAAGAATTATTTTGACGATAAAAGTGCACTAGACCCTTTATCTGCCACTCAGAATGGTCAAAACGAATACAACGACAAACTGCAATTTGAGATGACTGATGGATATCGAAAACTGCAAACCGCTTTTTTTAATAAATACCAGAACGCATTACAACAAATCGCCATCGATGACTTAAACGAGGAAGAAAAGAATAGCTACCAAATCATTAAGTGGGAAGTTGAAATAGGGAAAGAATTATTGAAACAACCTACTAATCTGTTGCCGGTTCATCAATTTTGGGGAACACATTTAACCATGGGACAATTTGCAGGAGGAACTAGCGCACAACCCTTTAAAACTGAAAAAGACTATACCAATTTCTTAAAGAGAATGGATCAGTATGCGGTTTGGATAGACTCTGCTATGGTTTATATGAAAAAAGGAATCAGCAAAGGAGTAGTTTTGCCACGAGCATTAACTCAGAAATTGATTCCACAATTTTCAGAAATGGCGACTCCAGCAATAGAAGATAATTTATTCTACTCTTCGATTAAATTAATGCCCGCTTCATTTCCGGATAGCATGAAAGAGGATCTGACAGCAAAATATACGCAAACTATCAATAATAAGTTAATTCCTCAGTACAAAAAAATGGCTGATTTCCTAAGGAAAGAATATCTCCCTGCATCGCGAGCAACGAGCGGAATAGGAAGTTTGCCTTTTGGAAAAGATTTATATAAAATCTATGTCAAACAATGGACAACTACTGAAATGAGTCCAGAAGAAATTCATGAATTGGGTTTAAAAGAAGTGGCTCGATTGAATGCAGAAATGGAAAAAGTAAAAAACCAAGTTGGTTTTAAAGGTACTTTACTTGCGTTTTTTGAAGAGGTTAGAAATAAAAAAGAACTCAAACCATTCACAGAACCAGAACAGGTAATTGCTAATTTTCAAAGTATTTATGATCGAATCAAACCAAATGTAGATAAATTATTTTCGCTACAGCCAAAAACAAAATTCGAAATCAGAAGAACAGAAGCCTTTAGAGAAAAAACAGCTAGTGCTGAATACAATCAAGGAACAGCTGACGGCTCTCGTCCTGGTATTTTTTATGTACCCATTCCTGATGTAAAAAATTATAATATTTATGGCGATGAAGATTTATTTTTGCACGAAGCCATTCCTGGACATCACTTTCAAATCTCTTTGCAACAAGAAAACGAAAGCCTACCAGACTTTAGAAAATTCAACTGGTTTGGCGCTTATGGAGAAGGCTGGGCATTATACACCGAAAGTTTAGGTAAAGAACTTGGACTCTATCAAGATCCTTATCAATATTTCGGAATGTTGAGTAATGAAATGCACAGAGCGATTCGTTTAGTAGTTGATACTGGTTTACATTCTAAAGGATGGACAAGAGAACAAGCTATTAAATACTCTCTTGCAAACGAAGCAGAGAGTGAGGCGAGTATCATTCCAGAAATTGAGCGCTATATGGCTATTCCTGGACAAGCTTTGTCATATAAAATAGGTCAATTAAAAATCATCGAATTGCGTAAAAAAGCGGAAGCCAAAATGGGCAAAAACTTTGACATTAAGAAGTTTCATGAAAAAGTGTTAGAATCTGGGGTAATGCCATTGGCCTTATTAGAAAATAAAATAAACGCTTGGATTGAGGGTAAATAGAATTATAAAATAATAGACATAAAAAAAGCTTTCGCTGTAGTGAAAGCTTTTTTTATTTAGACAATTGGAGTTATAAAAAGAGATTAATACCAAACTTTCACTTATTCCCACAAAAAAAGTCCAAACTTTCGTTTGGACTTTTTGTGCGGATAATAGGACTCGAACCTACACGCCTTGCGGCACCAGATCCTAAGTCTGGCATGTCTACCAATTTCACCATATCCGCGTAATTGTGGGTGCAAAGATACACATAAGTTCCAATCTACAAAGAAAATTTTAAAAAAATATTCATTCTCTTTTTTGTACTTTTGAAACACTAAAAAAAACATTCCATGGAAAACATAAAATCGTACGTTCAACAACACAAAGATCGCTTTATAAATGAATTAATTGAATTATTAAAAATTCCATCCGTAAGCGCAGATACTGCTTATTGTCAGGATGTTATTGATACTGCTGAAGCAGTAAAGGTAAGTTTAGAAAAAGCTGGTTGCGATCATGTAGAAATTTGCGAAACTGCAGGTTACCCGATTGTATATGGTGAAAAAATAATCGATCCAAACTTACCAACTGTACTTGTATATGGTCATTATGACGTTCAGCCAGCGGATCCAATCGAACTTTGGACCTCACCGCCTTTTGAACCAGTTATCAAAAAAACAGACATTCATCCTGAAGGAGCTATTTTTGCTCGTGGTGCTTGTGATGATAAAGGTCAAATGTACATGCACGTAAAGGCTTTCGAATACATGATTCAAAGCAACACTTTGCCTTGTAACGTCAAATTTATGATCGAGGGCGAAGAAGAAGTAGGAAGTGTAAACCTTAAAACTTTTGTTGAGAATAATGTAGAGAAATTAAAGAACGATGTAATCTTGATTTCAGATACAGGAATGATCTCCAATCAACAACCGTCTATCACAACAGGTCTTCGCGGATTAAGTTACGTAGAAGTTGAAGTTACAGGTCCAAACCGTGACTTACATTCAGGTCTATATGGTGGAGCTGTAGCAAACCCAATCAATATTTTGGCAAAAATGATTGCTTCACTTCATGATGAAAACAACCATATTACCATCCCAGGTTTCTATGATAATGTTGAAGAACTTTCTCTTGAAGAAAGAGCTGAAATGGCAAAAGCTCCTTTTAACTTAGATAATTATAAAAAAGCTCTAGACTTAAAAGATGTATATGGAGAAAGCGGTTATGTAACCAACGAAAGAAATTCGATTCGTCCTACTCTTGACGTAAACGGAATCTGGGGAGGATATACTGGTGAAGGTGCTAAAACGGTAATTGCAAGTCAAGCGTTTGCTAAAATTTCTATGCGTTTGGTTCCTAATCAAGAATGGGAAAACATCACTGAATTGTTTACCAAACACTTCATGAGTCTTGCTCCTGCTGGCGTTACTGTAAAAGTGAAACCACATCATGGTGGCCAAGGTTACGTAACACCAATCGACAGCATTGGCTATAAAGCAGCAAATATGGCGTACACAGAAACCTTTGGAGTTCCAGCCATTCCGGTACGTTCTGGTGGAAGTATTCCTATCGTTGCCTTGTTTGAAAAAGAATTAAAAAGCAAAACTATATTAATGGGATTTGGTTTGGATAGCGATGCCATTCACTCACCAAACGAACATTTCGGAATATTTAATTACCTAAAAGGAATTGAAACTATTCCTTTGTTTTACAAGTATTTTGTAGAACTATCTAAATAAAACAAATTGGCATTCTGAACTTATTTCAGACTAAAAATCCGTTTATTCACCTCTGAATAGACGGATTTTTTATTGGGCGTTTCCTTGTTGCAGCAAAACTATCATCAAATTCACATTCAACCTAGCAACAAGGTCGGGCTTTGCGTTGCAATCTTTTTTGGCTTCGTCCCTCAGCAAAAAAAGGATTTACACTTCAATCCCTAACGCACATACTTTGGCCAAAAGAACATTTTCAAATTTAAAACGGCAATTTATTTAAACACAAAAAAAATCCCCAACCGAAATTGAGGATTCTGAAATTATCTTTTAATTTTATCTAAATTTTGTTGTGCTTTAATAAGATCTGCTTCTAGCTCACTAATATCAAGCTGTTTCTTACTGATTTTTACATTTTGTTTCTGAATTTCAACATCTGTAAGTTTCCCTCTAGCGGTAGACTTATCTAATTTTGCTTTCATTTTGTCCAAATCTTTCTTAGCGCTATCCAACTTTTTGTTTGTTTTTTGAACTGCTTTTTCAGCTTTGGCAATTTTTTTCTCTGCTTTTGCTTCTTTCTTTGCCTCTCTATCTCGCTTTTTTTGTGCTTTTTCTTCCTTTAATTTAGATTTCTCTGCTTTTTTACGACTTTTTTCTGCCTTATCTGATTCTCTTTGAGCTTCTTTTTTTTGTTTTTCAGCTG
This sequence comes from Flavobacterium pygoscelis, assembly GCF_023162025.1. Classification (NCBI taxonomy): domain Bacteria; kingdom Pseudomonadati; phylum Bacteroidota; class Flavobacteriia; order Flavobacteriales; family Flavobacteriaceae; genus Flavobacterium; species Flavobacterium pygoscelis. Next base: position 20,811 of record NZ_JALNUB010000008.1, on the reverse strand, counting down.
CTTTCAACTCTTTTTCAGCACTCTTTCTTTCATTAATTGCTGTTTGATCCGTACTTTTATTTTTAGAAATAGCTATAGGAATTGCACTTACAGAATCTTTAGTAACTGGCTTTACCTCCTGAGAAAAACCTGTTAGAAAGCTAAAAAAAGCAAATACAAGCAATAATAATTTAGTTTTCATAGTAGTTGTTTTGATTAATTATTTACACAAATTTAGCACAAATAAAACCCGTTTAGTGTTTATTTTGCTTAAAAAAATCTAAACATTTTATTCAAAGTAAAATCTTTTAGATCACAAACTCAAGCTCTGAAATTCGAATCCAAATAAAGATACATCCACATCATTCTTATTACAAATGTGCAAATCGTTTTAGAAACAAAAGTATTTTAGCCTATAAAACGCTCAAAATCAAAATAAAAATCAAAATAAAAAGCAAAAAAAATTGGTCAATTAAAAAATTACTCTACATTTGTAGAGCAATAACTTCTTTTGTAGAGCAATTATATTTGGTATGAAAAAAAATAGTTCCCTTTTTATTTTTTTATTGTTAATTATCTGTAGCTGTAAAAGTCCAACAACCAACCAAAAAGTAAACAAAAAAAGAGAAGGTCTTTGGATAGAAAATTACAAACAAGATAGCGCTAACTATAAATCTACTGGATACTATAAAAATGATGATCCAGTAAAAAAATGGAGTTATTTGTTAAACAATAAATTAATTAAAAGAGAAAAATACAAAAACAACAATTGTTATACGCGAATTTATTACGAAAATGGAAAAATCCAATCAAAAGGGATTTCAGTCTTAGATAATTCGTCAAAATACATGCATTGGTATTATAATGGGAATTGGAAATTCTATAATAATAAAGGAAAGTTAATAGCCATAAAAAAATACGATAAAGGGGATCTTATTTCTGAAAAGATAATTAAAAAATAAAAAAAATGCAGCAACTCACCAACGCCGAAGAACAATTAATGGAACATCTCTGGAAGCTCGACAAAGCTTTTATGAAAGACTTACTTGAAGCTTATCCTGAGCCTAAGCCAAAAACCACAACAGTAGCAACGTTATTAAAAAGAATGATCGACAAAAATTTTGTGGCTTTTAAAGAGTATGGAAATTCTCGTGAGTATTATCCATTAGTAGAAAAAACCGCTTATTTCTCTAAACAAGTAAACGGATTAATAAAGAACTTCTTTAACGACTCCGCATCACAATTTGCTTCTTTCTTTACTACAGAAACGAATTTGTCAGAGAAAGAATTGGAAGAACTCAAAAAAATAGTAGATCGTGCCATTCAAAATAAGAAAAAATGATAGACTTTATATTTAAATCGACCGCATCATTACTTGTGTTATTAATCGTGTACCATTTGCTATTAGAAAACGAAAAGATGCATCATTTTAATAGGTTTTACTTATTATTCGCCATAGTTTTTTCATTCATAGTACCTTTTATAACTATCGAAGTGATTCAAGAAATCACCACTCCTATTAGAACTCAAAGCAACATCGAAATAGAAGGAGAAACCATAGCAATTATAGATGATTCCGTAAATTATTGGTTTTATTCCATGTACACTTTGTACGGTATAATAACTTCAATTCTGCTCATTCGCTTCGGTAGAAATATATTAAAATTACACAAGAAAGCAAAATCGATTGAAAGTATTGCATACCAGAATTCAAAATTGGTTTTGGTAAAAGAGCAAACGCTTCCTTATACTTTCTTAAATAACATTTTCATCAATGAAACGGAATATAATAGTAGAAAAATTGAACCCGAATTATTTACGCACGAACTAATTCATGTTACACAAAAACACACTTTGGACATTCTGTTTATAGAAACCTTGAAAGTTTTATTTTGGTTCAACCCTATTTTAATTTTTTATAAAAAAGCAATACAACTTAACCACGAATTTCTCGCAGATGAAAAAGTGGTAGAATCTTATAACAATGTTCCGTTTTACCAAAACTTATTGATTGCAAAGGCAAACGAGAACCCAACCTATTACTTGGCCAGTAATTTAAATTATTCAGTAACTAAAAAACGATTAATTATGATGACAAAAACCACATCAAAAACTATTTTACTTTTAAAAAAAATTACATTGATTCCCGTTTTTACAGCCCTAACCTTCTTTATATGCGTCCAAGCTGTAGCTCAGAAAAACACAACTCTTACAAAAGGAGTCATCGCAAAAACACCAAATAAATTAACCGATAGGGATGCTTATTACGCTGGGGTTAGAGTTATTATTAAGGATTCAAAGAAAAATGTTGTAACCGATAAAATGTATGAAGAATTAAGTATAGAAGAAAAAAACCGTTATTTAGATTATGTACCTAAAGCATATGAGAAAAAATCACCCACCAAAAAGGAATATGAAACATTTAAAAACAGTTCGAAATTTGCCATTTGGATTGATAGTAAAAGTTATCCCAACAGCAAATTAAATGATTACAAAGCTAGCGATTTTGTATATTTTTCTGGAAGCTCCGTTTATAAAAATGCCAGAACTAAACGATTCCCTCAACCTTTTCAATTCAGTTTGTACACACTAGACTATTTTAATAAAAATTTAAAAAATGCTCATAAAAAATTTAGCGGACCAAGAATAACTATTTTCATATCAAAGGAGGATTCTATAATAATAAAGGAAAGTTAATAGCCATAAAAAAATACGATAAAGGGGATCTTATTTCTGAAAAGATAATTAAAAAATAAAAAAAATGCAGCAACTCACCAACGCCGAAGAACAATTAATGGAACATCTCTGGAAGCTCGACAAAGCTTTTATGAAAGACTTACTTGAAGCTTATCCTGAGCCTAAGCCAAAAACCACAACAGTAGCAACGTTATTAAAAAGAATGATCGACAAAAATTTTGTGGCTTTTAAAGAGTATGGAAATTCTCGTGAGTATTATCCATTAGTAGAAAAAACCGCTTATTTCTCTAAACAAGTAAACGGATTAATAAAGAACTTCTTTAACGACTCCGCATCACAATTTGCTTCTTTCTTTACTACAGAAACGAATTTGTCAGAGAAAGAATTAGAAGAACTCAAAAAAATAGTAGATCGTGCCATTCAAAATAAGAAAAAATGATAGACTTTATATTCAAATCGACTGCATCATTACTTGTATTATTAATCGTGTACCATTTGCTATTAGAAAACGAAAAGATGCATCATTTTAATAGGTTTTACTTATTATTCGCCATAGTTTTTTCAATCATAGTACCTTTTATAACTATTGAAGTGATTCAAGAAATCACCACTCCTATTAGAACTCAAAGCAACATCAAAATAGAAGGAGAAACTATAGCAATTATAGATGATTCCGTAAATTATTGGCTTTATTCCATGTACACTTTGTATGGTATAATCACTTCAATTCTGCTCATTCGCTTCGTCAGAAATATATTAAAATTACACAAGAAAGCAAAATCGATTGAAAGTATTGCATACCAGAATTCAAAATTGGTTTTGGTAAAAGAGCAAACGCTTCCGTACACTTTCTTAAATAACATTTTCATCAATGAAACGGAATATAATAGTAGAAAAATTGAACCCGAATTATTTACGCACGAACTAATTCATGTTACACAAAAACACACTTTGGACATTCTGTTTATAGAAACCTTGAAAGTTTTATTTTGGTTCAACCCTATTTTAATTTTTTATAAAAAAGCAATACAACTTAACCACGAATTCCTCGCAGATGAAAAAGTGGTAGAATCTTATAACAATGTTCCGTTTTACCAAAACTTATTGATTGCAAAGGCAAACGCGAACCCAACCTATTACTTGGCCAGTAATTTAAATTATTCAGTAACTAAAAAACGATTAATTATGATGACAAAAACCACATCAGTAACAAGAGCTCTATTAAAAAAAGGAGTTATGATTCCCGTATTAACTGCATTAGTATTTTCTTTATGTACTAAAGTTGTAGCACAAGATAAAATGGTCAAGAAGACCAACGAATCTACAAAGCAAAGTAAAAGTTCTGATGAAGTTTGGAAAAACACTGTATTTATATTTCGCGATGCAAACAAAAAAATAATAGCACAAAAGAAATACAATGAACTTACCGATAAAGAGAAGAACAGTATTCCGCCACCTCCTCCGCCAGCAATCAGATCTACTGATAAAAAAAAGAAGCAAGTTCAAAAAAACAAGTCGGAAACTATTTATATCGACATGTCCTCCGACGTACCTAAAATGAGTGATAAAAATAAAGTTTCTCAAGAAAACATGCCCCCTTCAAAAATAGTAAGCGGTTTCAATATTAGTTTTGATACTATTAGTGTTAAATCACCAAATTTTCCGGGAGGGATGACCGAATTTTATAAGTTTGTAGGGAATAATTTTAAACTAACTTCAGAAGCCGAAAAAAACAAAGTAAGTGGAAAAATTATAATGCAATTTATGGTTGAAAAAGACGGTTCTTTGTCCGAGATTATAGCTGAAAAAGACTTGGGTTATGGACTGGCAAATGAAGCTATTCGAGTCTTGAAACTTTCACCAAAATGGATTCCTGCTACTAAAAAAGAGAAGCCCGTTCGAGTACAATACAACTTACCAATAACAATTAGATCTGCTGAATAAAAATCATAAAAAATCCGCTTCTAAGGAAGCGGATTTATCAAACTAAAAAAACTAAAAACTAATTAAATTTTTTATCTGGATTATATCCTAAATAGGACATAACTTGTTCCTTAAAGATGACGCCATATTCTTCTAATTCTTTCAAAATAGGCAAATAAACCTCTTTCCTGATAGGAAGTTGAACACCTGGAGTTGTAATTTTACCGTTAAGTATGAGTAAAGTAGCCATAGCAACTGGTAAACCAACCGTTTTTGCCATAGCAGTATAAGTTTGGTCTTCACCAATGCAAACCATTTTAGAATCAATCTGTTGTTTTTCACCTTCCAATTCAAATCCAAATTTGTGGTACATCACAATCATGTCCTTATCTTCAGGCTGCAAAGTCCAGCTATCATTTAATATTTTTTCTAATATTTGAGCTGGTGTTGCGTTTTTCAAGCCCACAATTTTATTACTATTGAACAAGTCTAATTCTAGAAGTTTATCCCACATAATATCATCTTGATCAATTTTTAGAATCAAACGCATCTTGATCTCGACAGAATCTGTTGGATGATACGGCAAAAAAGAATTTACATATTCTCTATAACTCATGTTTTCAGAATCTTCCATAATGTAACTATCATCTGTCATACCTAGTTGTACAAACATATTCCAAGCTTTAGAAAATCCTACTTTTCGAATCGTACCTCTATATAAAGTAAGTACATCATCTAAACCATAAACTGATCGGTATTTTAAGGAATCTCTATTTGAGTATCCTTCAAAACGACCATAACCTTCTACATCTAAAAATTCAGTTCTACGAAACAAATTACAATACGGAATATATTTATAAGTTCCTTCTTGAATAAATTTGGCCGCACCCCCTTGACCAGCAAGAACTACATTGCGAGGTGCCCATGTAAATTTATAATTCCATAAATTATTATCTGATTCTGGCGCAACTAATCCGCCACAAAAAGATTCAAAAAGAATCATTTTTCCACCTTTATCCTTAATTTCATTAATTACTTTCATGGCACTCATATGATCAATTCCTGGATCAAGACCAATTTCATTCATGAAAATTAAATTATGCTCTTTGGCAGCATCGTCTAAGTCCTGCATTGCATCGCTAATATAAGAGGCCGTAACTAAGTTTTTTTTATAAATAATACAATCTCTCGCCACATCAATATGCAAATGAGCGGGTAACATCGAAACTACAATATCAGCATTTTGAACCGCCTCTTGTCTTTGATTTTCATCAAAAATATTTAGAGCAATAGCTGTAGCATTAGGATGGTTATTGGTTTTTTTCTGAGCCAAAGCCAATGACATATCGCCAATAATAAGATGCAAGTTCTCTTTTTCAGATTTATTCAATAAGTATTGAATCAAAGACGAAGCTGATCTTCCTGCCCCAATGATAAGTATTGTTCTCATTTTTTTATATTTATAACACAAACATACAAAAATGTTGTATTTATAACAAAAAACAACATTAAAACTTCATAACTATTATTTCTAAATGTATAACAACTAATAATTAAAAAAACGTAAAGATAAGTTTGTGCTAATTTGTTTTAGTTTCAATAGAATAAGAGATAAATTTGTAATAAATTAAAAAACAAGATGGATAAGAAAATAATTTCTACAGCAGCGATTTTCGGAATGATTGCTATAATTCTAGGAGCTTTTGGCGCACACGCTTTAAAAAAAATATTGTCTTTAGAACAACTTTCTACCTTTGAAACTGGAGTTAGGTATCAAACGTATCATGCTCTATTTCTACTATTTATTGGCATTTTAACTGATTTGCCACAAAAAACTAAAAAAACGATCTATTACTTAACAACAATTGGTGTACTATTATTTTCTGGATCTATCTATTTATTAGCTACAAACGACCTTACCTCATTTGATTTTAAGATTATAGGTTTTGTAACACCGATAGGTGGTCTGTTATTAATACTCGCATGGGGAGCATTATTATTGAATTATCTTAACAAAAAATCATAAAACTAAGATAATCAAAACAAATCTTAAATATAATTTCTATTTTTGCAATCGATAAATTAAACTACACAACATATAATTTTATGAATAATAACACACCGTTTACGCAATCGATTTCGCTAGAAGACTTGGGAATTGAAAACGCAAAGATTCATTACCAATTATCAGCCAACGAATTACACGATAAAACAATTGCGTTACATCAAGGAATTGAAACTGCAAATGGCGCTTTAGCAATTAACACAGGCGAATATACTGGACGCTCTCCTCAGGATAGATTTATTGTAAAAGACAGCATTACCGAAAATAAAGTTTGGTGGGGAAAAGTGAACATCCCATTCGAACCAAAAGCATTTGATGCTTTATACAAAAAAGTAACATCTTACTTGTCTAATAAAGAGGTTTACGTAAGAGATTCTTATGTATGCGCAGATCCAAATTACAGGCTTAATGTTCGTGTAGTTACAGAAACACCTTGGGCAAATTTATTTTGCTTTAATATGTTTTTAAGACCAGAAGCAAAAGAGCTTGAAAATTTCGCTGCCGACTGGACTTTATTATGTGTACCAAGTTTTATGGCAGATCCAGCAGTTGATGGAACTCGTCAAAGTAACTTTGCTATCTTAGATTTTACAAAAAAAATAGCTCTTATTGGAGGAACAGGATATACAGGTGAAATGAAAAAAGGAATTTTTTCTGCTTTAAATTTTATCCTTCCTGTTGACAAAAATACTTTACCAATGCATTGCAGTGCCAATGTAGGTGAAAAAGGAGATACAGCAATATTCTTTGGGTTATCAGGAACAGGAAAAACTACTCTTTCTGCAGATCCGCAAAGAAAACTAATTGGAGACGACGAACATGGTTGGACCAATGAAAATACCGTTTTTAATTTTGAAGGTGGTTGTTATGCAAAAGTCATCAACCTTTCTGAAGAAAACGAACCAGACATTTTTAGAGCTATTAAAAAAGGAGCTATTTTAGAAAATGTAGTGATCAACAAAGAAACTAATGAAGTCGATTTTGATGATGTTTCAATAACTCAAAACACACGTGTTAGTTATCCTATTTATCATATTGATAATATTCAGCCGGGATCTATTGGAAAAAATCCTAAAAACATCTTTTTCCTTACTGCAGATGCCTACGGAATTTTACCTCCAATATCTAAATTAACTCCAGGTCAAGCTGCTTACCATTTTATTTCTGGATATACTGCTAAAGTAGCTGGAACAGAAGCTGGAATTACAGAGCCTCAACCTAACTTCTCTGCTTGTTTTGGCGCGCCTTTTATGCCTTTGCATCCTACAAAATATGCTGAAATGTTGAGTAAAAAAATTCAAGATGCTGATGTAAAAGTTTGGTTAATCAATACTGGATGGACTGGTGGACCTTACGGAGTAGGTAACAGAATGAAGTTGAAATACACTCGTGCTATGATTACTGCTGCTTTGAATGGAGAATTAGACAATGTTGAATATGTAAATCACAGAGTATTTGGAATTGCAATTCCACAATCTTGCCCTAATGTTCCTGCGGAAATTTTAAATCCAAGAAACACATGGGAAGACGAAAAATTATACGATACAAAATCGAACGAATTAGGTCAAATGTTTAGAACTAACTTCGCTAAATTTGAAGAATTCGCCAATGCTGAAATTATGGCCGGAGCTCCATTAGCATAATTGAAATCATAAATTTATTATTATCGCACAATTATAATCGCAATACTATTAATTCAGAAATAAGAAAAAGCCATTCGTAAGAATGGCTTTTTTTGGCTTAAGTAATTAGCTAATCAAAAACATATCAACTATTTACACTTATTTTTATTTTTTGGCGTTAAATTTGCAATCTTAAGAAAGCCAAATAAATAAAATGGCAAAACAATCAATCAAAAAACAATCAATCATGTTAAAAAATTTTTTTATTCTTTGCTCTGGAGCCGACAAGGACATTCTAGAAGGATGCTCTGAAGGCGAACAAACCAAATATGTTGGAATTGGCGCAACGGTATTTTTTACAGCTGTTATGGCTTTTATTGCAAGTACCTACGCTTTATTCACCGTTTTTGATAACGTTTATCCCGCCCTGCTTTTTGGACTTGTTTGGAGTTTACTCATATTTAATCTAGATCGTTTTATAGTTTCAACTATTCGTAAAAGAGATAAATTTGGAAGTGAATTTTTGCAAGCCACTCCTAGAATTATTCTGGCCGTTATCATTGCCATCGTAATTTCTAAGCCTTTGGAAATTAAAATATTCGAAAAAGAAATTAATACTGTTTTGTTAAAAGAAAAAAATGCAATGGCTTTGTCTAATAAAAAAGAAGTAGCCAATTATTTTAAGAGTGACTTAGACAAAAACAAAACTGAAATAGATAGTCTAAAATCGGATATCACCAAGAAAGAAAAGGAAGTAAACACGTTATACGAAACTTATATAACCGAAGCAGAAGGAACAGCAGGAACTAAAAAATTAGGAAAAGGTCCTGTTTTTAAAGAGAAAATAGCCAAACATAATTTAGCTGCTGCACAATTAGACACGATTCGAAAAATCAACTTGGCAAAAATTGCTGAAAAAGAAAGTAAGTCAAAACTACTGCAAGCCGACTTGGATAAAAAAATAACGGAAACACAACCTATAATTGATGGTTTTGATGGCTTAATGGCAAGAATAAATGCGTTAGACAAATTACCTTGGCTGCCTTCATTTTTTATCATGTTATTGTTTTTAGCCATTGAAACTTCACCTATTATCGCTAAATTACTTTCGCCAAAAGGGGAATACGATTTTAAACTAGAAGATCTTGAAACAGGTTTAAAAGCAACTCTAGAACAAGACAAATACCAACGGGATTTATTGGTAAAAACAAGTGCTGCAATGCATGATAAAGTGTACCAAGATATTGCCGAAGATAAAAACCTCTACGATTTGCAGCGCAAAAAAGCGACTGAATTACTAGAATTGCAAGCGCATAATTTTGTAGAAAAACAAAAGAGAACTTTATAAAAAGCAAAAAGGCAGTCTAATTTTTAGGCTGCCTTTTTTTATCATAAATTATAATTCATTTAAAAACTTGCCAATACAGCATCTAGATTATCTACAAAATCAGCGGCATTTTCTCTACTAAAAATGATGGGTGGTTTTATTTTTAACACGTTATACAAAGGCCCATCTGTACTGATAAAGAAACCCCGCTCTTTCATCATTTCTACGATTTGATCAATTTCAGGAACAGCAGGTTGTAAAGTTACTCTATCTTTTACCAATTCGACCCCTACAAATAATCCGTTGCCACGAACATCACCAATGATATTATGTTTAGGTTTTAATGCCTCCAAACGCTCTAATAAATAATTACCAACTTCTAAGGCGTTTTTCTGTAATTCTTCTTCTTCAATTACCTTCAAAACGGCTAATCCTGTCGCCATAGAAACTGGATTTCCTCCAAATGTGTTGAAATATTCCATACCGTTATTAAAAGCATCGGCAATTTCTTGCGTAGTTATTACAGCCGCCAAAGGATGTCCGTTACCAATTGGTTTACCCAAAACAACGATATCAGGTATGACATCTTGCAATTCAAAACCCCAAAATTTTGTTCCTACACGACCAAAACCAACTTGAACTTCATCGGCAATGCAAACTCCTCCAGCCTTTCTTACTTTGGCATAAACCTCTTTTAAATAATTGGGAGGTAACGCAATTTGACCACCTACTCCCAATAACGTTTCACAGATAAAAGCAGCGGGTTTTTTAGATTCTATTTCTAATGATTCTATAATGCGGTCCATATCTTTAGCATATTTTTCACCAGCATTTTTATCTCCATATTTGAATTCTCCTCGATACATATCGGGATTTTGCGCTTTGTGAATGTATGTCATTTTACCAAAACCGCCTTTGCCATCAAATTTGTATGGACTCATTTCGATAGCTGTCGTAGAAGTTCCATGATAGGCGTGATCTAGAACAATTACATCTTTTTGTTTGGTAAAATGGCGACTCATTCTAATAGCCAAATCATTGGCTTCACTACCAGAATTAGTAAAATAACACACCGTTAATTCTTTAGGTAAAGTTGCAGTGAGCCTCTTTGCGTATTCAACAATATTATCATTCAGGTAACGTGTATTAGTATTCAATGTAGCAACTTGTTTTTGCATTGCTTTTACCACCGTAGGATGACAATGTCCTAAATGACTCACATTATTCACGCAATCCAGAAAAGTGTTACCTTGATCATCATATAAATATTGTAATGCTCCTTTATCAATTTTTACTTTTTTGTTGTAACTAATACTTAAATTATTACCAATGTATTGCTTTCTTTCTTTTAGAATCGTCTCATGATTATCACTTGTATTTATAATCGATGAAAATCCACAAGCAAGTCTAAACTCATTGTGTGCTTTCAAAGGATTGATTCGGATAAGTTGATCTAACAATTTCAAAGCCGGTTTTTCTGTTATAAAGTGATGTTCGTTTGTACTATCCATCGAATGATTAAACGCTGACTGACACAAACTTATACACAATCTCCCAGCAATCAGATAATACAACAAAGAAACTTCCAGCGGTGTTAAAGCCATTTTTTCATGATACCCTCTTACGATTTGAGTTGCAACTTCCAGCGGTTTTTCGCTATTTAACATCGCATAAGTGCAAGCAATTGCTAAATTATTGACTAGTGAAGTATGTACCATATCGCCAAAATCTATCAAACCAATAATACGATCTCCATCAACCAAAATGTTATAATCGTTAGCATCGTTATGGATAAGAGCAATTCTTAAGTCCGCAAAATTTGGAGTTACTTCCGTTTCAAATTGCAACAAAAAATAGGCTACTAAACGCCTGTTTTGATGTGATTTTATACAATGTAGATTCTTTCTTGCTTCTAATGCATTTTTGATATCCCATTCGTAATAACGGTTGGCGGCCGGATGTTTAAAATCTTTTAAAACAAAATCCATTTCGCCTAAAAACAATCCTAAATTCTTGGACAAACTTGAAGTCTTTTGTTTTTGATTTATCCAAAAATCACCTTCTAAATAACTTAGCATTCGAAAATAAAATTGGGTTTCTTCTAGAATGATTTGACCAATATCTTGATTGTTTATCGTTGGAATATAATGTTGAAATTTTTCTGATAAAACACTATTTGAAAGAAGTTTTATCATTTTTACCTGCGCTTCTAAAAAGTAAGGATTATGTTCTTCGGTAGCGATTTTAAAAATATATTTTTTATCAGATGAATCTGTTAATAGAAAATTAAGTTCGTCGTATCCATTGAGTATTTTGCAACTCACCTCTAAATTGTAATGTTCCTGAATAAGTGAAATAATAAATGACTCGGTAAATTTCATAATGTATTAAGTTTATTTAGATAATTACAATCCAGAACTAGCAAAAAATTTACTTGTATAGTTGTTTCTATTAATTCAAGGATAAAAAAAAAGCAGTCTCGAAAGACTGCAATTTAATTTATTTTTGATTACATATGACTTAAAATTTCCTTCTTAAAATTATCATACTCACCTTGCATGATTAATCCGTTATCTAAGAGCTTTTTATAATTCTGTAATTTTTCAAAAAGTTCGTCTTGAGATAAACCACTCAATCCGTTCTCTTTTGAAGTTTCTAATTGTGTACTAAACTCTTCTTTTTCCATATTAAAAACGGGAGGAGTTACAGGCATGATTTCTGCAAAATTAGTAACTTCTTCAGTTTCCATTTCTTCAACAATTTCTTCTTCTTGAATTTCCTCTACCAGAACTTGTTCTATAACTGTAGCAGTAGAAACAGCTCCATTTTTCAGAATATCCAATTGTTCTTTAGCGTAAGTAAAAATCTTTCTCGCTTGAATTTTCGGAATATAATCAATAGAAACTGTCATATCTGTTTTGGTAGAAAAGGAGAACTCCGAACCTAGAATATTTTCTTTTACAAAAGTACCTTCAATTTGATCCCAAGTATAATCTGTAAAATCCATAGAAAGTCCTAGATTTTTTGGCTGACAAATAATAATTCTTTTATTTGTCATAACAATACCATCAGGTAAAACTGTTATTGCAGGCTTTTTTTGAACCGCGATGTATCCAATTTCCTCATTCTTCATTAGTAAATCACTCAACTTTGAAGCTATTTTTTCAACTGCCTTTGGATCTTGCTCTTCGTTTAAAAATTTTTTAAATTGTTCCTTCATATTTATGCTGAATTATTTCAGTTGTTGTTTATTATTTATGTTTCATTACCTAACAAAAGTAATACCTAATTTTATAAATCTAAAATTTCATTTTGCAATTTCTTTGTTAAACTTTTGAAAACCAATTCATAGGAATGATCCATTAATTGAGTAACCAATACGTCTGAAACTGTTTTATTTATATTTACGGTATTCCAGTGCAATTTGCTCATGTGAAATCCAGGTTTAATGTCATCGTATTCTATTCGCAATTCTGTAGCCCGATCTGGATCGCATTTTAAATTGATTGCTGGCTTGCCTTCTTCCCACTTTGACAAAGAAGAAAGAGCAAATATTTTTCCACCTACTTTAAAGACTAATGTATCTTGATCAAATGGAAAATGTTCTGTAACTCCTTTTTTAGAAAGGCAATATTCATAAAAACTTTCTAGATTCATTTGATGATTTTTTCCATTAATTTTTCTGGATTTGCTAATTCATGAAAACCAAATTTACGATATAAAAAATGGGCGTCACTAGTAGCCAATCTCCAAATTTTAATATTTTTAAGTTTAGGTTCATTCATCATGTTTTCGATCAAAATAGACGAATACCCTTTGCCACGATGCTCCTCTGTAATAAAAACATCCATTAAATAAGCAAAAACAACATAATCTGTAATTACTCTTGCAAATCCAATTTGCTGTTCATCAAGATAAATTCCAAAACAAAACGAATGATCAATTGTAGTTTGAACTTCTTGCATAGTTCGTCCAGCCGCCCAATAAACATTTTTTAAAAATTTTTGAATAAATGGAACGTCTAGTTTGTTTTTATCCGCAGAAACTGTAATCATTTTATTGTTTTTTTATTAAATTTCAATTTCAAATAAACTAAAAGAGCCCTCTTTATAATGTTCTGGCAAATCGGCTGTCCATTCAATTTCACTGATGCCTTTATAGGTAAATCCGCAATTTGTATAATATTCGTTGATGCGTTCATTACCGCTGTGCGTGTCCAATCTAACAAATAATTTTTGGTTTTCTTTGGCATAATTTACCGCCCAATCAACAATTTTTTTAACATAATTTCTACCTCTAAAGTCCGGATTTGTGGCTATTCTATGAAGGTAAACAGAAGGTTGCAAATTGGCTTCTTTCCAAATTATAGCATCGTTAAAAGTTAATACAAAAGTGCAAGCCACTGCTTCATTTTCCTTGATTACAAAATGACGTTTTTCGGCAATTTCCTGCTCTATTAAACTTCTTTCAAAACCTCTCCAACTTTTTTTAGCTACCTTTTTTTGATGTGCTGTTGCTGCATCATATATTTTGAAAACTGCATCAATATCTTCAGTTTTGCTATTTAAAATTTTCATTTTTCTATAATTATTATATTTTATACAAAATGGGTTTACTCGGACTAGCATCATTCTCAAAAGAAACAATTTGTAGATTTAGCAAATAACTCCCGTCTTGAATTGCATCTGTTACATAAATCATTTCGGTAATTGTGGCTTCCATTCGCGCATCTGAATTCAGATTTTGAGTGTCTTTTACGTTCCAAAATGCTTTATGCGCCAATAATTTACCCTCGTCTTTTTCTTTATCAACACTTGGCAAATCGATTAATAAATGCTGAATGCCGTTTTCGCAAATATAACAAGCCGCTTCCTCACTAAGATATGGCGGATTTGTATTAGAATATTTCTTGGATTTTTTTAAAATTTCATTCGGCAATGATCTAATAATAATCGCTTCAGGAATTTTGCCATTTAACGCTTTTTCGATCTGACTTTTAGAAATTATTCTATCTTCTCCTAACAATTCTGGATCTACAGTTACAAGCTCAGCCAAAAAAAAGAATTGTTTTAATGCTTTGTTTATACTGTAAAATTCTTTTGTAATATGACCCAGACATTCGGTGTGCGTTCCGTGACCATGTGGATTGAAAAAAATAGTATTAAAATTTGTTGAAGCTCCTTTTTTCACGCTTCCAATCCATTCACCAAAAACAACTGGTTCTATTTCTGGTTTTTCAATATACCAAGCAATTGGATTTTCGTCAGTATTAGTCAGTGGAATCGAAATATCAATTGGTTTTGATAAATCGACTTTTAGTGTTTTATTTTTATGTTCAAGAGTTACTATCACAAATTATCATTTTATACGATTACGGATTAAAGACTCAAAGTTACAAGTTAAAAACTCACTTTTTCTTCGTTTCTTAGTGCCTTTATGGCTAAATTATACTATTCCAAATTTAAGTAAAATAAGTCTGACGCAATTCCGTCCGTCAAAAATTTTCCTTTTTTAGTTGGCTTTAAAATATCATTTTCAATAAAAAGTAAATCATCCTCTAGGAATTTGTGACTTTGTTTGTTGAGATAATTGAAATATGGAACACCAAATTCGGTTTTGATTCTATCTAACGAAACACCCCAAACCGTTCGTAAACCAGTCATAATATATTCATTATAACGATCGGTAACAGATAATATTTCTGTCTCATTTGGTAATTTATCTTCCTGAATAGATTTGAGATAAATAGGATTATTAGCTACATTCCAACTTCTAGAAACACCATTATAACTGTGCGCTGAGGGTCCAATACCAATATATTTTTTTCCTAACCAATAAGCCGAATTGTTTTTGGAAAAATAATTTTCTTTTGCAAAATTTGATAATTCGTAGTGTATAAAACCTTTGGATTCTAAGATTTCGACCAAAATAGCAAAATGTTCTTGAGCGACTTCATCATTTGGCGCAGCAATTTTCCCTGTTTGAATCAGTTTATTTAATGCCGTTTTGGGTTCTACTGTCAAAGCATAAGTAGAAATATGCGGAATTCCAAAAGACAAAGCCTTATCAATATTATCTTTCCATTTCTCATTACTCATTCCAGGAATACCATAAATTAAATCGATTGAAATATTATCAAAATATTTCGTGGCCAAGTGAAGACATTTTGTGGCCTCCACCGAATTGTGAGCACGATTCATCATCTTTAAGTCTTCTTCATAAAAAGACTGAATTCCGATACTCAATCTATTGATTTTACTTTTAGATAATTCCAATATACGATCTTCAGATAAATCATCAGGATTAGCTTCTAAAGTAATTTCAGGATCACCTATAACCTTATAATTTTCATAAACGGCATCAATCAAAAAATTAATTTCTCTCGAAGTTAAGACGCTAGGAGTTCCTCCGCCAAAATAAATAGTTTTAATACTCTCATCAAAGCACTCCTTTTTACGGAGTTTAATTTCTTTAGCTAAAGCCAAAACCATCTCTTCTTTCTTCTTCATTGAAGTCGAAAAGTGAAAGTCGCAATAATGACACGCTTGCCTGCAAAATGGTATGTGGATGTATATTCCTGACATTTTTAAAAGAGATAATTTGGAAAAAAAGAGAATTATTTAGTTGTTGTATTATATAATTGATACATTATTTTTTTACTCGTTCTTCATTCTGTTTCACAAAAGCATCCCAACCCGTGTAGCTTTTGGTTCCAATCACTTTTCCTGAATTAAAAAAATGACAAACTGCTGCTGCTAAACCATCTGTTGAATCGAGGTTTTTAGGTAATTCTTTGAGTCCTAAAAGCTGTTGAAGCATTTTAGCAACTTGCTCTTTACTAGCATTTCCATTTCCAGTAATGGCCATTTTTATTTTCTTGGGTTCATATTCAGTAATAGGAATATCTCTTGACAAACCAGCTGCCATAGCTACGCCTTGTGCACGACCTAATTTTAGCATAGATTGCACATTTTTTCCAAAAAACGGAGCTTCGATAGCAATTTCATCTGGATGATGCGTATCGATTAATTCAATAGTGCGCTCAAAAATACGTTTCAATTTCATGTAATGGTCATCCATTTTATTCAATTGAAGTTCATTGAGCTGCATAAATTCCATCTTTTTATTGACAATTTTTATCAATCCAAAACCCATGATTGTAGTTCCGGGATCAATTCCTAATATGATGCGTTCGTGTGCCATTTTATTTTTGAAGTTCTTATTGCCGTAGGACTTTAAGACACTATTTTTTTATTAAAAGTAAGTCTATAATTTAAAATCAATGAGCAGATATAAAATTGTATCTAAATGCTTGTAAATAGCTATCGCAGTAGATTTTTGCTTTACTTTGCAGCCATGATTTCAATTCCACACAAAACTAAACAATTCCTTGTTCTTATAGTCAAACTTTTGATTGTAGGTGGTGCGTTTTATTTTATTTACAACCAATTAGCCAATAATGACAAATTAGACTGGAATAAGTTTATAGTTTTGTTTAATAAAAATCAGTCGATTATTGGAATTGGCTTTATTTTATTATTGAGTATTTTAAATCGTTTATTCGAAATTTTAAAATGGCAAAATCTAGTTTCAACTTTATGTAAAATTTCTAAATTAGAAGCTACTAAACAAGTACTTGCTGCATTAACCGCTGGATTATTTACACCAAATGGTGTGGGAGAATATGCGGGAAAAGCACTGTTCTACGATAAATCCGAAACGAAACAGATTGTGTTTTTAAATTTGATTTGTAATGGAATCCAAATGGTATTAACAGTTATATTTGGGATTTTTGGTTTATTGTATTTTAATGCCAATTATAATGTGATTACAACAAGAACAGTACTACTTCTTTTTGGAATTTTAATTTTCACTTTTATCGTATTATTTTCAATAAAAGGGATAACGGTTAAAGGATATTCAATCGAGAAATTGATTCACAAGATTAATGAAATTCCAAAATCAATTCATCGGAAAAATATTTTTTTAGCAGTTTGCCGTTACATCGTTTTTTCGCATCAATATTATTTTTTGTTCTTAGCTTTTGATGTAGACTTACCTTATTTAACCTTAATGTCGGCCATTACTAGTGTTTATTTTTTAGCTTCTTCATTACCCACTTTTCAATTTTTAGATTTCGCCGTTAAAGGTAGTGTAGCAGTTTATTTCTTCGGAATTTTGGGAGTAAATGAATGGATCGTAATATTTATTTCTACATTGATGTGGTTTTTAAATGTCGTTCTACCGGTATTAATTGGCAGTTATTATGTTCTTAACTTTAAAACTAAAAAACCTATATGATTGTGGTTTTTTATTTTATTATACTACTATATTGTATAGCAATCTTTTATTTGATTTACGGTTACAACAAAATAAAGACTGTAAATTATAGCAGTTTACAGCCCAAAACAAAATTTACAATTATTGTTCCCTTTCGGAATGAATCCGAGAATTTGCCTGTTTTGTTAGAGAGTTTTTCAAATCTAAATTATCCTAATGAGCTGTTTGAAGTTATTTTAGTAGATGACGAATCCAAACAAGAATTTATTCTCCCTACTTTAAATTATGCTGTCAAGATAATTCAGAACCGGCGCCTTAGCAATTCGCCCAAAAAAGATGCTATTACAACTGCAATGCAATATGTAGTTTCAGATTGGGTTGTTACCACTGATGCAGATTGTATGGTTAATAAAGAATGGCTTGCAACTTTTGATAATTACATTCAGCTTCACGATGTTTCAATGATTGCTAGTGCAGTAAGTTATGCGTGTGAAAATTCATTTTTACATCATTTTCAACAATTAGACTTAACAAGTTTACAAGGAGCAACTATTGGGAGTTTTGGTATAAATAAAGGTTTTATGTGTAACGGAGCTAATTTTGCTTACATGAAATCACTCTTTAAAAAATTAAATGGTTTTGAAGGCAATGATAAAATTGCTAGTGGAGACGATGTTTTCCTACTACAAAAAGCAATTGCTAATTTTCCAGAAAAAGTTCATTACTTAAAATCTAAAAATACAATCGTAATCACTAAACCAATAGATGATTGGAAAAATTTATTTTATCAAAGAGTGCGATGGGCTTCTAAAACGAGCTCATATAACAGTCATTTCGGTATACTATTAGGATTAATTGTTTTGGCAGGAAATTTAATTTTAGTTCTTGGTTGGCTGTTTTCAGTTATAGGAATTATTTACTTTAAAGAATTTATTTTTTTGTTACTATCTAAATTCATCGTGGATACCATTTTGCTTCACAAGTCAAATAGCTATTTGAATCAAAAAAGAATACGTTATTTAATAGCGAGCAGCTTGTTATATCCTTTTTTTACTGTTAGTGTAGCTTTCTATTCTTTATTAGGCAAGTATGAATGGAAAGGAAGACGGTTTTAAATGACTGTATTTAAAGAAAAAAACCAAATTGCTAAAATAAAATTTAATCATTTACAGAAACTTAAAACAAATCTGAGATCATATTTGAGAATATTGTATACAATTGCGCTTTTAAATTATTCGACTTTTAATATTACTGGAAGAATAAATTGAGTTTTAACAGGAATTCCACGTTTAATCGCAGGATTTATTTTTGGAAAATCCACCAAACGTTCATTTAAAATACTATCGATTTTTATACGATTATACGCTACAGAATCTTTTGGAAATTGCGGTTCGAATTGTAATGCTGAATTAGCATAAACAGTAACTTTCACTTCAATAGTATCAAGTTTTGGATCCAAAATTGAAAGTGTATCCGTATTTAATTTTTCTTGAATCAATTTTGTTAAAATTTCAAAAAAGCAGTGTTGGCGTTGCACTTTATTTTCAATTTTGTCACAATCTTCTAATGAAGGATATTCGTCAACTTCATTCCAGTTGATTGCTTTTAATTCTTTTTGCAACAACTCTTTTTCCGATGGCACTTGCTTTTCGAAAAAATTACAAGAAGTAAAAAGTATAAATACTAAAAAAAGAGAATACTGTTTCAAAGTTTATATTTTTCTGTTGAACTTAATTGGTATAAAAATACAAATATTTTTTTTAGAATATTTATAAAAAAAACAGTGTTGTTATTGCACCATCTAGAATTTTTTTAAACACTTTTATAATTACTTCTGAAAAAATTTAGATTTCATAAAACTTTTGAAAAAAGAATTGAACTTTAAAATTATTTAGTATCTTAATAAAAAAGTATGGATTTTGCTCTTCTTATTATTAGCTTTATATTCATGATAATAGGTTTATTTGGAAGTTTTCTTCCAATATTACCAGGTCCAAGCATTAGTTGGATTGGATTACTAATTCTAAACTTAACCTCTGCGGTAACAATAAATTATTGGCTTCTTGGAATTACATTGATAGTGACTATTACAATTTCAATATTGGATTATATAATACCTGCTAAAGGAACAAAACTATTTGGGGGCAGTAGCTATGGCATTTGGGGAACTAATATTGGTTTAGTGATTGGAATTTTTGCACCAATCCCTTTTGGATTCTTAATTGGACCTTTTCTAGGAGCTTTAATAGGTGAGCTTATTTACAATTATAAGGATCATAATAGAGCTTTAAAAGCTGCGATAGGATCATTTTTAGGCTTACTTGCCTCAAGTTTTATGGCTTTTATAATTTGTGTTATATATTTCGGTCTCTACATTTGGATGATATGGCAGTATAAAACTCAATTATTTTAATGAATTAAAATACAAACTGTCCTTATTTTGTTAATGAGAGCATTATTTGCTTTTTTTATAGATAGAATCAATATTTTACGTTATACATTAGTATTCCTCCTTCCTTAAATTATAATGTATCAATATTGAGTTTAGCTCTTAATTTAAAATTTTGCCAATAATCATCTCCATTTTCATTTTTTTGATACACTATCTCTGATAAAATAATTTACCATTTGCAATGTACCTATATTTTACGTGATTTTTTCTAAACGCAACTATTGATAATGATCCAATTCTTTTTTAATAATAATTAAAACAGGCTCAATATTTTAATTACAAATAGAAGATTAAAATGGGGATTTGATATAAAACAAAAAACCCTTCATCGATAGATGAAGGGTTTTTAAAGAAAGGCGACGACATACTCTCCCACATAACTGCAGTACCATCTGCGCAGGCGGGCTTAACTACTCTGTTCGGGATGGGAAGAGGTGAGCCCCGCCGCAATAACCACCTTAAGGTC
>NZ_JALNUB010000047.1:0-433 GCF_023162025.1 Flavobacterium pygoscelis | reverse complement strand
TTTTTGAAGAGGGTAAAAGTTATATGTTGATAGCAAATCACACGTCAATGATGGATATTATGATGATGTTGGTTGCTGTAAAAAATCATCCCTTTGTTTTTGTAGGAAAAAAAGAATTGGCTAAAATTCCACTATTTGGATTTATCTATAAAAGAGTTTGTATTTTGGTTGATCGTGGCAACAGTAAAAGTCGTTATCAAGTTTTTGAACGGGCCCAAAGCAGAATCAAACAAGGATTGAGTATTTGTATTTTTCCCGAAGGCGGTGTTCCTGATGATGAAAGTATAGTGCTCGACGAGTTTAAAGATGGTGCTTTTAGAATTGCAATTGAACATCAATTACCGATTGTGCCGCTTGTTTTTTTTGATAATAAAAAGCGACTTTCTTATACTTTTTTCAGCGGAAGTCCGGGAAGAATGCGCGCTAAAATTTG
>NZ_JALNUB010000046.1:0-434 GCF_023162025.1 Flavobacterium pygoscelis | reverse complement strand
TTCTTCTTCACTCCACAACTCTGGAAAAAAGATTCTTTTTTGATATTTTGGCAACATGTATTTTTTCCAATCACTACCACCTGTAGCTTCATGATTTCCTGGAACACTTTCAATGTACTTTTTAGCTGCGTTAAAATGACCCATTACCCAAGTGATATTTACAGTTCTATCGTAGTGACGCATTGCCGCAACCAATTCTGGATTTTTTTGATCAGCTTCAGGTAATTGTTTAAACTTTCTGAGAAGATTTATGGTATTATACTCTTCCATATATTCGAGAAATTGTTTTTTATACCTTTTCTCAAACTCTAACAAAAGATATGATTTCTTCCCTGTGTGATAATCTTTCCCTGCTGCTTGCCAATACAAATGTTCAAAAGCATGCTCGTATGGCGTATTTCTATCTATAGTTGCCCTAAAGCGAAGATCAATTA
>NZ_JALNUB010000045.1:0-445 GCF_023162025.1 Flavobacterium pygoscelis | reverse complement strand
GCCCTTACCAGCATAGGAAGGTGGCGTCCAGGAGGCAGGCTAGATTGACAGCCAGCAGCTGATGCCGCAAGGGCACCTTCCAGAAGTTGACTGCCTGGAAGGCAGGCCAGAAGACCAGCTCGGCTGCATATGCGCTCCAGAAGTCATTCTTGCACTTCCGCTTCACATCCTGCACAGTACACATGGCCGCTGTAGGTCAGGCTCCCTGAACATGGACGCTTGCAGCCCTGATAGGATGCAAGTGCAGAAATGTGTTGGCTATGACATTGGCTTGCCATGCTATCTGTGAAGCAGGTTGTTCCTTAGCCTTTCTGCCTCATGCGCTAGGTTGGGAAACTCAGAACTGAGACAAAATAAACCAGCACAGGAATACCAAACTGGGACAGCAGTAGTGGCACAGTGCAGTTGCATTAGCATCAGAATTCTGCAAGGCATTGCTGTTAGC
>NZ_JALNUB010000007.1:0-235992 GCF_023162025.1 Flavobacterium pygoscelis | reverse complement strand
TGTCCAATAATCATTTTTTTCTTGATAGAAATGAATATAAATTTTTGAAAAATAGATAAAAAGTAACTCTAAATATTTCATTTATTATTTTCTAATTTTCGTTTTGCTCGACGCTTGCTGCTAACGTCTTGGCGCTTGCCGAGGTTGGGGACTTTTGAAACCGAGTATTTTCGGCTTAACGTAAATGTAATAAAAAAAACGCTAATTCCACTAAATCCCCAATCTTGGCAAACGGCTGTTGTGCGTTCGTTTATTTATTTACATTCAATTTTTCCTTTAAAATAGTATTCAGTTTTTTTTCTGAATTTCCAAAATTCACTCGGAATATTTGTTTCTCTAATTTTCAATAAATAGAAAGTAGAAATTTGTTTTGAATTTTGTTCAAATGGATTTTTGTTGATATTAATTTTTGCATCAATTACTTCATATTCTGTTTTTGAACCATCTTCCACATCATCGCTATATGAGTATTTAATATTCTCGATTTTTAAGTTTTTGTCAATTTCAATTTCAATTATAGTTGATTCATAACCATCATTTTTTGAGTTTAGTATTTTTAAATTTTCATTATTTAATTCAATTTTTGAATATCCATTATCAAAATCTTGAATACTGTCTTTACAAACAAATAAGTTTTCAAATTCAGAATATTGACTAAACATTTCAACGCTAATTTTGGCTTTTCCAAAATCCTGTTTTTCTTGTTTTGAAATTCCGTTACAACTCAAAAACAGAATTAAAATTATTATGTTAAGTACTATTCTCATTCGGTTTTTCGGTTAAATGACGCACAACGTCTTGGCGCTTGGCGAGGTTGGGGAGTAAAGATGCGAGATTTTTCCATTAAACACAAATTTTCCAAGTACAAAACCATCTTTAAATTAAGCCTAAAACCCCAATCTCGCCAAACGGCTGTTGTGCGACGGCAATTTTAGTGGATTGCTACATTCTGATTCAATAATTCTACATTAAAGTTAATCTTAGCATTTAAAGCACGAAAAACTTTAATAATTGTATCGAATCTAGCGTCAGTTAAACTATTTTCAATTTTAGAAATTTGAGCCTTTTTTACACCAACTAATTGTCCTAATTGTTCTTGTGTCAAGTTTCTTTCTTTTCGAATTTGTTTAATTGTTTGACCTATCAAATCAATTTTTAATTCGTTTTCAAAATTGTCTCTGTTTTCTGTTCCTTTTTCTCCAACGAATTTATCTGTTACTTCATCTAAACTGTATGTTTTCATAATCTTATTTTTTTTCGTTAAAATATTTTATTCTTAATGATTCTGCTCTTTCAATTTCTACTTTTGGCGTTTTATCTGTTTTCTTTATTATACCGTGAGTAGAAATAACAATCGTATCTTGTTTATCTGATTTATCCCAAAAAGCAAACAATCTTAAATATTGTTTGTTGTATAAAGTTCTAAATTCCCAAATTTCTCCATCGAGTTTTTTAAACAATTCATTATCATTTACGCTTCTCGATTTCCAAATATTGTAAAGAATTTTTTCCTTAGATTTTTGGTCTAAACTTTCCAAAAACTCTAGAACAGGTTCAAGAAATTCAACATTAAATTTATAATCCATTTTCTACTATTCTTAATTCGCAGTAAAGATATAAGTTTCCTTTTTAAGAAACAAATGTTGTTAGGATTTTCGGTCGCTCATTGCTGTCGTACAACTAGTATATATGTATGACTAAATTATACCCATACAACCAATTTATGGTGGATTGGTATGACTAAATCATAGTTTATTTATATTTCAAATGTATTAATAAATTCTTACAAATAGATTTAAATTTTCTAAATAGATACATTTTTTAAATTTGTCTACTGACTGATTTATGTTACCAAAGTGTCAACAGATAGATTTCCTTCATTAGGGATATTATAAACGCAAATTACGACTGAACTTTAAAATACAAGTGTGTGGTGAACAATTATTTCTAAATGGGTTTCTAAATCTCATTTAACTAAAAATTAATAAACGTTCGTTTGAAGTACGCTATAAAATGATGTAATTTTAAAGTCTATGGAAAATGTAAATAAAAAAGGTTTCTTTTTCAAGCAATATGAACCGCCATTTCAGTCCCCGTTTGACAAACTCTTTGGTATTTTCAAGGAATTAATAACGCATACTTCGGGAGATTTTGATGAAGCAATCGATTGGTTGAGAGAATTAGACAAGGAATATAAACTCACCGACGAACACTATACCATTGATGATTTTATTGAAGATTTAAGAAAAAAAGGATATATTCGTGATGAACTGAAAGAGGACGGGACTTCGGGAACCGGGATCACTGCCAAGACGGAAC
This sequence comes from Flavobacterium pygoscelis, assembly GCF_023162025.1. Classification (NCBI taxonomy): domain Bacteria; kingdom Pseudomonadati; phylum Bacteroidota; class Flavobacteriia; order Flavobacteriales; family Flavobacteriaceae; genus Flavobacterium; species Flavobacterium pygoscelis. Next base: position 233,673 of record NZ_JALNUB010000007.1, on the reverse strand, counting down.
GTGCGATAAGACAGCAGGCTCTGGATACTATTTTTGGAAACTTGAAACGTTCTGGAAGTGGGAATCATAAAACAAAACATGCAGGAAGCGGAGACGAACATACAGGCGAGTTTCGGGAGTTTCATTTTGGAGACGGATTAGAACGTATTTCACTAACAGAAAGCTTGCGTAATGCCCAAATCAATAATGGCGTCGATGATTTTATGCTAACCGAAAATGATTTGGTTGTCGAGGAAACACAGTTTAAATCACAAATGAGCACGGTCTTAATGATTGATATTAGCCACAGTATGATTTTGTACGGCGAGGATCGTATTACTCCTGCTAAAAAAGTGGCGATGGCTCTTGCTGAACTCATTACTACGCGTTACCCAAAAGATACTTTAGATATTTTAGTTTTTGGAAATGACGCTTGGACTATTCCAATTAGGGATTTACCGTATTTAAAAGTAGGTCCTTATCATACCAATACGGTTGCTGGATTACAATTGGCTATGGATATTTTACGTCGCAAACGAAATACCAACAAGCAAATTTTTATGATTACCGATGGAAAGCCAAGTTGCGTGCGCGAGAAAGATGGATCCTATTATATGAACAGTAACGGTCTTGACGAATATATTGTGGATAAATGTTACAATCAGGCGCAACAAGCTCGTAAATTACATATTCCGATTACAACTTTTATGATTGCGAATGATCCATACCTGCAACAATTTGTAAATCATTTTACCGAAGCCAATCAAGGAAAAGCATTTTATACGGGGCTAAAAGGATTGGGAGAAATGATTTTTGAAGATTATGAAACCAATAGAAAGAAGAGAATAAAATAGTGTTGAATAATGAGTTGAAACATAGCTTTGAACACTTAACTTAAAAATATTATTAGAGAATAATAGTAATAAAAATTAAAATAATCTTGGTGAACTTTGTGCAAAACATTGTAAACCTTGTGGTTAAAAAACAACAAATATGAAAATAGAAGATATAAAAACACTCGGGGAATTAAAAAAATCAGGATACGAAAGCAAAAGTATTAAAGATGAATTGCGATTAAATTTAAGACAAAAGATAAAAGCTGGGCAAACTACTTTTGAAGGAGTTCATGGTTTTGAGAATACGGTAATTCCAGAGTTGGAACGAGCAATTTTGTCACGTCATAACATCAACTTATTAGGTCTTCGTGGTCAAGCCAAAACGAGATTGGCACGTAAAATGGTAGAATTATTGGATGAATATATTCCGTATGTAAGCGGTTCTGAAATTAATGACGATCCATTGAAACCGATTTCGCGTTTTGCGAAAGATATTATTGATTTAAAAGGCGATGATACTCCAATTTCATGGTTGCATAGAAGCGATCGTTTCTTTGAAAAATTAGCAACTCCAGACGTTACCGTAGCAGATTTAATTGGTGATGTCGATCCTATTAAAGCGGCAAATTTAAAATTATCTTATGCTGATGATCGTGTGATTCATTTTGGAATGATTCCGAGAGCGAATCGCTGTATTTTTGTGATCAACGAATTACCTGATTTACAAGCTCGAATTCAAGTTGCATTGTTTAATATTTTGCAAGAAGGGGATATCCAAATTAGAGGTTTTAAGTTAAGAATGCCTCTGGATATGCAGTTCGTTTTTACAGCAAACCCAGAAGATTATACCAATAGAGGAAGTATTGTGACGCCGTTGAAAGATAGAATAGGTTCGCAAATATTAACCCATTATCCTGACACGATAAAAATTGCAAGAACAATTACGGAACAAGAAGCCAAGTTAGATACATTGCAGAATGATATGGTTTACGTTCCTTCTTTAGCGAGAGATTTATTGGAGCAAGTTAGTTTTGAAGCCAGAGAAAGTGAATATATTGATAACAAAAGCGGAATTAGCGCGCGTTTGAGTATTACGGCTTTTGAGAATTTATTAAGTACTGCCGAAAGAAGAGCTTTGAAAAATGGAGCCGATAAAACTACGGTTCGCTTGTCAGATTTTATGGGAATTATTCCTGCAATTACTGGAAAAGTAGAATTAGTTTATGAAGGAGAGCAGGAGGGAGCCGCCGTAGTCGCACAGCACTTATTAGGTGATGCGATCCATACTTTTTTCCCTGCTTATTTTCCTAAGATTGAAAAATTAGAAAAGCAAGATGAAAAAACAGCTTACACGGATATTATCGAATGGTTTTTTGCCGAAAGTGGTTTCGAGTTATTAGACGATTGTACGGACGAAGAATACCAAAGAATTTTAGGAAGTATTGTTCCGCTTGAAATTTTAATTAAAAAATACCAACCACAACTCGCCAATGAAGACAAATTCTTTATGAAAGAGTTTATATTATGGGCTTTGGTCGAATATAAAAAATTAAGTAAAGATCGTTTTTCCGAAGGCTATCAGTTTAAGGATATTTACGGTAGTTTTATCAGTAAACTGTAATATAAAAAGGGTTTAGATTTATTTCTAAACCCTTTTTTATTTTGAAATTCCTATATTTTAAGCGTAAATTAGCAGATTGCTTATTTTTTTAGAAGATTTAGAAAGATATTATTTTAAAAAAAAAGAATTTAAATTTTAGATTTTTATAATAGTGCTTTTAAAAGCCAACGAATCTCCTGTAAAAAATCATGCATATTTATTTCACAATAAAGTAATGCTATTTTTTTTTATTCTACTTTTGCTTGTTGGCGGTCTAAGCAGTCAATGAAAATTGACATGGAAAATAATTTCGAGACTTTGATAGCCACTTATATTGAAAATAAAGTAGGTATATCTGAGCATTTCTTGAGTAACACTTTGGCGAATAACTTAAAGCTAAATTTAATTGCTCTTAACACTAAAAGTTTATTGGTTGATGCAGGAATAGGCAACGCCGAAAAGGTTTCCTATGATGGAGCAATTCGGAGTGATTCTATTTATTGGTTAGATAAAAAACACAATAATGCCTTCGAAAATGAATTTTTTGCCCAAATAGAAGAATTCATTTTATACCTCAATCGAAGCTGCTTTGCAGGAATTACTAGTTATGAGTTTCATTATTCTTTATATGAATCAGGTGATTTTTATTTAAAACACTTGGATCAATTCAAAAATAATCCCAGCCGAAAATACTCTATGATTAGTTATTTGAATGCCGATTGGCAAGAAAGTGATGGGGGCGAATTGCTTATTCATCAACAAAATAATAATCAAAAAATAGCACCCACTCAAGGTAAAACAGTTTTCTTTAAAAGTGACGAGTTAGTGCATGAAGTTTTGATTACGAATAACACTAGAATGAGTATAACGGGTTGGTTAAAAAGTGATTAATTTTTTTAATACAAATTATTTATATTGTCAAATCGAGCTTACGCGAGATTTTTTTTAATAATTAGTTAAAAAAAGCGTCTCGACTGCGCTCGACCTGACAGCTACACTAAATATTGTCTAATGGAGCACAGTCGATATTCTTTATAGATATTAATTGAAAAAAGCGTTTCGACTGCGCTCGACGTGACAGCTACACTAAATATTGTCTAATCGAGCGCAGTGAAGATTCTTTATAGGGATTACTTTAAAAAAGCCTCTCGTATGCACTCGACGTGACAGCTTAATCTACGTCAGTCGATATTTAATTTAGTAAAAAGTGATTTAATTCCCTTTTAAACGAGTGAATATCTTTTGGAGTAATTTTTTTCCATCTCTCTTACTTTTAGGGACTTCGATCGCATGCATTCCAGCAGGATTTTGAATAAACTGGTAACTAAAAGCAAATTGTGGGTTGGTTGGATTATCATTTAAAAGGCCAAAACGCAGATCGTTAAAATATAAATCCCCGTCTTTTTTTGAAATAATATACCAACCTTCGCTAGCTTTTTTGAGTTTTTCAAAATCTGAATTTCCTAGCAATTGCTTTTCTAGAATCTTATTTTTACTGTAAACAACAAATGAAATGGGTTGTGTGTCAAAAAGGGAATAATCGCTTAATAAATAATTGTCTGAAGTAGCGACGTTTGCATTCCATAAAATCAAATTAAAAGCAGTTGGTTTTACAATAATTTCAGAATATTGAATTCCTTGATTTTTTAGTGCTTTTTCAAATTGTGATAAGGTGTAAAGTTTTATAAAACAAGATAAAAGCAAATAGAAACTACTGATTATTAATCCTCTGATGATGTATTTGTTACGCAGTGTCGTGTTCTTTGTTTTCCATACGAATACTAATGCTACAATAAGCGGAATTGTATAAAGTGGATCAATTACAAAAATAGTTTTTAATGCCAATCGTGGCTCTAAAGGCCATAAAATTTGAGTTCCCCAGGAAGTAAACATATCTAGCAAAACGTGAGTCAGTAAGCCCCAGAAAGCCATATTAGTAGCAGAAAAAAAGATGATTTTACCTTTCTCAAGCTTAGAAATTAGCCAACCCAAAACCGGACTAATTAGCAAAAAAAGAAAAAGAGAATGACTAATGCCACGATGAATTAATATAGCGTCTACAGGATTTATGAACAATCCAACTATCACATCTAAGTCAGGTAATGTCCCTAAAATTGCACCGTAAATAAAGGTTCTGTTTTTAAGTTTTTTTCCAGCGCATACTTCGGCAACTGCAATTCCTAAAACGATTTGTGTAAAAGAATCCATAATGCGAAAGTAAGCCAAATCAATTGACTTCCCAATTGATGTGTTCTGAATTTTAGTAAAATCTATTTGTTAACTTTTTAAACTATTGATGTAAATTAAAAGAATTGTAATAACTCAAAATATTAAATTCTTTATGGCTTTGTGTTTTGGCGGGGACAGAAAGTGCTTTTAAGTTGTACTTATAATAAGGTTTAATTTTCTAAAAAGAACTATTTTTAAACCAATAAAGAGTATTTTTGGACTCTAAAAATTTATTATGCTTTTTCTAATTTTAAGTATTATTTGTAGCGTTACTGTGGGTGTTATTTTTAAAATAACTCGCAAATACAATGTCAATAATTCACAAATTGTAGCAGCAAACTATCTCTTTGCTATAATTCTTTGCTATTTGTTTTTTAGTCCTAATTTGAAGTCAGTTGACACAGAATCGCCTTGGACTTTGTACATCGTTATTGGACTTTTGTTGCCGTCCGTATTTTTATTTTTGGCTGCTTCAATCAAGCATATGGGAATTGTAAAGACAGATGCAGCACAACGACTTTCACTATTTATTCCTATTCTAGCCGCTTGGTTAATCTTCAAAGAAGACTTTAATTCATTAAAAATTATTGCATTTTTAATTGGTTTACCAGCAATACTATTGATTCTCTCAAAACCATCTGAAAACACCAAAAATAAATGGATATATCCTGCTATAGTTTTACTTGGTTTTGGTTTAATAGATATTCTTTTTAAACAAATAGCATCGTACACCACTTTGCCTTATACCACTTCCTTATTTGTAGTTTTTTGCATTGCTTTGCTAATTATGGTTGCTGTTGTTATTTATGAATGGATAGCTAATAATGTCCGTTTGCAGATTAAAAACATCGCTTTTGGAGGTTTAGTTGGTTTTTTTAATTTTGGAAATATTCTTTTCTATCTCAAAGCTCACCAAGCATTTTCCGAAAATCCTTCGACTGTATTTGCAGGAATGAATATGGGTGTAATAATTTTAGGAAGTCTTTTAGGTATTTTTGTGTTTAAGGAGAAATTGTCTAAAATAAATTTAGCGGGACTTTTTCTAGCTTTAATAGCTGTTGTTTTAATTGTATTATCGCAAATAAAATAATTTTTAGATTTAATTTATAGAAGGAATAAGGCTTTAATGAAAAACTAATATGATTTTAGTAAGCATACAAAAAAGCAATAGCTTAATATAAAAATAATGAATTATAATTCTATATGAATCTGTATTTTAATTTCTAATTTGAAATATGAATTTTAATCTATATTTTTATTTTTTCTAATTCTAAAGAGATATGATCCATTTCTTTTTTTAATTCAACTACTTCATTATCTAAAGAGTCAATCTCTTTTTGGCTCGAATTAATTTCTTGTTCTCTTTGAGTAGCACATCTTAAAAACTGAAAATCTTGGGCTTTATTTAATTTATTCTTGGCTTGTTCTAGAGCGCTAACAGATTTAAAAAGTTTTTCCTGAACTTCTACAAGTCTGCTATTTAGTGTTGCTTTTCTTTCTTTTAGAACTTTTTCAAAAGCTATTTTTTCTTGTTCAATAATTTGATTTTTTTGTTCTTTAATTGTTTTTTCTTGTAATTGAAATTGAAGATTTTCTTTTTCAGTTCTAGTGTTCTTTTGCTCTAATTCAGCACTTCTTTTATTTTCAAAATAAGTAAATACAGAACTTGCTATAAATAGTGTTACTAGGGCTATTAGTACATAAAAAAATGTTTTATTGATGCCTAATATTTTTGAATTGGCTGTTGGCTCAGTTGTTTCAGTTTCCTCAAGGCTACCTATTTCAGTTTGTGTTGTAGGTGTTACAAAATTATTAATCAGTGGCGGTACAATTACAAATAATGGTTGCAATTCCGTTATTTCTCCAGCATATTTCCAATCCTCCATTCCTGCACACCATACAGGAGTTGTCTTTGCAATCATTTTTGCTTTTAACTCATCAAAATCAAAGGGACCAGTACTTTCAGTACCATTATGGATGTAATAGGAATTCATGCTGTGAATTTTTGCTTTTAAATTTCAAAAATACAAAACAATTTCATTTTAACTTTATATTAATTTATATTACCATTTTAAACAAGAACAATAGTTGGTTTTAGCTTTTCTTTTTTGAATAAAATTTTTATTTAATAATACACCATTGTTATTTTATAATACTAAATAAGATTATTAATTATCGAAATTAAAAAAATAAAGTGAGTTCAAAATATTTGTACATAATCAATCTAGTTTTTTTATTTCTAATGCAATTATGATAATTGCTTTTGAAAAGATTTAAAAAGTAGAGAAATTGGAAATTCATTAGTTAAATATAAAAACGAAAATTTGAATTTATTTTTGCATTTTTGAATGTTTTTCTAATTCAACAATAATTTTAAATGTATTCTCTTTTAAAAAAATATATTACAGATCAAAGCACAATAAGTGAAGCTGATTTAAAGTTAATTTTTTCTTGCTTTAAACCCATTGAGACTAAACGAAACGAAATTCTTATTGATTTTGATACAATTTGTAATTATTACTATTTTATAAATAAAGGTTCCTTAAGATTGTACACATTAAATACGGACGGAACAGAAAATTCAAGGTATTTTGCTTTTGAAGGAATGTTTTGCACGGCATTACCTAGTTTTATTGATCAAAAACCTGCAGCAGAATATTTGCAAACTATAGAAAAATGTGAATTACTAGTAATATCAAGAACTGATTTTTATAAATTAATCGATCAGTTTCCAGCATTCGATAGTCTTTATAAGAGGATTTTAGAATTGGGTTTCATTACTGCACAACAACGTATTTATAGTTTTCAAGGCAATAATGCTTTAGAAAAATTGAAATGGATCATCAAAAATCAACCTCATTTTTTATTACGAGTGTCTAATAAGATGGCAGCTTCTTATCTAGGTATTTCTCCTTCTACTTTAAGTAGGATAAAATCGCAATTGTAATTTTTTTAAACGTTGATCTATGACAATGTTTTTTAATATTATTCTATTTAATTTTGAAAAAAAAAATAAAGCATTTGCTTCTCAGTCTTCGCAATTGTTTATAAGACTGAATGTATCAATGCCTTTTTTTTATAAAATTTCTATTTAATTTCTATTTCTAAATCATAAAATGAAACAAGTTACTCTTAGCAATCAAGTACTCTATTTATTGAGTATTTCCGCTGGTTTGGTGGTTGCCAATTTATATTATAATCAGCCATTATTGCATCAAATTGCAGTTAGTTTTAAGGTTACAGAAGCAGAGGTTAGTAATGTAGCGCTGTTTACTCAATTAGGTTATGCCTTAGGATTATTGTTTATTATTCCCTTGGGAGATAAAGTTTCTAATAAGAAAATATTGCGATTGGATTTTCTAATCATGGTTATTTCGTTGTTGGCAGCAGGATTTGCAAAATCACTTTTAATATTAACTATCAGTAGTTTTCTTGTTGGTTTTACCTCCGCTATACCACAATTATTTGTACCAATGGCAGCACAACTCTCTGATGATAATAATAGAGGTAGAGCAATAGGTATTGTGATGAGCGGTTTGCTAATTGGTATATTAGGAAGCCGAGTGATTAGTGGTTTTGTAGGAGATCAGTTTGGATGGCGTGTTATGTTTTATGCAGCAGCAGTAATGATGGTTTTATTGTACATTATATTAAAGTACAAATTACCAACCATTGCACCCGTATTTAAAGGGAGTTATGCTAGCTTAATGAAATCACTTTATCATTATTTTAAAACGGACGGTTCTCTAAGATTGGCAACATTAAGAGGAGGATTAGCCTTTGCAGGGCTTAGTGCTTTTTGGACTACATTGGTTTTTTTGATGCAGGATTCATTTGGTTTCGGAAGTGCCATAACCGGTGCCTTTGGAATTCTTGGCATAGTTGGCGCATTAGGTGCTACTGTAGTTGGTAAAATTAGTAGTTCTGTGAGTAATCATACCGTTATATTAGCTGGAACATTACTTTTAATTCTTTCTTGGATAATACTGTTTTTTTCGGGTAATTCACTAATAGGTCTGATGCTGGGAGTTTTACTAGTCGATTTAGGATTGCAATCCTTGCACATTACGAATCAAAAAATTATTTTTTCTAAAAATCCAGAAGCTAGAAATCGGGTGAATACTATTTATATGGTTGGTTTTTTTATTGGAGGTGCTTTTGGTACTGTTGCTGGCGCAATGGCGTGGGGAAATTACAAATGGGTGGGAGTTTCGACACTTGGAATCGTTTTATCAGTTCTTATCTTAATAGTGCATCTTGCTTTTCGAAAAAAGTAATCTTTTAGCAGCTTGTTTGCATTTATTTTAAAGAAAATGTTAAATAATAATTTGAGATTAGTTTTTAATGGATCAAACTGTAAATATTTTAATATAAGACTCTTACTCACTAACCGTAATAGAATCTAACGTTCATTTTTTGTAAATAAAAATGTACAATGCTGTGCAGAAGTTAACTTTGTAAGGTTTATAGATTTGATTTTGCTTGAAAATAGTCTATATTCGGGCAATATTTATGACCCATTATTTTTCTAAAACTATTCGTTTTTCAAAATTAATCTGTTTGTAGTGTATCATTTAAATCTAAAACCACTTTTCCTAGTAGCAATCATTCTTTATGAAGTCACAAGATTTATTAATCCTTGAAAAACTTAAGGTGGGAGATTCTTCTGCTTATAAAGAATTGTTTGACCTATATTATATGCCACTCAGTGTTTATTCCTTAAAATACTGTGACTCATTTGAATTAGCTGAAGATATTGTTCAAGATTTATTTATTAAATTTTGGGATAAAAAAATCTATTTAGATTTGGATCAAGCAATAAGTCCTTATCTTTTTAAAGCTGTAAAAAACAACAGTCTAAAAGCCGTAAAAAAGCAAAGTAAATACTTTTTTGAAGAAATAGAAGATCAAGTTAATGTGTTAATGGAAGAGGAACGACTTGATTTAGAGTTTCTAGAGCAAGAAAAACAGAAATTATATACAGAAATTGAAGCTTTACCATTAAAAAGTAAAGAAGTTTTTAAAGCCATTGTATTAGAAAATCAAAAATACAAAGAGGTTGCATTAGAGTTGGGAATATCAGTAAATACGGTTAAAACGCATTACTCAAGAGCGTTAAAACAACTTCGGAATTCATTAGATGTTATAGTAATGTTACTTTTAGTTTAAAAAAAAATTAAATTCTTGTCACCCATTTTTCATCTTTTGTACTCTGTATAATATAAGATGACACAAATGAACACTATTCCTCAAAATATTTTAGAAATCCTTTCCGTTTATATTTCAAAAGAAATAAACGAAAATGAATTCTCTGTTTTAAAAGATTGGATAAATGAATCGCCAGAAAATAAAAAAGCTTTTTCTGACTACATACTTTTTTATAAAAAAACAAAACAAATTCTTTTTGCTGGAAATATTGATAAAGATAAAGCTTGGCAAAAAGTGGTATCGCAACTAGATACTCCGCTTAAAGTACAAGAGGATGTGTTGGCTTTAAATGAAACCAAAATCAGATTTTTGAAAATAGGTTCTGTATTTTTAAAATATGCAGCAGTAATATTAATTCTAGTTTCTGTTGGTTATTTTTATTTCGATAAGGAAGCTATCTCTCTTAAGCCCGTTTTAGAAAATCCTATTTCTCAAGAAGGAATCACTCTTCAGTTAGCTAATGGCGACATACAAGTTATTAAAGAGGATGGATCAACTCAAGTTTTAGATGCTAATGGTACCGTAGTGGGAACTCAAAAAGGCAATCAATTAGTATATAGTAACGCTGCCGCAAAAGATACTCTGGTTTACAATACAATAAAAATACCTTACGGAAAACGTTTTGAACTCCAACTTTCGGATGGAACCAATGTACATTTAAACGCGGGAACTTCATTAAAATATCCTGTTCGATTTATAAAGGGATTGAATCGTCAAGTTTTTTTAAATGGAGAAGCCTATTTTGATGTTACCAAAGATCCTAAACATCCCTTTATAGTAGGGTCAAACGATATGAATGTTAAAGTTTTAGGTACCAAATTTAATATGACCTCGTATCAGGAAGATGCAAAAACATATACAGTTTTGGTTGAAGGAAGCGTGGCTGCATCAAGTAAAGTAGTAGCAAATGAAGAAGTACTGTTGAAACCTGGTAACAGAGCCTTTTTTGAAAATAAGCATTTAAAAACGGAAGCTGTCGATGTTAGGAAATACATTGCTTGGGTTTCTGGAGAGTTAATGTTTATAGATGACTCTTTTGGTGTCATTACCAATAAATTAGAAAGAAAATACAACGTTGATATTGTAAATAACTACGAAGAATTAAATGATATTATGATCACTGCCACTTTCAAAGAAGAAAATATTGATCAGGTTTTGAAAACCTTTCAAACCTATAAGGCCTTTAACTATACCATTAATAATAGAGTAGTAACTATAAATAGACCGCAGAAAATGAAATAAAAAAAAACCAAAAAAAAAGGAAGGTGCGCCAACACCTTCCCTTATCATTTGAAAAAGTGATTTAATCTAAAACTAACAAATTAAACCCATTGTAAAATTATGAAAAAACAACGAACTAAAGGTGCGTTGCTGCGCATTTTGAATAACTCTAATTTAAAGATGAAATTCTCACTCCTATTTTTATTCACCACTCTTATGCAAGTCAGTGCATCAAGTAGTTACGGTCAAAAAAATACAGTTACCATGGATGTTAACGGGGTAGCATTGACCAATATTTTTCAGATTATTGAAAATCAAACTGATTTTCATTTCTTTTATAACAGAAATGAGCTGAATGTTAATCAAAAAATTGATTTAAATGTTGATAAAACTAAAGTTGTAGATGTTCTTGGAAAACTATTTAGTAATACCAATATTTCTTATCAAATTTTAGGCAATCAGATAGTTCTTAAAAAAGTAGAAAAAAACAATAGTTTTGAAATTCCTTTTGCAACGGAACAAAAGCAAGTACAAGGAATTGTTACTGACAAAGCGGGCTTGCCTCTTGTGGGTGTTTCTATTATGATCGAAGGAACAAAAGTCGGTACATTGACTGATTTTGACGGAAAATTTAAATTGAATGCTGATGCTGCGGGGAGAATTTTGCTTTTTTCACATTTGGGTTATGAGTCAAGACGTATTGCTTATGCAGGTGAATCTCCATTAAAAGTAGTTCTGCAAGAAGAATTAAATGAACTACAAGAGGTGGTACTTGTAGGTTATGGTAAGCAAAAACGCAGTGAATTTTCTGGTGCCGTTTCTTCTGTGAGTGCTAAAGATATTATTCAATCAGCAACAGGAACCGTAGGTTTTGATAGAGCTTTAGGAGGATTAGTAAAAGGAGTTCAGGTATCTCAAAATACAGGTCGTCCAGGTGCTCCTGTTCGTATTAATATTAGAGGTATAACTTCACCATTATCTTCTGTAGGTGGCGGATTAAACCAACCTTTATTTGTAATTGATGGAGTGCCGTTTAATATGGATGCTTTACAAGGTGCAAATCCTTTATCTACATTAAATCCTAATGATATTGAGAGTTTTGATGTGTTAAAAGATGCTGGAGCCACTTCTATTTATGGATCTCGTGGTGCTAATGGTGTTATTATCATTAAAACTAAAAGAGGTAAAAAGGGGCAAGCACCAAGAGTAAATTTCTCTTATGCTACAACATTAGCACAACCTATTAAAACCGTATCGGTGTTGGATGCAAATCAATATAAAAATTATTATAATTTGATGTTGTCTAATAGTGTTGATGCGATGAATAATGGTCAATTAGATCCTTTCTTTGCTTTTGACTTTCAAGAGATTGCTGACGTAGAATTAGATTTTGATACTTTCACTGTAAATTCTAATGGGATGAGACCCGATTACTTTGGAACTTCAAATACCAATTGGAACAAACAAGTTTTTAGATCTATGGCGGTCACTAAACAAGCTAATTTAAGTTTGAGTGGTGGTAGCGATAAAACGAATTATAATTTTAGTACTTCATTTATAGATCAAGAAGGCTTGACTGTTAATGATAACATGAAACAGTATAATTTAGGTCTTTCGATGGATACTGATGTTACAAATTTTGTAAAAGTTGGAACCTCTATTAATGTGGGACATACTCAAGAAAAAAATGGAGACAATGACGTATTAAATCAATATACTGTAAATACTTCTATCGCACGTGCACGTCCGGATTTAGCACCAAGAGATGCTAACGGAAAATTAGCGGGACAGCCAGATTATCAAAATGGGTTTATGACCTTAGAGCCTAATCCTTTAATGCGTTTAAGTAATAAAACGGATAATAAAGCCTATAATTTTATTGGTAGCGCATATCTTGAAGTAGAGCCATTAAAAGATTTGAAACTGAAAACGGATGTAAATGCTTCTGTGTTTTATAATAAAAACAGTTCATTTATTCCAAAAATTGCACAAACTGATTATCTGTTTTTTCCAACGGACTCTTTCTTAAACGAAGCGGATGGTTTAGTGTCTAACATTACTACCAATTTAACAGCAAATTACAGTTTTTTAATATCCAATCATAAAATTGGTTTATTAGCTGGAGCTGCTTGGGATCGTACGAGTTTCAATAATTCAAACCATTTTTATACTGGTTTTCCAGATGACGAAATTCTTATTAACGCCAATTCTGCAAGAGCGGTACTTGGGTATTCAAGTGTTCGTTTAGAAACTGGATTATATTCCTTGTTTTCTCGTTTAAACTATACTTACAAAGATTTGTATAATGCAACTTTGAATTTTAGAACGGATACTTCTTCAAAATTTGGTCCAAATAACAAAAGAGGATATTTTCCATCTTTGTCAACGAGCTGGAATATTTCTAATGAAGAGTTTCTATACGGTGTAGAGGATATAAGTAGTTTAAAATTAAGAGCAAGTGTGGGTAGAGTTGGATCTACTAACGTTTCTGACTTTGCATATCTGCAATTTTTTCAAAATCAACCAGGAAGTCTTTACAATGGTGGTTCAGCTATAATGCCTGATAATAATTTTCCAAATCCAAATATTGGTTGGGAAACAACTGACGAAGTTAACTTGGGTCTAGATTTTGGATTTTTTAATAATAGATTAAAAGGAAGTTTTGATATTTACGATAGAAAAACTACAGGAGCTTTAGTAAAAACACCTATTCCTTTTGAATTAGGTCCTAACTCTTACTTTTCGAACTTTATGGATGTTTCTAATAAAGGTATAGAGGTTAGTTTAGGTGGTGATATCATTAGAAATGAAGATTTTGTATGGTCTACCAACGTAAACTGGTCACTAAATAGAAATAAGTTATTAAAATTAAACGGAGCTAGCATTAATCCTTACCAATTGGATTTCTTTATTGAAGGGCAACCAGTAGGAACTATTAAAGGATATAAAGTAGCTGGAATTTTTCAATCTCAAGATGAAGTAGATGCTTTGAATAATGCATCACCTACTGGTTTTTATGATAAAATGTCAACTACAGTTGGAGATTTTAAAATGATAGATACCAATGGTGATGGTCAAATAACGGCTGATGATAGGGCAGTAATTGGTAATATTCAACCAAAATTCTTTGGTGGAATTTCAAACACATTCGCTTACAAAAGTTTTAGTCTTAGCGCATTGTTTCAATATTCAGTAGGAGCAAAATCAATTTGGAATGCAATTCCTACTAGTACGCTAAATTCATTGGGAGAAAACAAGTACAGTGAATATGCTTTAAATACTTGGACTCCTGAAAATCCAAATGCGCGTTATGCAAAAACAGTTTATACCGATCCTTCTGCGAATGGAAGAACATCAGATAGATATGTTTACGATAGTTCTTATTTAAGATTAAAAAGCTTGCAGTTTAGTTATAATTTCGATAAAACAGTATTAAATAAAATTGGAATTGATAAAGCATCACTAACATTAACTGGTACAAATTTATTGACTTGGACAAAATGGCCTGGAATTGATCCTGAAACTTTCTCAGAAAGAGGAAATATTACAGATCAAGTGAGTAATGAGGATCCATATCCTTTGGCAAAATCATTCTCTTTTGGAATTCAATTACAATTTTAAATCTATCAACTGATGAAACAATATATAAAAAAAATTAAAACCGTTTTATTTTTGGCACTTGCAACAAGCATTTCAAGTTGTAGTATTGATGATATAAAACCATTTAATAAATTAACTCCTGACGATGCAGTAAGAGATGAAGCTTCGGCTCAATTAGTACTAAATGGTGTTTATAATTCAGGAAGAGCGTTTGATGTTAACTTTTTCCCTTTGCATTTAGCCGCTTTGGGGATTGAAGGTACTTTTTCAACTGGTATTAGTGGTAGTAAAGGTTTCAATACCAATGAAGTTCCAGTGGATAATATCTATTTGACTAATTTGTACAATGGTCATTACAAAACTATTAATTCTTGTAACTTTTTAATTCAAGAATTAGAAGCAGGAAAGGCTATTGGTATCTCAGAAGAAAGAAAAGGAGAAATGCTTTCTGAAGCTAAGTTTCAAAGAGCTTTTGCTTATTTTAATTTACTTCGCTATTTTGGAGAGTTTTATAATTTAAACTCTACTTATGGAGTAGTTTTGAGAACTGAGTTCTCAACAACGCTTGACGCAAAACCAAGAAATACAGTAGCAGAAGTTTACAAACTAATTGAAGAGGACTTGCTTTTTGCTTCGGATAAAGGACCTATTTATATAGACCACTTCTATACGGGGAGTCTTGCTGCAAAAGCTTTATTATCTAAAGTATATTTATACGAAGGGAAATTTACTGAATCAGCCACTTTAGCTGATGATGTGATCAGCAATGGTCCCAATGAAGGATATGAGTTAGAATTGAATTATGCTGATATTTTTGCAAAAAGTTTTAGATCTTCAGAAGTTATTTTTGCACCATTTACTGGTCCAGATAATGAAGGTAAAACAGCGATGTATCAAGTAAATAGAATGAAGTCTAGCAATACATTTAAAACGTTGGCTGATGTACAAAAAGGCACTTCAAATGATGGAAGTTTAGTAGGTTCTGGTTCTGGTTTCGACCCTCGTTATGCATTCGCTTATTCTGATAACACGAAAAAAGGGAACGGAAATGGTAAATATCCATTTGCAGACAACCAACAATCTCAAGGTAATACATTATATCACTTGCGTCTTGGTGAGATTTATTTAATCAAAGCGGAAGCCGAAGCGAGAAGAACAGGCGGAGATCTTGATATTGCATTAGAAAGTCTTAATGATATTAGATTTCGTGCAGGAGTAGATTTAAAAACTCTTTCTGATAAAGCGACTTTATTAAATGACATCCGTGAGGAAAAATTACTAGAACTTTTCTTTGAAAATGGAGAAAGTTGGTTTGATATTGTTCGTTATGTTAATCTTGGAAATCTTACAGCTTCATCTGCTAAAGCCAGTTTAGTTTCTCCAAATCAATTTGTATTACCAATACCATTGCAAGTAATTGCCGGTAATAAATTTATAATTCCAAACAAAGGTTATTAATCCTAACCACTTAAAGTGAGAGTGCTTAAAAAGCGTTGAATAAATTCTATTCTAACTAATTTAGTACTCTCCTTTTTTTCTATTAATTTTTTAAAAACCAAAAGATGAAAAATGTATTTTTGATCGCATTACTAGTAGTTTTGCTTTCTTGCCAAAAAGTTATGCCACCTAAAGATTATGTGGTTTTACACGGAAAAATTGAAAATCCAACAGAAGGATTGGGTTTAAGATTCTATAATCCCACCACTAGAAAATCTTTTACAATTAAAGTAGAAGCTAACGGTGTATTTAGAGACACTATAAAATTAGAAAAAGCGGCGTATTATAATGCAGTTTACGGAAATATTTTTGCTGCTTATCTAGCTAATGACATGGATTTAGAAATTAATTTTGATGCTAAAAGTCTTTCGAAAACTATCGTTTTCAAAGGAAAAGGTGAACATGAAAATACGTTCCTACGATTTAGAGCTAAATTAGAAGGCGGTTTAATGGGAGCAGATTACAAAGCTTTCTTGAATGTTGAAAAGCCAAACTTTGATTCTAAAATGAAAAAATTCAGTGACGAATTTAAAACTGAATTAGATCAGAAAAAATCCACTTTAGAGACTGATTTCGTTACGGCTCAATTAGTATACTTAGAGGAGTTTAATAAAGGAATGGCTATAAATTTTGTTGAGGAAAAAAGAAATAATAGTGAATTAGGAGCTGGTAAACAATCACCAGATTTTAAAAATTACATCAATCATGATGGTGGAAAAACTTCACTTTCTGATTTTAGAGGAAGCTACGTTTTTATTGATGTTTGGGCAACATGGTGCGGACCTTGTAAATACGAATTTCCTTTTATTGGAAAAGTAGAAAAAATGTATCACGGTAAAAACATCAAATTTGTAAGTATCTCAATTGACCGTTTGAAAGACGAACAAAAATGGCGTGATATGATTAAAAAAGAAGGTTTAGTTGGAATCCAACTTTTAGCGGATAAAGAAATTAATTCTTCATTTATTGCAGGATATTACATTCAAGCAATTCCACGTTTTATCATTTTAGATAAAGAAGGTAAAATCATCAATTCTGATTCTCCTAGACCTTCAGAACCAGAATTATTAGATATCTTAAATTCTCTTGATCTTTAATTATTAATTCAAAAGCATCAATTATTAGAACTAAACCTATGATTTTTTTAATTTTCATAGGTTTGGTAATTGATCGCTTAATGTTATTGATTACAAGTATTATATTATTTTGTTTCGATTTTTAAAATGAGAATCGGTAACAGAACGGGCATATTTATGCTGTTTTTTTGCGTGAGGGATTGCAGTGAAGCTCTTTTTTATGAAATTCTCGTTTTTGAACGAGAAATTGATAAAAAAAGCGGGAACGTAAAGCCCGACCTGAAGAGGCAAGGAGGAACGACGAAGCAATCTGAAAGGTCACGCCCAAAGCAAACATTTCTTTTTTTTAATTACTAAATAGTGTAGTGCTTTTGTAAACTACCTATCTAAAATTTATTATTACATAAACATGAAAAATCTATTAACCGTATTTTTTCTCTCTTTGGCAGTGCACACAATTACTGCACAAGAACTAAAATTGAATGATCCGCTTCCGGTGAATACCAGAATTAAAAAAGGAGTTCTTAAAAATGGAATGACGTATTACATTTATAAAACGGATGTAATAAAAAATGTGGCAAGTTATTATATTATACAAAATGTAGGTTCGGTTTTAGAAAATGATGATCAACAAGGATTGGCGCATTTTCTGGAGCACATGGCTTTTAACGGGACTAAAAATTTTCCTGGTAAAGGAGTTTTAAACACCCTTCAAAAACATGGAGCCGTTTTCGCAAAAGACATCAATGCGTATACCGCTTTTGACGAAACGGTTTATAATATGGATAATATCCCTACAAATGTTCCGGGACTTATTGATACTTCCTTATTGATTTTGCATGATTGGGCAGATGGTTTATTGCTGACTGAAGCAGAAATTGATGCTGAACGTGGCGTAATTAAAGAGGAGTGGAGAACAAGACAAAATGGGTATATGCGTCTTTTTAAAAAATCATTACCAGCGATGTTTAATAATACTAAATATGCAGATCGTATGCCTATTGGTTTAATGAGCGTAGTTGATAATTTTAAATACAAAGCACTTAGAGACTTTTATCACGATTGGTATAGAACAGATTTGCAGGCGATTGCTGTTGTGGGTGATGTTGACGTAGCTGAGATTGAACAAAAAATTCAAAAATTATTTTCTCCAATAGAAGCTATAAAAAATCCTATTGAGCGTTTTGTAATACAAATTCCTGATAATAAAGTGATGCTTTATAATTTAGGAATAGATAAAGAAGTGGCAACCTCAACGATTTCTTTTACCATAAATCAACCAAAATCTTTAAAAGACGAAACTGTTGCTGATCTTAAAGAATCTTTATTTAGCGGAATGATTTCAAGAATGTTGAGCTCTAGATTAAGAGAGATTTCTCAAAAACCAGACGCTCCATTTGTATCGGCAAGCGCTAGTTTTCAAAGTTTTGCTAGAGCAAAAAATAATTTCGGACTGTTGATTTCACCTAAACCAAATAATCAAGTAGAAGCTTTTAAAGTTGCTTTAATAGAGCTAAATAGAGCCGTGAAATTTGGTTTTACACAAGCAGAAATTGATAGAACGATGGCAGTGTACAACAATTATTACCAAACTAAAATTAGTAAAATTGATCAAACACCTCATGCAGAAATAGTAAATACGATTCAGAAAAACTATTTAGAAAATGAGGCAATGACAGACATGCCAAAAGAGTATGAAATCGTTAAAACGATTTTTGCTACAATGACTCCTAAAGATTTACAAGATTTTATTCAAAAATTATACTCTCCAGAAAACAGAGTTCTTGATGTAACGGGTGTTGAAGGAGAAAATAATCTTTCTGAAGCTGCAGCTTTACAATTGATTAAGCAAGTAGAAAATGATGCTACTATAACTGCTTACACGGATGAATTTGTGGGTAAAACATTGATTTCTGGTCTGAAAATAAAAGCAGGAAAGATAAAATCTGAAAAAGTAAATAAAGAAATAGGCTCTACCCGTTTTGTGTTGAGCAATGGAGTAGTAGTAGATTATACATTTACCGATATCGAAAAAAACAATGTGCTTTTAGAAGCGGCTAGTTTTGGAGGTAATTCTTTAGTAAAAGATGCTGATCTTCCATCGGCAGCAATGGTTAGTACTTTAATGGGAATGTCTGGTTTAGGCGATTATAATGCGACAGATTTAAGAAAAGTATTGGCGGGTAAAAATGCGAATGCCAGAATTGGTATTTCGGATTTAGAAGAAAATATTTCGGGTATGACTACCACTAAAGATATCGAAACATTATTGCAAATGATTCATTTACAGTTTGTAAAACCTCGTTTTGACCAAGATAGTTTTAAAGTTTTATTGAACAATTTAGACAACAGTTTGATTCAAAGAAAGAATGATATTGCCTATAAAATGGAAGATAGCATCACTACAACTTTGTACGGATTTAATAATCCTAGAAAACGTTTGTTTGATGAAAAGTATATCAAAGATATTTCATTCGAAAAAATTAAAGCTATTTATCTTGAGCGTTTTAAAAATCCTGCTGACTTTACTTTCTTTATTGCAGGTGATATCTCAAAAGAGGATCTAAAACCTTTGCTAGAAAAATACATTGCTAGTTTGCCAACTACAAAGAAAAAAGAAAAATGGCAAGATAATTCGGTTTCTTGGTTAAAAGGAACGAACAAAAAAGAAATTTTCATGGCCATGGAAGACCCAAAAGCTACGGTAAGAATTGCTTTTAAAAATCCATTTACGTACAGCTTAAAAAATACTTATGTTCTAAAAGCGTTTCAAGATGTTCTTGAAAATAGATTGTTAGAAACTTTGAGAGAGCAAGAAGGTGGAACTTATGGAGCCAGCGTTTTTAGCTCTTTACCAAAAAGACCCAAACAAATAGCTAGTTTTTATGTTTATTTTGATTGTGATCCTGACAAAGTAGATAAGTTGGTAGCCATTGTTCATGAAGAAATAGAGAAGATTAGAAAAGGAGACATCGATAAAGAAGATTTAGATAAAGTATTGACTAGTTATTTAAAAGACCTGAAGGAGGAAAAAGAATATACAAATTACGGTTTGAATGTAATGTATGACTACACCATCGAAGGATACAATAGAAATGATGCGGCCAATAATTTAGATCTTATAAATTCGGTTACACCACAAGATGTTCAAAAATTGGTCAATACAATTTTGGACAAAGCAGAAAGTTTCGAATTTATATTTAAACCTCAAAAATAATATTCAAAACATCTTTCGTTACTACTTATTTTTTGTATAAGTATTTTGAATTAGTAAGCAACCAACGAAAGTATTTATTGGGTCATTTAAATATGGCCCTTTTTTTTACTTCAATCTCAAAAATTAAATTCTAATGAAAAAAATAATAATTCTTTTAGCCTTTTTTATAAGTGCTATTTCTTTTTCTCAAATACACAATCCTGTAAAATGGTCTACTTCAGTAGTAGCTGTTGGAGAGGGACAATTTGATTTGGTTATCCAGACTACTATTGAAGACGGTTGGCATTTGTATTCTCAAAGTGTTCCTGATGACGGACCAGTTCCTACGGCTTTTACTTTTACCAAAAATGCAAACTTTGAATTAGTAGGAAAACCTACTGAAGGAACGGGACGCACGATTAATGATCCTGTTTTTAACATGAAGATTAAGTTTTTTGAAAGTAAAGCTGTTTTCAAACAACGCATTAAGTCACTTTCAAAAAAAGCTTTAAAAGTGGTAGCTGAAGTAGAGTTTATGGTTTGTAATGATGCCAATTGTTTGCCTCCTTCTTATGTAGATTTGAATTTTCAAATTCCAGAAAATACTTTAGTTGCAGCTATTAAAGAAGAAGTAGCAGTAGAAAAAGAAGCCGTTTTAATTGCTGCCGAAAAAAATACAATAGATACTTTAGAAAAAGAAGAAGTAGCTATAGATTCGACTGCTAAAGCTGAAATTAAGGCGGAGAAAACGACACTAAGTAAAAATAAAAAAGAAACCGATAGAAGCTTGTTAGCCATCTTTATCATCGCTTTCTTCTCTGGATTTGCAGCTTTATTGACACCTTGCGTATTCCCAATGATTCCGATGACGGTGAGTTTCTTTACCAAACAAAGTAAAACTAGAGCTAAAGGAATCAAAAACGCCATAATCTACGGATTATCTATTGTTATCATTTATGTGTTGTTAGGTTCAATCGTAAGTGCTGTTTTTGGTGCCGATGCTTTGAATGCATTGTCGACTAATGTATGGTTTAATATTATTTTCTTTGTGCTTTTGGTTGTTTTTGCAGTTTCCTTTTTAGGTGCTTTCGAAATTATGCTTCCTAATTCATGGGCAAATAAAGTAGATACAAAAGCAGATAAAGGTGGATTAATCGGGATTTTCTTCATGGCTTTAGCCTTGGCGATCGTTTCTTTTTCTTGTACAGGTCCAATCGTGGGAACTTTATTAGTACAAGCAGCAGCTGGCGGAAATCAAGTAGGTCCAATCGTAGGGATGTTAGGTTTTTCTTTGGCATTAGCCATTCCGTTTGCCTTATTCGCCGCTTTCCCAGGATGGTTAAACTCCTTACCAAAATCAGGTGGATGGTTGAATACTGTGAAAGTAGTTTTAGGATTTTTAGAACTAGCATTAGCTTTTAAATTTTTATCAAATGCCGATTTAGTATTGCAATTGCATTTACTAGAGCGCGAAGTTTTCTTAGCGATTTGGATTGCTATTTTTGGTACTTTGTCTTTTTACCTTTTTGGAAAAATTCAATTGCCACATGATTCTCCTTTAACACACATCTCTGTTGGAAGATTAAGTTTAGGTTTACTGACATTAACTTTTACCATTTACATGATTCCAGGTTTATGGGGAGCGCCTCTAAACTTGATCAGCGCTTTCCCACCCGCACAACATTACAGTGAATCTCCTTATGGAGTTGGATCTTCTCAAGGTAGTGGATCTACTGCAGCAACTCTCGAAATTCCAGAAGGAGCACATTTAATGGCACCACATAATATTTTGGCTTTTACAGATTATGATTTAGGTATGGCTTACGCCAAAAAAGTAAATAAACCGGTTATGTTAGATTTTACAGGTTATGCTTGTGTAAACTGTAGAAAAATGGAGCAACAAGTTTGGCCAAAAGAACAAATTCTATCCATCCTTAACAATGAAGTAGTGCTTATCTCATTATATGTAGATGATAAAAGACCACTTCCTGCAGGAGAAGAAATCGAGTCTAAACTAAGGCCAGGTAAAAAACTGAAATACGTTGGCCAAAAATGGAGTGAATTTCAAACCATAAAATACAAAGCGAACGCTCAACCTTTTTATGTATTGACGGACAATGAAGGAGAAAATTTAATTGACCCTGTTGGTTATACTCCAGATGTCGAAGAATACCAAAATTGGTTAAAAACAGGAGTGGCTAATTATAATAAAAAATAAATAACGAACCGATTATTTAAAAGCATTCCAATTCTAAAAATGGAATGCTTTTTTTATCAATAAACTAAATCTACTGAATATGAGTTTTTTTAAAAATATTTTTTCAAAAGAGGCCACTCCAACGACTACTGAAGCAGCTACCGAAGTTTCTGAGTTAGAGGTTTATTTTACACAGTTTCGAGAAAAAATTGTGGGTATGCACCAAAAGTTTGAATCTCCTTATGGCGAAAAAGAAATTATTTATGCAGATTGGACCGCGAGCGGAAGATTGTACCATCCTATAGAACATAAATTACTGCATGATATTGGTCCATTTGTAGCTAATACACATACTGAAACTTCTATTACTGGTTCAGTTATGACCATGGCGTATCATGATGCTAGAGCAATAATCAAAAAGCATGTAAATGCTAGCGAAGACGATGTTTTGATAACTGAAGGCTCAGGAATGACTGGAGTTGTTAATAAACTGCAACGTATTTTAGGATTAAAAGTTTCTGAAAACTTAAAGGAATATACTCAGGTTCCTGATGCTTTAAAGCCTATTGTTTTTATTACGCACATGGAGCATCATTCCAATCAAACGTCTTGGTTGGAAACAATTGCTGATGTCGAAATAATTCCTTGTCTTTATTCTGGATTAATCTGTTTTGAGAGTTTTGAAAAGGTTTTAGATCAATATAAAAACAGACCAATCAAAATTGCTTCGGTAACTGCTTGCTCTAACGTAACGGGTATTAGAACGGATTATCATAAAATTGCTACTACGATACATAACCATGGTGGTTTGTGTTTTGTAGATTTTGCTTGTTCGGCTCCTTATGTGGACATCAATATGCATCCAGAAGAAAAAGGAGCTTATTTAGATGCTATTTTCTTTTCTCCACATAAATTTTTAGGAGGTCCGGGAAGCAGTGGTGTTTTAATTTTTAATAAAAAACTTTATAAAAACATAGTGCCCGATAATCCTGGTGGTGGTACAGTAAGTTATACCAATCCTTGGGGGGATCATGATTACGTTGACGATATTGAAACGAGAGAGGATGGAGGAACGCCAGGATTTTTGCAAACTATAAAAATTGCACTTTCAATTCAATTGAAAGAAAAAATGGGAGTTTCTAATATTATCAAGAGAGAACACGAATTGAATGAAATCATTTTTGAGAAATTTTCTAAAATACCGAATCTTACCATTCTAGCGTCTGAGCATAAAGATCGATTAGGAATTTTTTCTTTCTATATTACAGATGCTCATTTTAATTTAATTGTAAAATTATTAAATGACAGATTTGGAGTTCAAACTCGTGGGGGTTGTTCTTGTGCGGGAACGTATGGTCACTTTTTATTAAACGTAGATCAGCAAACGTCAAAAAGTATTGAAAAGAAAATATTAGAAGGTTGTATGCTTGAACGTCCAGGTTGGATTCGAATGTCTATTCATCCTACAATGACTAATGCTGAAATTAATTTTGTTTGTGACGCTATTACGGATGTTGCAAAAAACTTTAAAAAATGGGAATTAGATTATCGCTATGATGCCGTTCGTAATGATTATGTACACCATCAAAATAAAAGTATCGAAAAAAAAATAATGCAAAATTGGTTTAGTTTATAAATTTTAGGAAAGGCTCATTAAGATGAAATTTAATTTTTTAATTTTTTTGAGCCGTTTTATTTATCAGTTTTCCAATTGCTTTGTTACTATTACAGTTCAGTATAAATTTACCATCTATTTAGTACATCTTAATAAAGGATTAATCTAGATTAGCAAAATAATAAAAAGAGAATATGGATCAAAACGCGATTAGTAGAAAAAAGTTTTTGGGAATGGGCGCAGCAGCAACTGGTGCCGCTTTACTTTCTAGTGTTGGTAGTTCGGCAATGACAAATGTGATGCCTGAAGATAAAAAAATAGCTGATTTGAAGGAATATATTTTAACGAATGTAAGACTCGAAGAAGGTTTTGAATACAACGAAAAAAACGAAGTTATTGCTACCAAAACCGATTTATACAATTTACATATTGCCGATGGTAAAATCAAAAAGATAGCCAAAGGTAAACTCGATTTAAAATTGAAAACAATTAATGCAAAGGGTTTCTTGATGCTTCCCGGATTACGTGATATGCACATACATATTGATAAAACGTATTACGCTGGAAAATGGAACGCTGCGCCAAGAAAAGGCTACACTGTAAAGGACATGATTAGGTTAGAGGAAAAAATAATTCCACAATTACTAACAGATTCCCAGCATAAAGCCGAAGAAGCGATTAAGCTTATGCAAAGTCAAGGTACTTATTTTGCCCGTTGCCAAACCAATATTGATCCCGTAAGCGGATTAAAAAGTTTGGAACATTTATTAGCCGCATTAGATAAAAACAAAGATAGTTTTGCTTGGGAAATTGTAGCTTTTCCACAACATGGTATTCTGTATTCAAAATCAGAACCTTTGCTTAGAGAAGCCGCTAAAATGGGGGTTGATTTTATTGGAGGACTAGATCCAACTACTGTTGATGGGAATTTAGAGCAATCTCTTGATTCTATGTTCCAAATTGCAATTGATAATAATAAAGGAATCGATATTCACTTGCACGAAGGATTACCAACAGGAAAGGCGGCAATTGAATACATAATCAAAAAAACAGAAGAGAATAAACAGCTTCAAGGAAAAACCTATATAAGTCATGGTTTTGCTCTTGCGAGAATGGAGCAAAAAGACTTAGAAAAAATTTCAGAACAAATGGGAATATTGGGTATTGGAGTAGTTTCTACAGTTCCTATTGGCCGAACCATAATGCCAATTCCTACTTTGAAGAAATATGGTGTTAAATTAATGACTGGAACAGATAGCATTGTAGATCATTGGCAACCTTTTGGAAATTGTGATATGCTTGAAAAAGCAAAATTATGTGCCCAACTTTACGGTTGGACAGATGAGTTTGGTTTGAGTCGCGCGTTACATATTGCCACTACTAACGAAATTTTGCCACTTGATGATGCAGGAATTCGTACTTGGCCTCTTGTAGATAATGAAGCCAATTTTATTCTAGTAAATGCAAGTTGTTCTGCAGAAGCAGTCGCGCGTTTGCCCAAACGAGAAGGTGTATTCTATAAAGGAAAACTAATAGCTGGCGAAATGAAAGCGTAATTTTTTTTATTTGAAGTTTTCGATTCAATTTTAAGATTTAGAATTAAAACAAAAAAAGATGCTTTAAAGGCATCTTTTTTTGTTTGTAAGACGATAAGATCAATTATTCCTCTTCGCCATCGTTTAAATTTGATTCTTCCTCATTTTCATCATTGCTTTCAAATTCGAAAAAACTGAAAATAGAACCACCATAACTTTTTTGAAAAGAAAAGTGAATCATGTGATCTAGTTTGGTATATTTTGAATGTTCAATAACCATCATTCCGTCCTGGTTTAATAATTCTTTTTGGAAAACCAATTCAATGATTTTTTCAAAAGTCTTTTGATCTAAACCATAAGGAGGATCAGCAAAAATTATATCGTACGATGTTTTGCATTTTTCTAGATAAGCAAAAACATCACTTTTTGTTGCGGCAATATTAAAATCATATTCGGTTGCAACTTGCTTGATGAATTTTACACATCCAAAATCTCCATCTACAGAGGTAATAGGAGTACATCCGCGTGAAGCAAATTCATAACTAATATTTCCTGTACCTGCGAATAGGTCTAATATTTTAAGTCCTTCAAAACTAAAATGGTTGTTCAAAACATTAAACAATGCTTCTTTAGACATATCTGTTGTAGGGCGAACGGGCAAACCTTTTGGTGGTGAAATACGTCTTCCTTTGTATTTTCCTGAAATTATTCTCATGAGTTGAAAAGTATAAAGTGTTTTCTGTTTTCGGCCTCAGAAAAATAATTATTCCATCGCAAATCCTCTACATCAATTAGAGAGACATTGCGAATGTATTTATATGCAATTGTGTAATAACTACTATCTTTGGTAATGTCGCCAATTAGTTCTAACGGAAAATTTTCGGGATTTAAGTTCAATTGTTCGGCAGTAAACAAGAGATAATAAATAAAATCTTCTGGCGTGTTGTATTCAAAGGAGTTAAAGAGTAATAACTTTTGGTTTTGAATAACAATAATTTCAAAATGCCCATTATTTATATGAACGAACATCTTTTTTTCATCTTTATTTTTGGAGTAAATCAATAATTTATTAACCAAAATGGTATTGGCGTGTTTGTAATCGAAAGAACCAAATTGATCAATAAAAAAATTATTGATATTTACATAAGGAATATAAACGGTATTCATCTGATAATTAGCAATTTGATCAAAAGCAAAAAAATCAGTTTCAAAAACCTTTGTATTGTATTGCAAATAGCTTCCTAAATGATTTTCATCAAAAAGCGGTTCTGGAATAAATGTAGAAAGATTGTTGTTATGAATTACTAAAATCTCATCATATTGTTGCTTTAATTCAGGATAATTAGCAAAAGCTTCAGCAAATAAATCCTCAATTTTAGTGGCTTTATGAATGGTGTCAAAATGCACTTCATTAAAAGAACTAACGGTATTATTGAGTGTATCAAAACAACAAAAAGACAAACCATTCAAGGAAACTTGAACAGAGAGTTTTTTATAAACCTTTTCGGTGATGTTGGTGTTTTGTGTTGGCATATTTTGTTTTATAATTCATTTACAATTTTTATTTTGAAGCGAATTAAATGAGTCAACAAACTTACAAATAAAAACAGCAATGACAATTGTAAAAATCAAATTCAATGCGAATTTCAATTTCAAAAATCAATAGCATTCACAATCTCATTTTAAAATGGAAACCCTATCTTTGAAATTCATTTTTCAACCTATTCCCAGATGAATTCCTCCTTGTTTTACAGTCTTTTACAGAGAAAATTTCCGTTTCAACCTACTTATAAACAAGATATTTTTTTTCAAAAAATCGCTATTTTTTTGACTGAAGTCGAAAATAAAACCATTTTTGTCCTAAAAGGGTATGCTGGAACTGGAAAAACAACAGTAATTTCTACGATAGTAAATAGCTTATTAGACATCAACAAGAAATATGTTTTGCTGGCACCAACAGGTCGTGCGGCGAAAGTAATTGCCAATTATTCGGATAAACCTGCTTTTACAATTCATAAAAAGATTTATTTTCCTAAAAAATCTTCAGGTGGCGGCGTCTCCTTTACCTTACAGCAAAACAAACATACCAATACGATTTTTATAGTCGATGAAGCTTCGATGATTTCAGATACCAATTCTGACTCAAAATTATATGAAAATGGTTCTTTGTTGGATGATTTGATTTCATATGTGTACTCAGGAAAAAATTGCAAGATGATTTTACTGGGAGATACGGCACAATTACCTCCAGTAAATCTAGATATTAGTCCCGCTTTAGATATTCGTACTTTAGGAATGAATTATGACAAAGAAGTAGAACATATCGAACTAGACGAAGTAATGCGTCAGGAAGAAAATTCGGGAATTTTGCACAATGCTACGGAACTTCGAGAATTATTGAAAGATTCTTTCATCAATGAATTCAAATTTGATGTAAAAAAATTCAAAGATATTATTCGACTAACAGATGGATATGATATTCAAGATGCAATAAATTCGGCGTACAGTAATTATAGTATTGAAGATACCGCTTTTATTGTTCGTTCTAATAAAAGGGCCAATCAATATAACGAACAAATTAGAACTAAAATTTTAGACAAGGAAAGCGAACTGTCTTCGGGAGATTTTTTGATGGTGGTGAAAAATAATTATTTTTGGTTAAAGGATTCTGATGAAGCGGGTTTTATTGCCAATGGTGATATTATAGAAGTTTTAGAAATTTTTAATATCAAAGAATTGTATGGTTTTAAGTTTGCGAAAGTTAAAATTAGAATGATCGATTATCCCGATCAAAAACCTATTGAAACAGTTTTGTTAATGGATACTATAAAGAGCGAATCGCCATCATTAACCTATGAAGAATCGAATCGATTGTATCAAGAAGTGTTGAAGGATTATGAAGGTGAAACCAAATTTAAACAGTTTCAAAAAGTAAAAGCGAATGAATATTTTAATGCACTTCAAGTTAAATTTTCGTATGCAATAACCTGTCATAAGTCCCAAGGTGGTCAATGGAATACGGTTTTTATAGAACAACCGTATTTGCCAGACGGAATCAACAGAGATTATATCAGATGGTTGTACACCGCAATGACTAGAGCCAAGAATAAATTGTATTTGATAGGATTTAAAGACGAAAGTTTTGTGGAGTAATTTTACTGATGCAACTACAATGCTTTCTTAAAATAATTCTGTTTGTTGATAATTGTTTGGAATTAGTGCTTTTGTTTTCTTCAGTATTAAAGACTCCATATTTTCGCATTAGAACTATTTTTTTTTCAATTGCAAAGATATTTTTTATATTATATTAAAAATTACAATCACACTAAATAACCGGGTAAGGAGCAGTTTTCTTTAATTTGTAATTCAATGTTTTTTTTAAGTTCTTCAGGTTTTTGGGATGGAACAATAATTGATTTTCCATTTTTTAAATTTATTTTAATTCCGTATTTGATATTTGAACATCTGTTAGAATCACAATATTGATAAAGTTTTAGCTTATAGAATTCAAAGAATACAGAAAATTTAATTTTTTCAATAGTATCAATATCATTATACTTAAGTATACCTCTATTCATTAATATTAAAGTACTGTATCTTAAATTCAATTTGCTTACTGAATTGTCAATCAGAAAAATATTTCTCGATAATACAAATAAAGTTATAATGGAACTAAAAAGTATAAAGTAACTATTAAAAATTAGAGAGATAACAATACATATTAAATAATACCAATATTTAACTGCACTTTTTTTTTCCTTAAAAATTATTACATCTGTCGTTTTTTTCAAATTCATATTGAATTATATGTAAGTCTAACTAAAACTAATTAATCAAATATTTTTTTAAAAAAATGTATTATCAATAATAAGTTATTTCGTAAATAGTTTTGTCAACTAATTTATTATTTAAAAATCGTTCTCTACTAATTATATTACCCCTGTTATCATAATCATTTTTAAATGCTACGGTTTCAATAATTGTACCATCGCTTTTATAATATTTTTTTGTATTTAGGTTTCCTTTTTTATCAATTTCAAACGTAAAATAGTTAGCATTTGTTTTAGATTTAATATCGTGAATTTTTATAATATATCCTTTTTTATCAAAATATTTTTTAGATTCTAATTTGGTATAGCTTAAGGTGTCTATAAAACTCTTACTGATAAAGTAGTTTTTTTTATAATTATATTCGATTTGAATTGTTTGTTTTATTTTATTAGCGAAGTTCTTGTTTATTTCAATGGGATTATGATATTTATCAAAAGCTTGAGTAGTAATATTATATAGTCCATTTTTGTCAGATGATTTTTCTTCAATTAAATTATTTGCTTCATCGTATTTATAGTCAATAATCGTAGTATCATTATCTGAAATTACCTCTTTTTGGATAATTAATCCATTGACATACTTATAGCTAATCTCTTTTTTTTCAGTTTCTGTGAAGAATTTTTCATTCTTCAAATTTTTGTTAACGTCAAAATTTAAAATCGTCTTTTTAACCAAGTTAACGGTATCTTTTTTTATGAATTTGTATTCGTATTTTTTAATATCTATCGACTTTATTTTGCCAACAATCTCTTGTGTGTAATCATAATTAAAATCTTTTACTTTAATAGGACTACAAGAAACTAAAAATAAAAAAAGAACAATATAAATTGACTTCATACAGGATTTACTTATTAATTAATAAAAATTTAAAGATATAATGTTTTTGATGATAATTTAAAAATAGTTCTATTTTTGTCTTAGCATTAAAACATAAAAATGAAAATAATAGCAGTTATACCCGCACGTTACGCATCAACACGATTTCCAGCCAAATTAATGCAGGATTTAGGAGGAAAAACAGTGATTTTAACAACATACGAAGCTGCTGTAGAAACAAATTTATTTGATGATGTTTTTGTGGTAACCGATTCAGAATTGATTTACAATGAAATTATTTCTCATAATGGTAAAGCGATTATGAGTATCAAGGAACACGAATCGGGGAGTGATCGTATTGCAGAAGCTGTTGAAAGTATTGATGTAGATATTGTAGTCAATGTACAAGGAGATGAGCCATTTATAAATTCAGAACCATTAAAAGAATTGATTGAATTTTTCAAAAAAGATGCCGATAAAAAAATAGACTTAGCCTCTTTGATGCGCGAAATAAAAGAGGATGAAGAAATAAATAATCCCAATAATGTAAAAGTGGTTGTAGATCAAAACCAGTTTGCCTTGTATTTTTCACGTTCGGTTATTCCTTATGCTAGAGAGAAAAATGTAGGTGTTCGGTATATGCAGCACATAGGAATTTATGCTTTTAGAAAACAAGCCTTATTGGATTTTTACAGCTTGCCAATGAAATCGCTAGAAGCTTCTGAAAAGCTGGAACAATTGCGTTATTTAGAATTTGGAAAACGCATCAAAATGGTCGAAACTACTCATGTTGGAATTGGAATTGATACCTTAGAAGATTTAGAAAAAGCTAGAAAAATGCTATGATTAAGTTAGCTTATCAATTACAATTAACTCATTATGTTGTTCTACTCTGGCGATAGTTCTAATTTTAAAATCACTTTCGTAAAATTCAGAAACGTATTTTTTATTTCTTAGATTTTGATTTTGATTTAAAATCATAGTATTAAAAAGCACAACTCCACGACTTCTTAATAAATAGCAAATTCGTTTGGTAAAAAAATTTTCAAACAAAAAAGCAGGCATCGAAGTATCTTGAAAAACATCTATGATAATTAAATCGTATTTGTTTTTTGTTTTTAAAACATATTCAAAAGCATCATCAATTACAATTTGCAGGTTTTCTACAGTATCTAATTTAAAAAAAGTATTAGCTATTTTTATTATTTCGGGATCAATTTCGACACCAGTAATTTTGCCTTTGAATTTAATTTCATCTACTAGCGTTTTTATTACGCTTCCTCCTGCAACTCCCAAAACTAAAATATGATTCATAGACACTATTTTGTCATATCCGATATTTTTTAATCCTAATCGCAAGATTCTTTGTAAACTACCATATGAATAATTAGCATTTTGTGAGTCTAATACAAGTTCACCATTAGCCCAAGTAACCTCTATGGCATTACTTAAGGAAGATTTTGAAGTATAGATTTTTATTGGAATTAAATAGCTTAATATTTTTTTTATCATTGCTAGCAGTTTTGCCCAAAAATAGGATTTAAATTATTTATTTTGTGCAAAAAATTAAAGAATGAAAAAACAAATATATAAATGGATTTTTTTCAACCTTATGGGTTGGAAAATAGTAGGAACAATAGATCACGATCTTAAAAAATGTGTTATGATGGTGTTGCCTCATACGAGTGCGCATGATTTTTATTTAGGAATTTTTACTAGAGGGATTACTGGATTAGAAATGAACTTTGTGGGCAAAAAAGAATTATTTCGTTTTCCATTAGGATCCTATTTTAGATATATGGGAGGAGAACCATTAGATCGTTCTGGAGGTTTAAATAAAGTAGATTCGATTGCTGCTATATTTGAACGTAAAGAAGTTTTTCGATTGGCTGTAGCTCCAGAAGGAACGCGTAATAAAACGAACGAGCTTAAAACAGGATTTTATTACATTGCTCTTAAAGCCAATGTTCCAATTGTTCCGGTTGCATTTGATTTTGGTAAAAAAGAAGTTAATTTAGGCAAGCCCGTTTATCCTACTGGAGATCTTGATTCAGATTTGGCAGTTTTGAAAAAACATTTTGTTGGAGTAAAAGGTAAAATACCAGAAAAGGGGTATAGTGTAGAATAAATTCATTTCAATTCATTCAAATCATTTTTTACGTTAATTGGGACGATAACTCTTAAAAGTTCCATTTTTATAAAAAACTACAATCTTATCAATTTCTTCCGAATCGTTTTGTTTGTTAAAATTTTGATTTTCAATTTTCTTTGATCCTGATATAAGAACAGGATCTGGAATTTGATTTTCCGAAAATAAATCTTGGGCACTAATTGGTTCATTAAATAGAGTAGTGCTATTTTTTTCATTTAAGAGTTCCGTCGCTTTTCCTGCCGTTTGCTGTTCTGCTGTGTTTTTAGGAAAACTTCCTTTCCCATTCAAAATCCAATATAAATCTATATCTGGAAAAACTTCTAAAATTTTAAGTACAAAATCCAAACTTGGTTTGTTTCTTCCTGAAAGTAGGTGAGACAAACTAGAGCGTTGTACACCTATTTTATCAGCAAAAGAAGAAGCGTTTAGGCTATAATAATCTAATATAATTTCAAGCCTTTTTATAAAATCCTCTATGTTTACCATTGTAAATTAATATTGAAAGATAACTATTTACAAATGTAATCAAAAGCTATCTATTTTCCTAAATTACAGTTGTAAATTATACTTTTAATGTAATTTTTAGCTAATAAACACTTTAATCGATAGGTTTTAACATATTGATTTACTGTTATTTAGTTAATTATTTTAACAACGGTAACATTTGTCATTAATCATCACTCTAGCTATAATACAAAAGTAAAATAAACTGTTTACACTATTGAAATAAGCATATTATTTGTTGTTTACAAATGTAAATATAAAGATGTTTACTTTTGTAAACTAAATAAATCAGCATGAATTTAATAGCATTATTTGATAAAAATAAAGAAAGATCTATCAGTGGTAGATATATCACTTTAGTAGAAATAGAACCTTTATTGAATAAATTAAACAGTAATAATGAATTAAAAGTAATCGGAAAATCTGTCCTCGATAAACCTATATACTCCTATCAAATAGGTATAGGAAAGACTAAGATTTTTTTGTGGTCCCAAATGCACGGAAATGAAAGTACTACTACAAAAGGATTGTTTGACTTTTTGAATTATCTAAAAAGCGATGAAACCTTGGCTAATCATTTGTTAACGAATTTTACTTTTTTATGTATTCCAATGTTAAATCCAGATGGAGCTGCTTTATATACAAGATCAAATGCTAATGATGTAGATCTTAATAGAGATTCACAGGTACTTACGCAGCCAGAAAGTAAGTTTTTACGAGCTACTTTTGATGCGTTTAAGCCTGATTTTTGCTTTAATCTTCATGATCAACGTACTATTTTTGGTGTAGCCGACACCGGGAAGCCTGCAACCTTATCCTTTTTGGCGCCATCATTCAATGAGAATAGAGATGTGAATGAATCACGAATGAAATCAATTGATTTAATTGCTGCAATTAACGAAAAGCTACAGTCTTATTTACCTAATCAGATAGGTCGCTTTGATGATTCGTTTAATATTAACTGTATTGGTGATACTTTTCAGTACTTAGGAGTTCCTACTTTATTGTTCGAAGCGGGTCATTTTCAAGATGATTATCAGCGAGAAGAGACGCGTAAATTTGTTTTTATGGCGCTAATGAGTAGTTTTTCTGTACTTTACGAAAACGTTATAGTTGTTAATGGAATTGGCAAATACTTGAATATTCCTCAAAATAAAGTCGTTTTTTATGATTTTATTTATAAAAACATCAAAATAAGTTATGATGGTATTGAAAAAATCACCAATTTTGCAGCACAATACAAAGAAGAATTAATTGACAATGAAGTTTGCTTTAATGCCTATTTTTCTCAAATAGGAAATTTAGAACATTATTATGGTCATTTTGAGTACGATGCGAAAGGTGCTTCTTACAAAGATGATTTAGATAACATTCCAAAATTAAACCAAAAAGCTAATTTTTATTTAGGAAATAATGTAAAATTTGTTAACGGAATGATAAAAACGTAATATTTGTATCTTTTTGTTATTTTTTATATATAATTTTATACTTTGTTAAAGCAATTAAAAAAAATTAATTTTAGAATTATGAGTAAATTTCGTTTAGATGAAGTAGATCACCAGATATTGGACATGTTGATCGATAACACAAGAGTTCCTTTTACAGATATAGCAAAAAAGTTATTGATTTCTGCAGGAACGGTGCATGTTAGAGTGAAAAAAATGGAAGATGCAGGTATCATAATGGGATCTTCATTAGTTCTTGATTATGATAAATTAGGATACTCTTTTATTGCTTATGTTGGTGTTTTTCTAAACAATACCTCTCAAACTAAATTCGTTTTAGAGCGTATTAATGAAATTCCTTACGTTACTGTAGCTTCTGTTACTACAGGAAAATTTAATATCTTCTGTAAAATTAGAGCTAAAGATACCAAACATGCTAAGGATGTGATTTTTATGATTGATGATATCGATGGTGTTTATAGAACAGAAACTATGATCTCTCTTGAAGAAAGTATTAATGATAAGAAGCGTTTGATGCATACTATTTTCAAAAATATGTAATGTTCTTGAATGCTATATAATAAATATAACCTCAAGTTTACACTTGGGGTTTTTTTATGACAGTTTATTTAACTAAACCAACCACAACTATACAATATGTACACTTTACCTAAAATTGAACGCTTCAACCAAGAGGTGTTGTCAAAATACAATATTTACAATAGTGTTTTTATTACGCTTCCTTTTGATTCTATTGATAATACAGGTGCTTTGCTGCCTTTATTTTCAGAAATATGCGATGCAGGTTATAAAAAGCATGAAACTCCTAAAGAAATACTGGATTTTTTTGCTACAAGGTATTTAGAAAATGCCTCTGAAGCTGAGAAAATTGATATTATGTTTCGTTTTATTCAGTATATAGAACGACAAGTGGTTTTATTTGATGCTATTGAAGATGCTGCTTTCTCTACAGTACATAATATGGAAGGAATTGGGTCTCTTAGAGATATCAAGGAGAAATCTGATGTCAAAAATAAGCAAGAAGAATTAATTGATTTTTTAGAAGATTTTAATGTTAGAACAGTTTTAACGGCGCATCCAACTCAATTTTATCCAGGCGCAGTTTTAGGAATTATAAATGACTTAACTAATGCAATTCGAGTTAATAATTTATTAGAAATTAAGCTATTGTTGGCTCAATTGGGTAAAACTCCCTTTATAAAAGATGTAAAACCGAATCCTTTTGATGAAGCTGTGAGTTTGATTTGGTATCTTGAAAATGTTTTTTATGAGACCTCTGGTGAAATGGTTCATTATTTGCAAAAAAATATTTTTAAAGGAAACTCTATACAAAACCCATTAATTAAACTTGGTTTTTGGCCAGGAGGCGATCGTGATGGTAATCCTTTTGTTACTACTCAAATTACTTTGAATGTTGCAGAACGATTAAGAACCTCTATTTTAAAGTGTTATTATATTGAAATTAGAAAATTAAAAAGAAAATTAACTTTCTCAGGTGTAGATACTTTGGTTACTGAACTTGAATCAAAGCTTTATAGATCTGTTTTTTATTCTAAAGGAGAATTGTTTATATCCTTAGAGCAATTTAAAGCTGAATTAAATACAATTAAAGATATAATTATAGCCAAGCATCAATCTTTATATTTGGATGAATTAGAAGCGCTTTTGATAAAAGTAAATCTTTTTGGTTTTCACTTTGCTTCATTAGACATCCGTCAAAATAGTAAAATACATGATGCTGTGTTTAATGATGTTGTTGGTTATTATTTGAAAACAAATCCTGCTGTTTTTCCAGAAAATTATTTTGAATTATCCGAAGATCAAAAAATTGATGTTTTGTCAAATCTTTCAGCAGATTTAAATCCGGAAGTTTTTGAAAATGAATTAACACGATTAACAATCGAATCGATTCAGGTTATAAAAACCATACAAAGTAGAAATGGTGAATTTGGTGCAAATCGCTATATAATTAGTAACAATGAGAGCGCACTAAATGTAATGGAAACTTTTGCGTTGTTTCGTTTAAGCAATTGGCAAGAACCAACAGTAGATAT
Organism: Flavobacterium pygoscelis; assembly: GCF_023162025.1. Classification (NCBI taxonomy): domain Bacteria; kingdom Pseudomonadati; phylum Bacteroidota; class Flavobacteriia; order Flavobacteriales; family Flavobacteriaceae; genus Flavobacterium; species Flavobacterium pygoscelis. Next base: position 197,061 of record NZ_JALNUB010000007.1, on the reverse strand, counting down.
TATTCCGCTTTTTGAGTCGGTTGATGATTTGCATAATGCGCATGCTATTATGGAAAAATTATATTTGAATCCCGCTTATGCAAAACATTTAGAAAATAGAGGAAACAAGCAAACGATAATGCTTGGTTTCTCAGACGGAACTAAGGATGGTGGTTATTTAATGGCAAACTGGAGTATTTATAAAGCCAAAGAAGAACTTACAGCTGTTTCTAGAAAATATGGTATTAAAGTAATTTTCTTTGACGGTAGAGGCGGACCTCCAGCACGTGGAGGTGGTAAAACGCATAAATTTTATGCTTCTTTAGGTCCAAATATCGAAAATAATGAAATTCAAATTACTGTTCAAGGACAGACAATAAGTTCTAATTTTGGTACTTTAGATTCTTGTAGGTACAATTTAGAAAACTTATTAAGCGCTGGTGTTACTAATCAGGTGTTTAATAAAGGGCAAAATGAGTTGACTGTAGAGGAGAAAAGTATTTTGGATGCTTTAGCGAATATAGGTTATGAAAAATATTTAAGTTTTAAAAATCATCCAAAATTTATCCCGTATTTAGAACAGATGAGTACGTTAAAGTATTATGCTAAAACAAATATCGGTAGTCGTCCTTCTAAAAGAAGTCAATCTGCTAGTTTAGATTTTGCTGATTTGAGAGCGATTCCTTTTGTAGGTTCTTGGAGTCAATTAAAACAAAATGTTCCTGGATTCTTTGGTTTGGGCACTGCTTTGAAAAAATTTGAAGATAATAACGAGTGGCATAAAGTTCAAGATCTATACAATAATTCATTATTCTTTAAAACCTTGTTGGAAAATAGTATGATGTCCTTGGCAAAATCATTTTTTCCACTGACGGCATATATGAAAAACGATCCCGAATTTGGTGAGTTTTGGCAAATTATTTATGATGAATTTTTAGAAACAGAACGTTTACTTTTGAAAATTGCAGGTCATAAAACTTTAATGGAAAATTATCCTGATGGTAAAGCTTCTATTGATGTTAGAGAACGTATTGTGTTGCCATTGATAACAATACAACAATATGCTTTACTTAGAATAAATGAATTAAATAAAGAAAACATACCCAACGAGGAGTTAATAAAAGTGTATGAAAAAATTGTTACACGTTCTCTTTTTGGAAACACTAATGCGAGTAGAAACTCCGCTTAAAAAATAAATAAAATGAAAGCATCACAATTACCAGTAAAAGAATATGCAGAATATTTTTTCCCATACATAAGTGTTTTGGGAGATGCCACTTTGATTGAAGAATTAGAAATTTCATTGCATGAGTTTATTCGTTTTGTTCAAAACATACCCATGGATAAATTTGATTTTCGTTATGCAGAAGGAAAATGGACAATCAAAGAAATTATTCAGCATGTAATCGATACAGAGCGTATTTTTGCGTATCGCGCTTTACGTATTTCTAGAAATGATCAAACACCTTTACCCGGTTTTGATGAAAATAACTATGTAAACAATACACAGGCAAATACTAGAAGTATTCAGCATTTATTGACTGAATTGTCTGCAGTTAGACATTCAAATATTTATCTTTTTAAAAGTTTTTCAAATGAACAATTAGAAAGAACAGGAATAGCTTCAAATGCTGGGATATCGGTTCGCGCTATAGGTTTTATTATGATTGGACATCAAAAGCACCATCAAAGAGTTTTTGAAGAAAGGTATTTGTAATTTAGTCTAAAATTGCAGACCAGATTTCTAATTTTTTATCAAAAGACATTGTATTTGCAGGACTAGTAGAAGGCATCACATAATACGTGATGCCTTTTATTTGGCCAAATTTTTTCAAGAAGTACTTATGACTTTCTTTCCCATTAAAAACAATTTTAGTTATTTGAGGAAATTTTTCAAATAGCATTTCAAAATCATTTTCTTTATGGTTTTTGATATGAATGTCTAGACTTCCTTTTCTTTCGCAATTTTCTAAAACATCCCATAATCCGATTTTATGATCTTGGAGAAAGTTTATCTTTTCTTCAAAAAGATCTGACACAGGTAAATTATTGAAAAGGGTGTAGATTATTTTCCAAAAATGATTTCTAGGATGTGCATAATATTCTTGCTTTTCTAAAGAGGCGATTCCAGGCATCGTTCCTAAAATCAAAATTTCAGTGTCTATGTTTACAAAAGGCGGGAAGGAATGAATCATATTTTAAATTTAAATTAAAGCACTTTCTTTTTCAAGTATAGCTAATGCTAATCGGATTTTTCCATAATCCATTTTTTCTTCAAAATAATCAAAATAGGGCTTTAAGGTTGCTGGCGATTCTAGTTTTATTTTTGCTTTTGCAATATTATTTACTTCATCATCAGAAACGAAAGCTTTCAAATCAATATAAACGCCGTCAAGATATAATTTGGCTAAATGAGACATAATAGTGCTTAGTCCTAATTTTCGTTTTTCAGCAATGGCTTCAGCAGATAATCCATTTTGATACAATTCTAAAGTCTCTTTGTAGGTAGATGTTTCCTTCTTTTTTTTAACTGCATTTGTTTTCTGAAAATCAATAATAGCTTTGATAAACGCATCGCCATACTTTTCTAGCTTTGCTTTTCCAACACCATCAATCGCTAATAATTCTTGTTCGCTCATAGGACGTTCGGTTTCCATTTGGCGTAAAGCCGCATCACTAAAAATCACATAAGCAGGAACTTCTTCTTCCTTTGAGATTTCATAACGTAATTTGCGTAAGGTTTCAAATAGTGAATTAGCAACTGATTTTGATTTTTTTTCTTTGACTTCTTGCTTCTCAATATTAATTTTTTGCACGGTTGTCAATTGTACTTTTTCACCTTCAAATAATACTTTTTTTGCAAAAGCCGTTAATCTAATTTTATTTTGTTGGTGAAAGGCAATTTCACAATAACCTAAATTAATCAATTGGATTAAGTATTGGTTCCAGTCGTACCAGGAAAGATCTGCGCCAACGCCGTAGGTTTTTAGGTTTTGATATTCCTTCTCAAAAATATAAGCATTTTTAGAACCTCGCAAAAAGTCAACAATAACGGGTAATGGTTCGCTTTCTTGTAAGCGTATTATTGCTGATAATGCTTTTTGAGCAATTACAGTTCCATCAAAAAATAAAGGCGGATTTTTACAAATATCACAATTCCCACAATTTTCCGTAACGAGTTCCCCAAAATAAGAAAGTAAAATTTTACGTCTGCAGCTTAAGGCATCCGCATATTGTTTCATGCGTTCTAACTTTGCTAGTTGCACTTCAGCATTCAAACCTTGTGATGCAAATTTTTGAAGCTGAATTAGATCGCCGTAACTTTCGAACAAAACCGTTTCAGAAGGTAAACCATCGCGACCTGCACGACCAATTTCTTGGTAATAGCCTTCTATATTTTTAGGTAAATTATAATGAATCACCCAACGTACATTCGATTTATCAATTCCCATTCCGAAAGCAATGGTTGCACAAACTACTTGGCAATCATCATTAATAAATTCATCTTGTGTTTTGGATCGAATTTTATTGTCTAAACCTGCATGATATGCTTTAGCATTTACACCAACTTTTTGTAATTTTTCGGCAAGTTCTTCGGTTGTTTTTCGACTCAAACAATAAATAATTCCTGACTCGTTTGGTTTTTCTTTTATAAAATCTATAATTTTTTTTACACGATCTAAAGCGGGACGCACTTCTAAACTTAGATTTTTCCTATCGAATGATGCTACAAATACAGTAGGATTTATTAAGTTTAATTGATCGCTAATATCCTTACGTGTAGCTTTATCCGCAGTGGCAGTTAAAGCTAAGATTGGAGTAGAAGGGAAGCGATTTTTAAGATACCCTAAATTGGTATAAGCGGGTCTAAAATCATGTCCCCAAGCTGAAATACAATGTGCTTCGTCAATTGCAATTAAGCTTATTGTCAAGCTATTGAAAATATTGTCCAAAAACGATAAACTTTCTGGAGCGATATAAACTAATTTAATAAGATTAGATTGTAATTTCTCTATGAAAAATTGACGCTCTTCTTCGGTTTGGCTACTATTTATAAAACAAGCTTCGATCCCATTTGCTTTTAAGCTATCTACTTGATCTTTCATCAAAGCGATAAGTGGAGAAATCACGATGGTAATTCCGGGGAATAATAAGGCAGGCAATTGAAAACAAATTGATTTTCCACCACCTGTAGGCATAATGGCAAGTGTATCTTGTCCAGATAATACACAATTAATTATATCTTCCTGATTGGGTCTGAATTTTTCAAAACCAAAGTTTTCCTTTAAAGTGTCGTGTAAAATTTGATTTTTCATTTTGGCGTATATTTAAACCTAAAGTAATAAAAAAAGGAACTCAATTGAGAGTTCCTTTTAAATAGTATTATAATTAAGATTTATTAATCTTCATCATCTTGATCTTCTTCATCATCAGAAAAATCCTTATCATCTCCATCTTCATCATCTTCGTCATCACCAGTATCAGGTTTGTCGATAACTTCATCTTCGTCATCATCTTCGATGTCATCGTCTAAGTCAAGACCTTTGATCGGTTCTACTACTTCGTCAATTAACATTTCATCATCTTCATCGTAATTTTCAATCCTATCAGATAGCTTAGTACTTACTTTTACTAAATAAATAGTATCTTCAGTTCGCACTTCGACTGCTTCAATCAATTCATTTTTTGCGTTTCTAAAACTAATGATGTTAGAATCATCATAACCGTCTGGAAATTTTTCTACTAGAAGGTTTAAAATTTCGTTTGTAAGTTTTGCGTAATCAACTATTACTCTTTTCATAAATATGCTATAGGTCTAATAAATAAGCGAAAATTAAAGGTGCTACTATTGTTGCATCTGACTCTATAATAAACTTAGGAGTTGAAATATCTAACTTACCCCAAGTAATTTTTTCATTAGGAACTGCTCCCGAATACGAACCATAACTCGTAGTAGAATCTGAGATTTGGCAGAAATAGCTCCAAAACGGAACATTTTCTACTTCTAAATCTTGATCTAACATTGGTACAACACAAATAGGGAAATCACCGGCGATACCACCACCAATTTGGAAGAAACCAATTCCTTTACCACTACAGTTTTTAGGATACCAATCTGCTAACCACATCATGTATTCAATTCCACTTTTTGTTGTTGTTGGCTTGAATTCTCCTTTGATACAATAAGAAGCAAAAATATTTCCCATGGTACTGTCTTCCCAACCTGGAACTACTATTGGAAGATTTTTTTCGGCTGCAGCAACCATCCATGAATCTTTAGGATCTATTTCATAATACTGTTCTAGAACTCCAGAATTAATCATTTGGTACATGAATTCATGAGGAAAATAACGCTCTCCTGATTTATCTGCCTTGTTCCAAATATCAAATAAATGAGATTGCAATCTTCTAAAAGCTTCTTCTTCAGGAATACAAGTATCCGTTACACGATTAAAGTGATTGTCTAACAAGTCTCTTTCTTCTTGAGGCGTCAAGTCTCTGTAATTTGGAATTCTCTTATAAGAATTATGAGCTACTAAGTTCATGATATCTTCTTCAAGGTTTGCACCAGTACAAGAGATAATATGTACTTTATCCTGGCGTATCATTTCTGCTAATGACTTTCCAAGTTCAGCAGTACTCATCGCACCACCAAGGGTAATCATCATTTTGCCATTATCTAATAAATGCTCTTCATATCCTTTTGCAGCATCTACTAAGGCAGCTGCATTAAAATGCAAATAATTCTTTTCAATAAACTGACTAATTGGTCCTTTGCTCATTTTTATTTAATTTAAAATCTTGTAATTATTTAGTTGTAAAGTAGTTATCCAAATCTAATAAAATAAATTTGAATAGTAGCGTAATTAAAAAAGGTTTGTTTTTATTTTTTATCGTAACCTAATATTTTTAAAACATCTTCAGCAGTTTGCTGTTCTGAGAATACTTCGGTAGCTAATATACCATTTTCATCTCTATCTATTAAAATATGTTTAGGTTGTGGAATCAAACAGTGATGTAATCCTCCGTAACCACCAATTGTTTCTTGATACGCTCCCGTATTGAAAAATCCAATATACAAAGGTTTTTCCTTATTGTATTTAGGTAAGTAAATGGCATTCATATTCTGCTCAGAGTTGTAATAATCGTCGCTATCACAAGTCATTCCTCCTAATAACACTCTTTCGTAAGTATCATTCCAACGATTTACAGCTAGCATGATAAAACGTTTGTTGATTGCCCAAGTATCAGGAAGAGTGGTAATGAAAGAAGAGTCAATCATGTTCCATTTTTCTCTATCATTTTGCTGTTTTTGATACAAAATCTGATAAATAGCACCGCCGCTTTCTCCAACTGTGAAAGATCCAAATTCGGTAAAAATATTCGGAACATCAACTTCAGCTTCGTCACAAGCAATTTTAATTTGATTGATGATTTCGTCAATCATGTATTGATAATCAAAATCAAATGCAAGTGAATTTTTTATAGGGAAACCACCACCAATGTTCAATCCGTCTAACGATGGACATTCTTTTTTTAAGGCAACATATACTTTAATACATTTTACTAATTCATTCCAGTAATACGCATTATCATTTATTCCTGTATTGATAAAAAAGTGCAACATTTTCAGTTCCAAATTTTTATTTTCTTGAATTTGTTTTTTATAAAAACTAACAATGTTTTTGTATCCAATTCCAAGTCTTGAAGTATAAAACTCAAATTTAGGTTCTTCCTCGGCAGCAATACGAATTCCAATTTTAAATTTTCCTTTAATTTCTGCTTGCAGTAAATCTAATTCTTCGTAATTATCAATGATAGGAATAGTATTCTTATGACCGTTGTTGATCAATCGAGCAATATTTTCTACATATTGATCTCTTTTGAAACCATTACATATTACATAAGTGCTTTTATTGATTTTACCATTTTCAAGTAAATTCTCAACAATATTAATATCAAAAGCAGAAGAGGTTTCAATGTGAATATTGTTTTTGAAAGCCTCATTCATGATATATTCAAAATGAGAACTCTTGGTACAATAGCAGTAAAAATATTTAGCTTCGTACTTATTTTTTTCCATCGACTTTCTAAACCAGCCTTTGGCTTTATTGATATTGTTTGATATTTGAGGTAAATAGGTGAATTTTAATGGCGTACCATATTTTTCAACCAAGCTCATCAAATCGATATTGTGAAACTGAAGATTGTCTTTATTAAGTTTGAATTCCTCTTGAGGAAAATAGTAAGTTTGATTGATTAAATCAGAATATTTTGTATTCATTAGATTTTTTGAATTTTAGAGATTAGAATATTTTAAAACAAATAAATCTATAATTCAAACCCGAATATTAGCATAAATAATCTGTAATTTCTCATGATCAGATTTCAAGTACTGAAAAATATCAAAACTAAAGTTTCCTTTAATAGAATAAAAGCGTTTCAATATCCTTAGAAAAGACATATTGTTTCGCGTTTTATTAGAACTATAATTGGGTTTATTTTGACACTTTTTCATTGATGCAAATGTAAAAAAATATTATAAACAGTATGCTTCCTTTTTATAAAAATAAAATTAAGATTTATAATCCTCAAAGGCATTAAGAATTAATTCATTTTCAACGGATTGATTGATCTTTATTTTTCCGATACCTTCTATCAAAGCAAACTGTATCGTACCATATTCATTTTTTTTGTCATGAATAAGTAAATCAAGGATAGGTTCGATGTCATTATCTTCAAAAATAATAGTTTCATATATTGATTTTAGGCTTGCTTTTATTTGATGATACTCTGCTTTACTAATCAAGTTTTTGTGCAAAGCAATATAACTTTCTAAAATCATTCCTACGGCAATCGCTTCTCCATGCAATAAAGTAGTTTTATTTTCATTTTCTAAAAAGTAACTTTCTATTGCATGCCCTAAAGTATGTCCAAAATTCAAAGATTTTCGAATGTTTTTTTCTGTAGGATCTTGAGTTACAATTTCATTTTTAATTTCAACGGAACGGTATATTAGTTGATCAAAATCAGCAAAATCAATGGCTTTCAAATCCAAAAATTGCTCCCAATAGTTTTTATCATAAATTAAACCGTGTTTTAGCATTTCGGCTAAACCGGATCGCATTTCGTTCTGAGACAGTGTTTCAAGATATTGAGTATCTATAAGAACCAAACTAGGAACGTTTATAACTCCAATTTGGTTTTTTAAATTGCCTAAATCAACTCCGTTTTTTCCTCCAACTGATGCGTCTACCATCGCTAACAAAGTAGTGGGAATGTTGATAAAATCTATTCCTCTTTTGAAGGTAGAGGCTACAAAGCCACCTAAATCCGTAACAACTCCACCACCTAAATTAATTATAAGAGTTTTTCTATCAGCTCCAAGTTCCGTTAGTACGTTCCAGATTTGAACGCAAGTTTCGATGTTTTTATTCGATTCTCCTGCTTCAAATTCAATTATTTCAATGTTTAAATCCGTTTCTAAAAGAGGTAATAAATTTGGTAAGCAAGACTCATTTGTATTGCTATCCACTAAAATAAAAAGATTAGAATATTTGTTTTCTTTTAAATGAAGGTTTAAAGCTTCGTATGCTTTTTCGTTGAAATGAATTGGATATCCGTTGGCTTGAATTGATTGCATCTTAAATAATTTATAGTAATGGCAAAATAAGGTAATTTTTGCTGAATAATATTTAAAACTCTCTTTATATTTGTACAAAAATTTCACAAAAAAATGGAAAAAATATTCGATAATACACAAGTTGCATTTTCATTAAAAAGCGATACGGAACTAGATAGAGCTTATTTTCTTTTTAAAATGATTGACAATCAACCTTTAGTTAGGATAGGAACTGCAGTTACTAATTTTGCCTTAAAAGCAAATCTTCCTGTCGAAGGATTGATTCGTGCTACTGTTTTTGACCATTTTTGTGGTGGTGTAAATGAAGATGACTGTTTATCCGTAGTTGATAAAATGTATACTAAAGGAGTTTCGTCTGTTTTGGATTATTCTGTTGAAGGAAAAGAAGAAGAAAATCAGTTTGATGCTGCATTAGAGATGACGCTAAAAACTATTGAATTTGCCAAAGAACGTAAAGCGATCCCATTTGCTGTTTTTAAGCCAACCGGTTTTGGACGTTTTGAACTGTATGAAAAAATTGGAGAAAAAACAGCTTTAAACGCAGATGAACAAGCAGAATGGAATAGAGTAGTGGCTCGTTTTGATTTAGTTTGTAGCGAAGCACATAAAAAAAATGTAGCCTTATTAATTGATGGCGAGGAGACTTGGATGCAAGATGCAGCTGATGATTTAGTAACTGATATGATGCGCAAGTACAATAAAGAGAAAGCAATTGTTTTTAATACCTTACAATTGTACCGTTGGGATCGCTTGGATTATTTGAAAAAATTACATGAAAAAGCTAAAAATGAAGGTTTTTTTATTGGAATGAAATTAGTTCGCGGTGCCTACATGGAAAAAGAAATTGCAAGAGCAATAGAAAAAGGATATCCGTCTCCAATTTGCGAGACTAAAGAGGCTACTGATAAAAATTATGATGATACGGTGCGTTATATGGCTGATCATTTGGGAATGATGTCCATTTTTGCAGGAACACATAACGAATTGAGTACTTATAAGCTCATGGATATTATGAAGGAAAAAGGAATAAACGCCAATGATGACAGATTCTGGTTTGGACAGTTATATGGCATGAGTGATAATATTAGTTACAATCTGGCTGCTAATGGCTATAATGTGGCTAAATATCTTCCATTTGGTCCTGTAAAGGATGTTATGCCGTACCTCATTCGTCGTGCTGAAGAAAATACTTCAGTAGCAGGACAAACGAGTCGTGAATTATCAATGATCAAATCAGAGAGAAATAGAAGAAAAGGGAAATAATTTTCAGTTTTAACGAGTCAGAATTTTAAATATACAAAAAAGCTCCAATTGAAAAACTGGAGCTTTTTGCTTTAGTGTTATTTCTAATTTCTATATCAATTTGAGATGGTCATGAATAGCAATAAAATATTTTATATTTCGATTATTGTAAATTTTTACTTTGGAACCCAATGTTTTTCTATCTAATCACCCTCTCCTTTGGAGAGGGATGGGGAGAGGATTCTAAGTAGTACTAAACTGTAAGTTGCTTAAATTTTTATAAATCCCGTTTTCTAAACCAATTAACTCTTGATGGGTTCCTTGTTCAGAAATCACTCCATTATCCAACACTAAAATTTGATCAGCGCTGCGAATTGTAGAAAGACGGTGAGCAATTATAATACTTGTTCTTCCTTCCATCAAAATTTCTAATGCTTCTTGAACTAATTTTTCACTTTCGCTATCTAAAGAGGAAGTGGCTTCATCTAGTATTAAAATACTTGGATTTTTAAGTAAAGCGCGAGCAATAGCAATACGTTGTCTTTGTCCTCCTGATAATTTAATTCCTCTTTCACCTACAATCGTTTCAAATTTCTCCGGAAAACCTTCAATAAAGTTAAAGGCATTGGCTTGTTTTGCTGCCAAAAGAATTTCTTCATCTGAAGCATCTGGTTTTCCATAAGCGATATTTTCTTTTATGGTTCCTCCAAAAAGGATTACATCTTGAGGAACAATACTCATATTTCCACGTAAGTTTTCTAAATCGAAATCAGAAATGTTTTTTCCGTCAATTAATATTTCTCCACCTTCGATATCATAAAAACGTAATAATAACGAGGCAATAGTCGATTTTCCTACACCACTAGGTCCTACTATTGCAATTTTTTGACCAAAATTAGCGGTAAAGTTTACATTTTTTAAAACTTTGATTTCTTTTCTAGATGGATAACTGAACGCTACGTTTTTGAACGTTACGTTTCCTTTTATTTTTTCAAGAGAAGTATTATTTTTAACGGCATTTATTTTTTCAGGAGTTTCCTCTAATAGTTCAAAAACTCGTTCCGTCGCACCAATGGCTTTTTGCATTTGAGCATACAATTCTGCAATTCCACCAGAGGAAGCGCCTACATAACTAGAATACAAGATGAAGGTGAATAATTCTCCAACGGTAATTTCTCCTGCAATACTTAACTGTACGCCGTACCAAACTACCGCTACAATAGTTCCGAACAAACAAATAATGATAAAAGAGGCAAAATAACCTCTAAGTTGACCACCTTGAATAGCAATTTTTACAACTTCCTTAATTCTCTCTTTATAACGTGCTATTTCATACCATTCATTAGCGAAAGCTTTTACAATACTTATACCTTGCATGGTTTCCTCAACCACAACCTGACTTTCGGCAACTTGATCTTGCACTCTTTTAGAATATTTTCTAATAAATCTACCAAAAAATACCGCTGCAACACCTACTAAAGGCACTACAGAAACCATCATAATGGTTAATTTGACATTGATGCTTGCTAACATAATAAAACTTCCAATGATCAATATAAATTGACGCAGAAATTCGGCTATTGTTGTAGTTAATGTATCTTGTATTTGTGTAATGTCATTGCTTATTCTACTATTTAATTCTCCAACGCGTTTTTGAGAGAAAAACGTCATTGGTAATTTTACTAAATTAGTATAAAGAGCCAACCGAACATTTGCCAAGGTATTTTCGGTAAAATTGACAAACAAAGACAATCTAAAAAAGGAGAAAACGGATTGCAATATCAATACCAATCCAAGGCCAAGTGCAATTTGATTGGCTAAATGGCTGTCTTTTTTATTGACACAATCCACTAGCATTCCCATAAATTTAGGAAAAGCCAATGCCGTTACACTGGTTAGTAATAAAAAAACAAGACCAACATAGAATTTCCAGCTATTATTGCCTGCATATTTAAAAATTATTTTTGCTTTATTGAGTGAACTTGCTGTAATTTTTGATTTTGGTAAATCATTTTCTTTGAATCTTCCCATTTTTTTTTATTTGTGAAGCAAATGTAAGACTATAAGAAGTGAATACAAAAAAATGATTCAGATTCATTTCTTATTTAAAATGCTGTTAAAGAGTGTGAAAGCAAATTTCGGAAAAAAAATATCAATTTATTTTAAAATAATGCTTGTGAAATCGAAATGGAGCTGTATATTTGCACTCGCAATAACGAAAGACATTGCAACCCGAAAGGGCGATTAGCTCAGCTGGTTCAGAGCACCTCGTTTACACCGAGGGGGTCGGGGGTTCGAACCCCTCATCGCCCACCAAGAAACTCCTTAAGAAATTAAGGAGTTTTTTTATTTTATGAGTTTTATAAAAGATAGAATTATTGTAAAATTTCGTTTTAAATCAAAAAAAAGCCACTTTCAAAAGTGGCTTTTTTAATTACAACATAAAATTTATTTTTGAGAAAGCTCTCTAGTTAACCAACCACTGCGACCTGCTGTTGCAATGGCATAAGGTGGAATCCAGAATAAACCAAAAGTATATAAAACACTATAAGCATAGGCCCACAATGATTCTGCTGCGCTGTATCTTTTAGCATAAAAAAGAACAGGAAAACTAGACACAATAAGTATTCCTAAAAGTGTAGAACTTATAAATAGTAATGGATGAACCACTATAAAAAACAACATAAAAATTAAAAAAGGGTAGGTCATTACTAATGTTAAAAACTGATTAATGAATAACAATCTAGTTCCCGCTTTAGATTCCTTTTTAAAGTCGGTAAATACATATTTGGCCATGGCCAGGTTTTCACGAACATTACTTCTTCCCCAACGAATGAACATTTTATACAATCCTTGGTATTTTTCTGGAACGTCTGTTAAAACTAGTGCATTTCTTTGAAAAAGTACTTTTTTCCCTTGTTTTAAAATCATATTTGTCATTGCTCTGTCTTCACCAATATCCGATGCGCTTCCCATAAAAGTTTGATTAATCCACTCTGGAAGGCATTCAAAAACAGCAGAACTTCTATAAGCAGCCAAGGCTCCAGGAGTACAAAGTACACTTCCTAATTGACTTTCAACAGATCGTACAAATTCAAAACTCATTACAAAACTCACATTCAACATTTTAGGTAAAATAGCAGTTTTATTGTTTAGTACACGAACATTTCCAGCTACAGCACCACAATTGGCATCTTTTACAAATGGACTAACTAAGTTTCTTAAAGTATCCGTTTTAATAATTGAATCACTATCAATAGTAACAAATATTTCACCAGTTCCTAAATTAAATCCACGGTAAAGTGCATGTCTTTTTCCTTTGTTTTCCGGTTGTTGAAAAACAACTATTTGATCTCCTAATTGTTCTTTAGCTTTATTCATCCAATACCAAGTATCGTCTTTACTACCATCATCGATCGCTAGAATTTGTAATTTATGTTTTGGGAAATCACTATTAGCAATACTTAATAAAGTTTGAAAAACTAAATTTCCTTCGTTATAAGCGGGTACAATTACGGTACAAGTAGGCAATAATTCGTCACTGACAGAGGCAATAGGCTTATATTGTAAGTACAAATAAGCATTATATAGTAAAAATAAAACCTTAAATACAAGTAAACCCGTTGTTATGATAAGAAATGTTAATCCGATAGGAGAGTTGATTCTGCTTTGATTAAAATTATAAAAATGGGGTTGCAAAAAATATACTAATGCAGCACCACCAATCAATAATAGCATTGTAGCTAATAAAACAATTCGATTGGCAATAGCACTTTTTGAAGTGGTAGTTTTAGGTGTAGATGCTATTTCCTTATTAGCAAATAAAATGTCAGCGGTTGTTATGGTTTGTGTTCTCATGGTAAAGGACTAAAATGATGTGTAATTATTTTTTAAATATTTAGCAATTTTTGTTCCTAATCGATTTCTAATTGTAAATCAAACACTTGCAAATACTATTACTATTTATCACTGTGTAAAAATTACCCACTTTGAGACAATTACTCATTATTTGTGGTGTGTAAATGATAAAAAATGACTTAAAAAAAATCTAATACTAAAATCTTATTTTGAATAATATCATATAAATTATAAATGGATTATTACAAAAAAAACCTCCAAAGGTTGCTCTTTGGAGGTTTTATATAATTATTTGATAAACTGTTAATCAACCAAACAAATAACAAAAGTAGTTTTGTTATTATCCTTTCGGTAAGCCAAATAGCCACCATGCGATTCGATTATGTTTTTAGACAAGGTCAAGCCAATTCCGGCACCTTCCTTACGAGTTGTAAAAAACGGCAAGAATATTTTATTTTCAATCTCTTTTTCAACACCATTTCCATTATCTGAAATGTATATAAAAACTCTGTTTTCTTTAGCTTCAGCCGATAGATAGATTTGCTTTTTTGACACTTCTTTTAAAGCATACTTGCAATTGGTAAACAGATTGATCAAAACTTGTTCTATTTGTTGAAAATCAATATTTAAGTTATGGTTTAAAGCAATAGTGTTAATCACTTCAATTTGTTCTTGTTTAAAAAGTGGCGCCATCAATTGTAGACTATTGTGAATGAGGTCGTGCAACTTGATTTTTTCTTTTTTGGGAGAAGGCAACATCGCTAATTTTCGGTAACTTTCTACAAACTGCTGCAAATGATCGCTTCTTCTAAGCATTGCCGCTACACTATTTTTCATGTCGTCTAAATCTTCTGTAGAAATGGTTTCTTGTTGTACTAAATCTTGTAAATTTTGCGAAAGCGATCGAATAGGAGTGATCGAATTTAAAAGTTCATGAGAAATGACTTTCATCAAATTAATCCACGCTTCTTTTTCTTTTTTCTCAATCACATTTTGGATAGAATCTAATAAAACAATAAAATAATCTTGATTGTAAATTTCACTTCTTGAGGTTTGTAACGCAAAAGTTTGGTTATCTTGCTGATTGACACGTATTTCTAATGAGGTTTTAAGTTCCTGAAATTGATGATCTTCAATGATCTGGCACAAAGACGGCAATTGATTTTTAAGATATTTCCACTTGGAAACCTTAGGAACCTGAAAATGTTTAGAAAAGTAATCATTCATCAAAAATATTTTCCAATCGGTTTCTTCTTTTTGTAGAATAATAATTCCGCTATCTATATTATTTAAAATCGAACGATACACAATGTCTTTTGAAGTTTCTTCTTTTTGCTTGTGTTTTAAACTTTCATATAAATGAAATAATTCTACATAGTTTTTATAGCCGCTATAAGTTGAATAATCAGCAGTAAAATCATTTTTTAAGATAGAAGTAATGGTTCTGTCGTAAATAGAAAATACATTTTTAACATGAAAATAAAGTTCTATAACAAGCAATACTACGATGAAAACTACAAAAGTAGAAGTGAAAATAAGTTCTTTTTCAAATAGAAAAATAGACATTGCACTCATTAAAAGAATCAGAATCAATCGTGCAAAAAGCAGATTGTAAATTTTAAAAGATTTAAACATATTAATTAGTGCTAATGTTATGTTTTTCTAAACGGCGGTACAATGCACCTCTTGATAATCCTAAGTCTTCTGCCGTTTTACTGATATTATTGTTGTTTTTTAAGAGCGCTTTTTCAACGGTATTTTTTTCAATTGACCAAAGTTGATGATCGGTTGTATTTTCATCGTACGCGGTTAGTTGGTCTAAATCTAAGTCAGAAACAGTAATTGTATCGTTCTCACATAAAATTACTGCACGTTCTATTCTGTTTTCCATTTCCCGAATGTTACCATTCCAAGCGTGTTTTTCGATTGCATCGATTACTTTTTCGTCAAAAGTAATGGCTTCTCGCTGATATTTAGAACTCATTTTTTTCAACAGATATTCTGCCAACGGTATTTTATCAGCGTCTCTTTCTCGCAAAGGTGGTAAGATAATTTCCATCGTGTTAATGCGGTAATACAAATCTTCTCGGAAATTTTTGTGGGCTACTTCTTCCTTCAAATTCAAATTTGTCGCAGTAATAATCCTTACGTTCAAAGGTCTAGCTTTCGATTCACCTAATCTAGTTACTGTTTTGGTTTGAATAACTTGCAGTAGTTTTGATTGTAAATGAAGCGGCACATTTCCTATTTCGTCTAGAAAAATCGTTCCATTTTGAGCCATTTCAAAACGTCCAGGTGTATCTACTTTAGCATCCGTAAAAGCACCTTTGGCATAGCCAAAGAGTTCACTTTCAAAAATATTGGTGTTTAAAGAACCTAAATCAACATGAATAAATGGGTTTTCCTTTCGTTCGGATTGACTAAAGATATAATGTGATAAAACAAATTTTCCGGTTCCATTTTCACCTAAAATCAGCACATTTGCATCGGTTTTGGCTACTTTATCCGCCACAGCGTAAACTTTTTTTATTACTTCTGAAGTTCCTGTAAAAAACTCAATATCGGAGTAATTAGAATCGCATTTCTTTTGGTCTTTACGGGATTTGTGTACGGCTTGTTTGACTACTTCGAGCAATTTTTCATTTTCCCAAGGTTTCAAAATATAATCAAAAGCGCCCGATTTTAATCCTTCGACAGCGGTTTCTACTTTACCAAAAGCCGTCATTAAAATGACTACAGTTCGTGGCGAAAGTGTTTTTATCTCTTTCAATAAATACAAACCCTCTTTACCATCTTCAAAACCTATTCGGTAATTCATGTCTAATAAAACGACGTCAATCTTATTTTGAGCTAATAAATCGACTACATTTTTTGGATTGCTAAGGGTGAAAATAGTTTCAAAATGTTTTTTCAAGAACATTTTTGAAGCAAAAAGAATGTCTTCTTGATCGTCGATTATTAAAATGGAGGCATTTGTTTTTTTCATTTACGGCGTATATTTTATTTTTTAAGCTTCTATTAAAATAGTGTCAATTATAATAGTGTTCGTTTACGGACAAATAGTGTTCAATAATGGACATATAGAATAATTTTTTAAATGCAAATAACTGAAATTTAAATTGTTATGATTTATAAATCAGTGGCATGAAATTCCCTTTACACTTATCAAATTAGCAACAATGGATACCATTATTAAAAGTAAAAGTAACAAAAAAAAGTACGTATTAATCGCATTACCAATTATCTTGATTGTTGGATATGTTGTTTTTACATCGGCAACAAAAAAGAGAAGTCTTACAATTAAAAGAAATGAAATTTCAATAAAATCAGTCGAAGATAATTATTTTGAAGATTTTATGTCTTTTCAAGCAAAGGCAGTTCCACTAAATTCGATGTTGATTAATATCATTGAAGGTGGATCTGTTCAAGAAATTTTTGTCGAAAATGGGGATGAAGTAAGCAAAGGACAACCGTTAGCAAAATTATACAATCCTAATTCAGAATTGGCGTATATGCAACAAGAAACCGCTATTATTGAGCAAATTAATAATCTGAATAAAGCGAAACTCGATTTAAGAAACCAAGAATTAAATCTCAGTAAAGATTTGATTGCAATAGAACACGATTATTTAGATGCCAAAAATTTATATGATTTGAATAAAAATTTATTTGAACAGGAAATTTTAGCTAAAAGCGAGTGGAACAAAACCAAAGAAAATTTTCGTTTTCAACAAGAGCGAATGGGAATTATAAAACAAAGTGTAAGTAAAGAAAAGCAAGCCAATTTAGTGCAAATCGGACAATTCAATCAATCAATTGGAGTGATGAATAAAAGTCTTGAAATTTTAAGAACTAACAAAAAGAACTTTCTGGTTACGGCGCCACTTTCCGGAAGATTGTCTTCATTTGAACCTATTCTTGGAAAAAATTATCCTCAGAATTCTACCATTGGAATTATAGATGATCGAAAAGGGTATAAATTAGTCGCTGATGTGGATGAGTTTTATCTGGACCGTATTTCAGAGAAGCAAAAAGGAACGGTTATTTTTGACAATAAAAACATAGAAGTTCAAATAACTAAAGTAATTCCAGAAATTAAAAATGGAAGATTTTTAGTCGAACTGGATTTTATATCAAAAGAAAAATTGGATTTAAAGCAAGGATTAAGTTTTGGTGTAAAACTAAATTTATCTGAAAAAACGAAAACAATTGTCGTTTCTAAAGGAAGTTTTAACGAAGAAACCAATGGAAAATGGATTTTTGTAGTCAAAGGAAACCAAGCAGAAAGAAGAGCCATTAAATTAGGAAGAGAAAATCCGTTGTATTATGAAGTTTTGGAAGGATTAAAACCGGGAGAAAAAGTCATTACTTCCTCTTACAAAGATTACAAGCAAGTAGAAGTTTTAAATTTAGAATAAACAGAATTGAATTGCACGTAGTAATTAGTTCTTAGTAAATAGTTAGTAAATAAATAACATCAATCAAAAAACGAATAGTATGATCAAAATCAAAAACCTTTCAAAAGTATTTAGAACCGAAGAAATTGAAACCAAAGCTTTAAGTGACGTATCATTAACCATTAATCAAGGTGATTTTATTTCGATAATGGGAGCATCAGGAAGCGGAAAGTCGACTTTACTGAATATTGTGGGATTATTAGACAGCGCTTCTAGCGGAAGTTACCAATTACTCGATCAGGAAATGGTGGGTTTAAAAGAAAAGCAAAAATCGAAGGTGAGAAAAGAAAATATTGGATTTATTTTTCAAAACTTCAATTTGATCGATGAATTATCGGTGTATGACAATATTGAATTACCGTTGATTTACAACAAAATTCCTGCAGCAGAAAGAAAACAAAAAGTAGAAGCAATTGCTGAAAAACTGAATATTTCACACCGATTGAAACATTATCCGCAACAACTTTCTGGAGGACAACAGCAGCGCGTTGCAGTAGCAAGAGCATTAATTAATGATCCAAAAATTATTCTTGCCGATGAACCTACAGGAAATTTAGATAGTAAAAACGGAAATGAAGTAATGGAATTATTGACGGATTTACATGCCAATGGCGCTACCATTTTGATGGTTACACACTCTGATTATGACGCTTCTTTTTCGCAAAAAACAATATTGATGAAGGACGGAATAGTACTTTCTGAAAAAACGAATAGTCGTAATGTTGATGTACTAATCACTTCATAAATTTTTGAATCATGCTAAAAAATTGGATAAATATATTTTTCTATCACATCAAAAACAATAAGCTTTTTACAGTTTTAAATGTTTTGGGTTTAGCGATAGGAATAGCAGGATTAATTTTTGCCACGCTCTATTGGAACGACGAGCAAAGTTACAATGAATGGAATCCTGAAAAGAACAATATTCATATGGTTATAAATAAGGTAAATAATGAACAATGGCCTTATACAGTTGGTACTCTTGGTAAATATTTTGACGGTGATCCAAATATTGAAAGTTATAACTACAGTTTTAATTGGTACGATTCGGAATTGTTTAGTTATAATGGAAAGAAGCAAAAAATTGAAAAAGCATTTAATACTCAAAGTAAATTTTTCGACTATTTTCCATTTCCCTTCATTTTTGGAAATGATAAAAATGCGCTTAAAGATGATTCGTCTATTGCTATTTCTGAAAAAATTTATAAGATTTTTTTCAACAATGAAAATCCAATAGGTAAACAAATTAAGTTTGGTAAAAATTTTTACACTGTAAATGGCGTATATAAAAATGAAATGAAAAGTTCATTTGCACCTGATGTAGTACTGACGGATAATTTTAAAAAAATCATTACGAAGAATTTAGATCAATGGGAAACTTTTAATTTTTGCTTACTTCTCAAGCTTAAAACTAATGCTAGTAAAGAAGCGGTTGAACGTAAGATTGAAAAACTTTTTATAGAAAACGTTATAAAAAAAGAAGCAAATGAAGCCAATATTACTTTAGAACAGCAAATAAAAGAACACGGAATCGTGGCAATACATCTAGAAACCCTAAGCGATGCGCGTCTTAATTCAGAATTAAATGAAAATTGGGGATATCCTGAAGGAATCGGTAATTATCAATACTTAATTATAACGGTAGTATTATCTATTTTGATAATGATTCTTTCCATTGTTAACTATGTCAATTTAGCTAATGCAAGTGCTATAAAAAGAGCTAAAGAAGTTGGTATGCGTAAAATATTAGGCGCAAGTAGAAGAAATATTATTGCTCAATTTATATCTGAAACTATCATAATAGTACTAGTTTCTATTCTTTTTGCATTAGTAATTGTCGAAATATCATTGCCGTTTTACAATGAATTATTAGAGAAGGATTTAAAAATGTACGGAAGTGAGTTTTATTTACAATTGCTCTTTATTTTTGGAATTGTGGTTTTTCTCGGTGGATTTTTTCCTGCACTTTATATCTCAAGTTTTGAAACTCAAAAAGTATTAAAAGGAAACTTTAACAGGAGTAAAATGGGAATTTGGTTTCGAAACAGTATGTTGGTTTTTCAGTTTGCAATAGCCGTTTTTTTTATTATCGGATCAACAATTGTTTATCAACAAGTCAGCCATTTGACCAATAAAAATTTAGGTTTTAAAGGTGATAAAATTATTGAAATTGATTATCTCAAAAAGTTTGACACACATTCTGATGAAAGTTATCAAAATGAATTTTTAAGGGATTACCTGAGAATAAAAGATCGATTAGCCAAGGTAAAAGGAGTTAGTCAAGTTGCTACTGGCAATTTTTCTTTTGGAAAGGGAGCACGTTCTTCACGAGATTATTTATATCAAAATGCTAATGTTCAAGGATTAAATATGGCGGTTGATTTTGGGATGCTGGAAATGATGGACATCAAACTAAAAGAAGGAAGATATTTTAATAATAAATATGCTTCAGATACCATAAATAACGTAATTATTAATGAAACTGCAGTGAGAATTTTAGGAATCAGACAACCAATAGGTAAAGAAATAGTTTCTGGTGATGGAGAAAAATTAAAAATAATAAGCGTTGTAAAAGACTTTAATTTAAGAGGACCACAAGAAAAAAAAGCACCAATGATATTTGTGCATTTAAAAACATTTCCGTTGATGGCGCAAAACGTGAATTCAATTTTTGTAAAAGTAAATACAGCGAATATTGAAAATACTATCAACGATATTGAGCAATTTTGGACTACAAAAGTAGACACTGAATATCCGTTTTCGTATGAATTTGTCGATAAAAAATACGCACGGTCCTATAAGGAATATGTGAAACAAAAAAATCTTTTCTCTTTATTAAACGTAGTTGTTATTGTCATTGCGCTGTTTGGTTTATTCGCTTTGGCTTCCTATTCGATAGAAAGACGCATGAAGGAGATTGCCATTAGAAAAACACTTGGTGCTGAAACTAATGTTTTACTAATAGAACTTTCCAAACAATATATTTTGTATTGTATAATAGGTTTTTTAATCGCCTTGTTTCCGGTGTATTATTTATTGAATAAATGGTTAGAAAACTTCGCTTATAGAATCGAAATTTCAATTTTCCCTTTTGTAATAGGATTTGTTGCTTTGCTATTTTTAACGCTAGTTGTAGTGCTATCAAGAGCGTATCAAGCCACAAGAGTCGATGTATTAAAATATTTAAAATACGAATAAAAATGTTAAAAAACTGGATACGAATATTTATATATAACCTAAAGCAAAACAAATTGTTTTCATTTTTGAATGCTTTAGGATTAGCCATAGGAATTGCGGGATTAATCTTTGCTTTACTGTATTGGAACGACGAGCAAAGTTACAATGAATGGAATCCAAATAAAAATAATGTGTTTCTACTAGCTAATCAAATGGATGCAACCAGTTTTTGGGCTTCAAGTTCAGCACCTATTGGAGCAGCGATTAAAGAGACTACACCGGAAGTAGAGTCATATTGTTATTTAGAGGGAGATTACAGTAATGAAATTATTGCATTCAAGAATAAAAAAATTCAGTCTGATAAAATAATAATTGCTCAAAGTAACTTTTTTGACTTTTTCCCTTTTGACTTTGTACAAGGAAATAAAAAAGGTTCATTGCCAGATGAGAACAGTATTTGCTTATCAGAAGAACTCGCTTTTCAACTATTTGGTCAAGAAGAGGTGTTAGGCAAAGAATTGGTTTTAAGGAATACGAAATTGATAGTTAGAGGTATATATAAATTGAATAAAAAATCTTCCTATGCACCTTCTTGCGTAGTCAATTTTATGGATTTGAGAATAAAAAAATCTATCGAACAATGGGGGAATTTTCAATTGGTTTTGTTGCTTAAATTAAAGAATTCTAACGATACAGAACTTGTGACAAAAAATCTTAAAAAATTATATTTTGAGAATATGACTGTTCGTTATGCAAAGAATATGGGAATTACTGTACAACAATATGAAGATAAATTTGGAACTTCAAAACCTAATTTAGAATCACTTTCCGCACTTCGTTTGCATACTAAAACTGGTGGTTTAGTGGAAGGAAAAGGTAATTTTCAATTCTTATTAATTATGATTGGATTATCTATTTTAATTTTAATTCTGTCGATAGTAAACTATGTTAATTCAGCTACAGCAAATGCTATTAAAAGAGCTAAAGAAATTGGAGTTAGAAAAGTTATGGGTGCTTCAAGAAAAAACATAATTCTACAATTTATTTTTGAAACTGCGATACTTTCCTTGTTCTCCATTTTGATAGCATTAGTTATTGTAGAACTTTCTTTACCCTATTATAATGATTTTTTAGATAAAAGTCTTTTTTTGCAAGGAAGCCAGTTTTATAAGCAACTTATATTATTATTTATTGTAATTGTTATAATGGCAGGAATATTTCCTTCAATATACGTTTCCAATTTTGAAACTCTGAAAGTGCTTAAAGGAAATTTCGGACGAAGTAAAAAAGGTGTTTGGTTGCGTAACGGAATGCTAATATTTCAATTTGCAATTGCAAGTTTCTTTATCATCGGTTCTTACATTGTTTACCAACAAATAGATTTTATGGGTAAAAAAGATCTTGGTTTTAAAGGAGAACAAATTTTGAATATTTCCTATAGAAATGTTTACGGCGAAGATAAAGCAATTACAGATCAATATAGATTTGATAGGTATAACAGAATTAAAAATGAATTATTAAGGATTAAAGGTGTACATCAAGTTTCAGGTGGAGGTTTTGTATTTGGAAGAGGAGCAAAATCAACAATAAGTTATTATTATAAAGATTTAAATATTGATGGAGATAATATGCCTATTGACTTTGGTATGCTAGAAATGATGAATATAAAAATAGCAAAAGGACGCTATTTAAGTTCAAAATTTTCTCAAGATACCATCAATACGATGTTGATTAATGAAACTGCAGCCAAAATGTTAAAAGAAAAAAATCCGATTGGAAAAATAGTAAAATGGGATAATAAAGATATTACAATTGTTGGTGTTGTGAAAGATTTTAACCTAGGAAATCCTAGTGAAGCAATACCGCCAATGTCTTTTTTCCATTTTAAAACAGTTCCGTGGTTTACTGTATTTCTAAACAATATTTATGTAGCCGCAACTCCCAAAGATATGGATCAAATTTTGGGTGATATCGAGAAATTTTGGACCAAAATAGTGGATATAGATTATCCATTTCAGTACGATTTCGTCGACAAAGAATATCAAAGATCTTACAGCAGCTACGTAAAGCAAAAAAATCTTTTTTCATTATTAAATTTAGTAGTAATTGCCATTGCTCTTTTCGGATTATTTGCTTTGGCTTCCTATTCTATACAAAGTAGAATGAAAGAAATCGCTATTCGAAAAACACTTGGCGCCGAAACTAATGTTTTACTAAAAGAACTTTCCAAACAATACATTTTGTATTGTATAATAGGGTTTTTAATTGCTTTATATCCAGTCTACTATTTATTGAATAAATGGTTAGAAAACTTCGCTTATAGAATCGAAATTTCAATTTTCCCTTTTGTAATAGGATTTGTTGTTTTGCTGTTTTTAACGCTAGTTGTAGTACTATCAAGAGCGTATCAAGCCACAAGAGTCGATGTATTAAAATATTTAAAATACGAATAAAAATGCTAAAAAATTGGATACGAATATTTATATATAACCTAAAGCAAAACAAACTGTTTTCATTTTTGAATGCTTTAGGATTAGCCATAGGAATTGCGGGATTAATCTTTGCTTTACTGTATTGGAATGACGAACAAAGTTATGATGAATGGAATCCTGAAAAAGAAAAAGTTTATCAGGTATTGGTTCAACTTACCGATATGCCAATTTTAGCAGAAAATTCTATAAAGTTAAAAACATATCTTCAAAAAGATATTAATGTAGAAAAGCTTGTTTTTGCTGATAGTTGGTATCAAAATGATAAAATAATTTATAATGGTAAGAAAGTAGAAGTAGATAAAATTATGAATGTAGAAAGTGATTTCTTTTCTCTATTTCCGTTCAAAATAATAAAAGGAAATGGTTATTCATCATTAATGGACGATACGAGTATTGCAATTTCTGAAGCACTCTCTAAAAAAATTTTTGTAAACGAAAATCCAATTGGTAAACAGATAAATTGCTTAGGCACAATGCATGTTGTTCGTGCAGTTTATCAAATTCCTGGTAAATCGTCTGTCGCTCCAAATGTTATTGTCAATAAAATGAAGGATTTAGTAGATCCTGAAAAACAACACGGACTCTTTACATTAAAACTTTTACTAAAACTGAAAGACCCTTCAAAAGTAGAAGCTACCCGATTATTGCTAGAAAAAGCTTATTACGAAGAAGTGATAGTTTTAAATGCAAAACAAGCAGGTTTTACATTGGAGGAAATGGAGAAAAAAATTGGACATTTTACCGTTTTTATGGAACCGCTTTCAAAATCGCGATTACACTCTATTACAGATGGTTATCCCGAAGGACGAGGCAATTATCAGTTTTTGTTGATTATGATAGGATTATCTATTATGATTCTTATTCTTTCGATTGTAAATTATATCAATTTGGCAACTGCCAATGCTATAAGAAGAGCAAAAGAAGTAGGAGTTCGAAAAGTAGTCGGAGCATCAAAAAGCGATATTATAAAGCAATTTATTTTCGAAACTATTTTGATAAGCTTGTTTTCTCTTTTATTTGGATTAGTACTTGTAGAACTGACTTTACCTTACTACAATCAGTTTTTAAATAAAAACTTAACCATAATTGGAAGCCAGTTCTACATGCAATTGCTACTTATTTTTATCATTACTATTTTTGTTTCAGGAATATTTCCAGCGATTTATGTCTCTAATTTTGAAACTTTAAAAGTTTTGAAAGGGAATTATGCAAGAAGTAAAAGTGGAATTTGGGTCCGCAACGGAATGTTGATTTTTCAATTTGCGATTGCTACTTTTTTTATTATAGGCTCTACAATTGTATATAAGCAGATAAATTATTTAAATCACAAAGATTTAGGATTTAAAGGAGATCAGGTCATTTCGGTGAATTTAAATTTTCCAGAATCAGCTTATAAAGTAGAAAATGTTAGTCAAAATATTTACAATAAATACGCTACATTAAAACAAGAAATTTTAAAAATAAAAGGTGTTGAATCTGTTTCTACTGGGGCGCTTACTTTTACCGGAACTTCTGGAGATTTATCACCAATTTTATATAATGATGTTTTATTCAAAGAAAACAACGTTGCTATTGATTTTGGGATGCTTGAATTGATGAACATAAAGATTACAAAAGGCAGGGGATTTACTGAAAAATTTGCTTCGGATACGCTCAATTCTATTTTGATTAATGAAACTGCTCAAAAATTAATGAATATTAACAATCCAATTGGTAAAGAAGTTTTATTAAGAAATCAAAAGTTAAAAATTGTAGGTGTTGTTAAAGATTTTAATGTATTAAGTCCAGAAATTAATGTTCTTCCTATGACTTTTTATCACATAAAAACTTTCGAAAGTGCTGGCGGTATTGATAAAATTTACATAAAATTAAAATCGGTAGGTATTGAAAATACATTAGCTGATATTGAAAAGTTATGGTCAAAAGTAGATACAGAATATCCTTTTAAATATGATTTTGTAGACAAGCAATATGCGAGAACGTACGAATCTTATGTAAAGCAAAACAACCTCTTTTCATTACTAAATATTATTGTAATTGGTATTGCACTTTTCGGACTATTTGCTTTAGCTTCCTATTCTATACAAAGTAGAATGAAAGAAATTGCTATTCGAAAAGCGATTGGCGCCGAAACTAATGTTTTACTAAAAGAACTTTCCAAACAATACATTTCGTATTGTATAATAGGGTTTTTAATTGCTTTATATCCAGTGTACTATTTATTGAATAAATGGTTAGAAAACTTCGCTTATAGAATCGAAATTTCAGTTTTTCCTTTTATAATAGGATTTGTTGCTTTGCTATTTTTAACGCTAGTTGTAGTGTTATCAAGAGCTTATCAAGCCACAAGAGTCGATGTATTAAAATATCTTAAATATGAATAATAAACTCATTTCAGCCATCATTTTTTTCGTATTTACTACGCTAGTAAGTGGTCAAGAAAATTCTTGGTCGGTTAACAAATGTATTTCGGTAGGTTTACAAAACAACATCGAAATTAAAATAAGACAATTAGAAATAAAGCGCACTGAAAAATTGCAACATTCTGTTTTAAACCGAATGTTGCCCGCTGTTACTTTATATGGAGATCAAAGTTATAATTTTGGTTCTACGATCGATCCTTCTACTAACGGAAGAGTGAGTTCTAACATTCAGAATGATAATTTTTATTTGAATGCAAAAATGAATCTAATTGATTTTAGTGCTTTTGCAAATGCTCAAAAAGATAAAATAAATATGGAGTTGGCTAAAGCAGATGCAGCAGTGATCGAAAATGAGTATAAACTTCAGATTTTAGAAAGCTATTACCAAGCACTCTATACGCAAGAATTACTAAAAATTCAGAAAGAGCAATTCAAACAAAGTGAATTCAACTTAGAAAGAATAACCAAGGAAGTAAATATTGGTAGCAAACCACAAAGTGACTTATATGACATGCAATTGAGTTTTTCTGAAGATGAAAGTAGGAACATGCAAACCGAACAATTGTATGAAATTCAGAAGATGCAGTTGTTCCAGTTGTTAAATTTTACTGCCGTTGCAATAGGTGAAATTGAATTGGAACGAGAAGCTCTCTATGAGAAAGAACAAATAACGAGGAATAATCCTAAAATAAAACGTGCAGCACTTCAATTTGAAAATACCTTAAAAACGATAAGCATTGAAAGAGCGAATAATTTACCAATATTGTCTGCCTATTATGGATATTCGACTTTTTATTATAAAAATTTAAAAATGACTGATCCAAATGCTGTTGCTTTTTTCAGTCAACTGCAAGACAATAAAAGTCAGCAAGTAGGAGTACAGTTAGCAGTTCCCATTTTTAATGGTTTTCGTAACAATAAAAAAATTAGTGCTTCTAAAATAGAAAGTGAAAAAACGAAACAATTTATGGAGCAAGAAAAGCAAGAGTTAGATAAAAAAATTGCTTTAGAAGAAATGAATGAGCAAAATTATATAAGATTAAAGCAAAAATTAATTGAAAAGCAAAGCTATGCAAAAGCATCATTAGCTACAACACAAGCCAAATTTACAAACGGAAAAATAGAAGCTATTTTATATACAACCGTAAAAAACCAATTGCTTGCTGCTGAATATGAAGTATTAAAAAATGAACTACAAATACAATATACTAGTTTAAGAGTTCGTTTATTAAAGTTCAATAGTTTATAATTTTACTCACAATACAATTCGTTTGAACTCCATTTTATAGAATTAATTTAAAAAATAATTGAAGTTGAATACAAAAAAAACTCCTCTAAAATGAGGAGTTTTTTTTTATTTGATAATTTTTTATTATTAAAAGGCAATTGGTGCAGCAAGACAAGAGTCTGGAATATCAAAAGCTTTAACCAACGCAACCGCATCAGGTCTAATATCCCAACATAATTGATTGACCATCTTACGAATTGCTTTTGTTTTTACCGCTTCCATATAGCCATCTTCTAAATACCAACCTTTATTTTTCTCTATCTGCGCTAAAGCATATAGTTGACACAATTTAATCATTGCAGCCTTACTATCGTTGTCTTCAATAGTTTTAATAGCCTCTTGAAACTGCTCTAAAACTATTCTTTCTAGATAAGCTTGCGCGACATCAATCATTTGATGTTGCACTACATTAAAGGCATCATAAGGGTCAAGACCACTTTCGATCAATTTTTTTAAACGTTTTGCCGCAGAAGCTAAAGTAGTTTTTTCACGATGTATAAAAGCATTCAAATGAAACTCTTGATCAATCAAATGAGTTTCATCTGTTTTTCGAGTTGCAATCGGATTTTTTTCAGCAATAGCTGTTTTAGCATTATCATACACATATTGAATGATACCCATTGCATCCATTTGTCCAAATGATTTTCGAAATTCGGATAAACGGTTTTTAGCCACTAATTGCATTAATACGGTGTTATCTCCTTCAAAAGTGGTATATACTTCAGTATCATTTTTTAAAGCATCAATTCGATTTTCAGACAAATATCCTTTACCGCCACAAGCTTCTCGACATTCTTGTAAAATAGCAGTTGTACTCCAAGTAGAGTAGGCTTTCATACCTGCCGCCAATGCTTCAATTTCTGGCATTTCGGCTTCGGTTCTCTGCATAAACCGTTTGGTAACATATTGCAGTGCAAAGTGATTGGCGTAGGTTTTAGCTACTAGCGGAAGCAAACGTCTTTGATGAATTCGATAATTTAATATCGGAACTTCAGAGCCACCTTCTGGTCCAAATTGTCGGCGTTTATCGCTATATTGTATTGCAATGGTTAGCCCAGATTTGGCTGCAGACAAAGCAGATCTAGGAATACCAATTCGACCACCAACCAAAGTTCCTAACATGGTGAAAAATCGTCTATTATCACTTGGAATTGGACTTTCGAATTCACCTTTATCATTAACGGAAGCAAAACGATCGAGCATGTTTTCTTTTGGAATAACCACCTGATCAAAACTAATCGTTCCGTTATCTACTCCGTTAAGACCCATTTTTAGCCCACAATCATTTATAGTAATGCCTTTTAAAACCACACTATTTGCATCGCGTATAGGTACTATAAATGCGTTGACTCCATAATCTGTATTATCAATTATTAATTTCGCAAAAACGGTTGCCATTTGTCCGTGAACGGCTGCATTACCAATGTATTCTTTCTGTGCTTTTTGATGTGGCGTATGAATGGTAAATGTCTGATCATCGTGATTGTAAGTGGCCGTGGTTTCCATCCCTTTCACATTCGATCCATGATTGGTTTCTGTCATGGCAAAACAACCCGGTATTTTAAGTGAGCCAATATCTTTTAAGTATTTAGCATAGTGTTTTTCTGTACCTAAAGAGTGAACACTCATTCCCCAAAGTCCAAATTGAACACCAAATTTAATAACTAAACTTAGATCGTGGTAACTCAAGGTCTCCATTATAGCAAAATAATCGGCTATATTATCTCCGCCACCGTATTCTTTAGGATAAGCCATGTTACCTAAATTTTCTTTGGCAAGTATTTTGCACCAATCATAGACTTTTTCTCTATAAATAGCCGTGTCAGTAGAAGTTTCGTAAGCAAATTCAGGCTGACTGATTATCAGTTTTACTTTTTTTATTATTGCTGCTTGCTCGCCATCTAGAATTCTTGTGAGTTTTTCAATTTCAAAACTTGTAATCGTTTGAAGATTTGAAGTTAAACTATTCGATTTGTTTTTGAAATCTGTAATTATTTCTTCGCCAGAAATTCCTAAATCATTTTCGAGTTGTATAAATGCAGCACGCAAATCTCTACTACTATTTTCATTATCAGAAAGTAATGTTGCTATTTCAAAAGTAGATTTTAAAGTAGGATTTTCGTTGAGAAAGGTTTCTATTTCTGATTTCCAACTGTTTATTGTGGTTCGTGTTGGTGGTGTTTTGCTATCTAAATTAGAGAGTAGTATTTCCTGCTCTTTTGTATTTAACCAATCTTGTGAAAAGATGAAATTCTGTAAAGTCACGAATTCTTTTTGAGTCAAAAGATCGTCTGACCAAACGAGGTAAAAAAGAGGTATAAAAGCTTTTAGTTTGGAATCTTTCATAGTAAATTAAATTTTTATAAAATCTTAAGTTGTGTCAAGATAATAAAATATAATTCCTTAAAAGATAAATTAACACGACTTTCACGTTCTAATATCTTCTAATTAAAGTGATTTTACGACTAATTCAGAAAAATAATACTAGTACTTAATCTAAGGTCAAAGCACCTAAAATTTCTTCTGATAAAAAAGGACCGCCAGGATATCGAGCGGTGTAATCTAAATTCATCCAGATTTGTCCGCGTTCATCTACGTGATAAAAAAGCTTTTTATCGCGACTTTCGTTTGGAAATAATATGTTTTTAATCAAAAAGTTTACTTTTTCTAAATCAGCATGAGATCCAATGAGTATTTCTGGGTAAATATGTCCCTTGGTGTGTATCAATCGAGGTGTTCCACCAATGGCTCTTACACAAGCGGCCATCAAAATGGAGTGATCGTCACAATCACCAGAAAAATAGAGTAACGATTCTGTAGCGGTAGCAATATAATCTCCTGCTTTAGGATCACTTACATAATTCCACCTACTATTAATTTCTTTAAAAACGGCAAAACATTGAATTATGGTTCGGTACTCAGCATATCCTTTTACATCCTTAAAATATTTTGAAGTAGCCATTACAGCAAAATTCCTAACTTTTGGATTTTGATATTCAATTGCATTAATAATTTTAGATTTATTAGGAAACGGAAGTAATTTGGCAATGATAATATCTTGAGGATATGGATTGTAGGACATACTATACATCATTGTGTTGTAGTCCTCATACACACTATTAAACCCATAATTCCCAATAGTTGAACCGTAAACTAATACTATTAAATAAAGAATAATACAAAAAATAATTATTGTTCGTAACATTCTTAAAATAAGTTGAATGACAACGATCATTACAATGAAAAGTATAACACGATCAATATTTAAAAACCAGTTGGGATTGATTAAATTTTGATGTAAAATGATAAAAAGCGGAATAGCAATCAAAATATTAAGTACAAAAATAATAACATCATCCCAAGGTTTTTTGACCTGAAGTTTTTGTTTTATATCTTGAAAAGTAATGTTTTTGAATTTTATCATACGTGAAACTACAAACAGTAATCTAAACCGTCTTTACAATACCCTCAAAAGTACCTTTTTTATCTATAATTTTAAGTTGAAAAAGCTGATTTTGAACTTTGTTTAACATTTCATTGGTTATTTGTTTTTGAGACCATGTTGTTAATGCTAACCAATCTTGAATATCTTCTATTTTTTGATCGTAATTGGATGCCAAAGTTTTATCAATACTTGGGATATCTTTGAATTCCTCTGTAGTTTGATTGATGATTGCAAGAATTTTTGAGATAATCTCCCGATCATTTTTTAAAATTTCTTCGCGAACAGCAATTACAAAACACGGCCACGGAGTAGGGCAATCTGCAATTCTTCTAAAAATACCTTTATCTACTAGTGGTTTCGTCATAAAGCGTTCCCACATAAAATAATCAGCAGTTTGATTGGTCAATGCTTCAACCGCTCCGTCGATGGTGTTAATGATTTCAAATTGCAAATCATCTGTTGCCCAGTTTTGATTATTAGCATTTACGTATGCCATTAATTGGGAACCCGAACCTAGACGAGAAATAGCTACTTTTTTATTTTCTAAATCCGCAAGAGTTTTATAATCTGATTTTGCAGCCACGTGAATTCCCCAAATTAATGGACTTTCAACATAAACCTGAACAATTTTGCTTGGATTTCCAGCAACAATATCTTTTATAATTCCTTCGGTTAAGATAACTGCAATATCAGTCTCACCATCTCGAAGCATTTGACACATTTTGCCAGTTCCTTCTGGAACATGTGTCCATTGTAAATCGATATTCTGTTTTTCGAAATCTCCGTTTTCTATGGCTAAATGCCAAGGTAAATTGAAATGTTCTGGAACTCCAGCTATTTTTATTGTTTTCATACTATTTTATTATTTTTTAATTCATACCAATTCCAAGAAATTTCATCTTCGATATAGTTTTCAGTGAATTTTAGTCCAATTTTCTCCAAGATTCGATTTGAAGCACTATTATGAACATGTGCCGAAGCATTTAATGATTCAATTTTCATAACATCAAATCCATAATTCAGCCAAGCAAAAGCAGCTTCAGAAGCATATCCTTTACCCCAAGAATTTTCATTAAGTCGATATCCTATATCATAGAAATTGATTCTATTATGAACTGTTTCTGTATTGTATTTTAATCCTGCCCAACCAATTATTGAATTACTTTCTTTTTCTAGTACTACAAATCGTCCAATATTATTTTCTAAATATTGATTGCGTACTTTTTCTATATTTTGATAAATTTCATCGATACTATTTACAGGTTTGTTCCATAAGTATTGGTGTACTTTTGGGTTACAATCCATTTGGTAGAGTGCTTCTGCATCGTCTATTTTCATTTCCCTTAGCAAAAGATTTTTAGTTTCTAGTAATAAATCCATTTATTAAAATTGGTTAGAAATTCTGTTTGCCCTGATCGCAACGGCATCCTTTTTTACTCCTGCGAAGGAGTAGAAAAGATACAGTGAAGAGCAGGAAATAGCTCCGAATAACAAAATTAATTATTTTAAGATTGCGCTATTTTGTCTAATGTGTATGCGATTAGTTCATCTACTGCTTTGTATGGATCTTCACTAAAAGTTCCTGAAGCGCGGTTAGCAATTATAGCATTTAAGGATAATGCATTATGTCCTAAAAGTGCTGAAAGGCCATAAATAGCAGCCGTTTCCATTTCAAGATTGGTGATTCGATTTCCTTCAAACTGGAAATTATCCATTTTAGAATTTAGATTTTCATCTTGAATGTTCAAACGTAAAACACGTCCTTGTGGACCATAAAAACCACCTGCAGTTGCTGTAATTCCTTTGTGCATTTTGTCACTTTCTATCATTTTTTCGAGCTTCTCAGAACAAGCAATCACGTAAGGTTTTCCTTTTTTAGGATCCCAATTAGTGTGTGCTACAAAAGCATCTTCCATTTTGACATTAGAAACGGCATCGATCAAGTAGGAGCGAAGCATGTTGTCTAATCCCAATCCGAATTTTGACATTACAAAACTATCCACAGGAATATCTGCTTGCAAAGATCCTGAAGTTCCCACTCTAATGATATTTAGTGTCGTTAATTTTTCTTTTGGCATTTTTGTTTTTAAATCGATATTTACCAATGCATCTAATTCATTGATTACAATATCAATATTGTCTGGACCAATTCCGGTTGATAATACGGTTATTCTTTTGCCTTTGAAGATTCCCGTTTGGGTTTTAAATTCTCTTTTTTGAGTAGAAAATTCTATACTATCAAAAAACTGTGTTATTTTTTCGACACGATTTTGATCTCCAACGAAGATGATATCGTGTGCAATGTTTTCGGGTTTTAAATTTAAATGGTAAACACTACCGTCTGGATTTAATATTAATTCTGATGATTTTATCATTGTATATTTTTATTTGTCACAAAGACGCGAAGGCGCAAAGTGAACGTTAAATTTAATAATAGGAACTTATTTGAACGCTTTAAAATGAATACCTAAAACTGATCACGAAACATTTTTTTAACCACCAACCCGTTTTACTTTAAAGCCTTTATCTTTTAAAATGGTCATGATTTTATCCCGATAATCGCCTTGAATGATTATAGAATCGTCTTTGAAGGTGCCGCCAACACTAAGTTTAGTTTTAATTTCTTTAGCTAGAATTTTAAAATCCTCGTCTGTTCCTTCGTAACCTTCTATTATTGTTGTTGCTTTTCCCTTTCTCTTTTCAAATTTGCAAATCATAGGTTCTTTTTGAACGTATAATTCATGAGGAACTTCTTCAATCACTTCTTCTGGACCTGGTTCGTGATTTGGAAAAAGGTTTTTTAATTGGTCTTGTAAATCCATGATAATTTATATTATTAAACGCGGATAACACTGATTCAGCTGATTTTCGCGGTTTTTATTTTCTATTATTTTGATATATTTTTCTAACAAATTCTGGTTTTTTACCAAAGTTTAAAAGTAGTCCAACTTCACAAGAAGTAGACTTTAAATAATTAATTAGTTGAAATTCATTTGCTTCAACTAAGTACTCTTGAGCCTTTAATTCTAAGATTATCAAATCATTTACAATTATGTCGGCAAAATAATCTCCGACTTCAATTTCTTTGTAATAAACTTTAATTTTTTTTTGAGCTTCGACCTTAAAACCGTTTACTTTAAGTTCGTAATACATTGCATTTTGATACACTCTCTCAAGAAAACCATATCCTAATTCATTATAAACTTCGTAGAATATTTTTATGATTGACTTTGTTAATTCTTGATGTAAAATACTACTCATAAAAAATTGTTTCAGTGTAAATCTGTTAAAACCGGCGTTATCTGCGTTCTAATTCTATAAAAACAAAAGACATTAAGTGTAAACCTAATGTCTTTCATTAATTTAAGAAAACTTAAGTTTATTTTTTAATCAACCCTAAATCTACTAAACGTTCATATAAGTAAGCGCCTGCAGTAATGTCTTCAAATTTCTTTGGGTTTTCTTCATCAATACAATTTTCCAAACAATCCAATTTCATATCACTTACGGGGTGCATAAAAAACGGGATAGAATAGCGAGAAGTTCCCCATAATTCTCTTGGCGGGTTGACCACTTGATGAATGGTAGATTTTAATTTGTTGTTCGTATGACGAGACAACATATCACCCACATTAATCACCAATTCATCCGGTTCTGCAATTGCGTCAATCCATTCGCCTTCATGCGTTTGTACTTGCAAACCTTTTCCTTGAGCACCCATTAATAATGTTATCAAGTTGATATCTCCATGAGCTGCTGCGCGAATGGCATTTGCAGGCTCTGATGTGATAGGCGGATAGTGAATTGGTCTTAGAATTGAATTTCCATCTTTGGCAAAATTGTCAAAATAGAATTCATCTAAGCCTAAATGCAATGCCAAAGCTCTTAATACATAAACACCTGTTTTTTCAAGCATTTGGTAGGCTTCTTTTCCTACTACATTAAAACGAGGTAATTCTTTTACTTCCACATTTTCTGGATATTCTGAAGCATATTTAGAATCTTCAGATACATATTGTCCAAAATGCCAAAACTCTTTTAAATCCCCTTCTTTTCGGCCTTTAGCATGTTCAGTCCCAAAGGAAACATACCCTCTTTGGCCTCCAATTCCAGGAATTTCATAACTGTGCTTTGTTTCTAAAGGTAAAGAGAAAAAATTCCTAATTTCACCATACAATTCATCAACCAGTTGGTCGTTTAAAAAATGCCCTTTGAGTGCTACGAAGCCAATGTCTTCAAAAGCACTTCCGATTTCATTTACAAATTTTTGTTTACGTTTCGGTTCATCCGAAAGGAAATCACGCAAGTCAACACTAGGAATGTTTTGCATATTTATTTTATTTAATAAATTACAAGAGCTAAATCTTGTAACTACAAAGATAAAGAATAATTTTAATTCCTAATTTTAAAACGGATTATTAAAATAAAAATTTATAACAAATTATATCAAAACTGTTATATTTTTTTATCTTTGAGCCATACCAAAAAAAGCGAAAAAATGACCTTTGATAAAAAAAATCTTACTGATAACCAATTATTAGATTTATATAAAAGATTACTAAAGCCAAGGCTTATAGAAGAAAAAATGTTGATTCTAATCCGTCAAGGAAAAGTGTCTAAATGGTTTTCGGGAATTGGTCAAGAAGCAATTTCTGTAGGTGTAACAGCCGTTTTAGACAACGATGAATATATTTTGCCAATGCACAGGAATTTAGGTGTATTTACCGGAAGGGATATTCCTTTATACCGACTTTTTTCGCAATGGCAAGGTAAAGCAAATGGATTTACCAAAGGTCGCGATCGTAGTTTTCACTTTGGCACCCAACAATATAAGATTATTGGTATGATTTCGCATTTAGGACCTCAATTAGGAGTTGCTGACGGAATTGCATTAGCTAATAAATTAAAGAAAAATGGCAAAATAACGGCCGTTTTTACTGGTGAAGGAGCAACAAGTGAAGGAGATTTTCATGAAGCTTTAAATATTGCTTCGGTTTGGGAATTACCTGTAATGTTCGTCATAGAAAATAATGGTTACGGATTATCGACACCAACCAATGAGCAATACCGTTGTGAAAATTTGGCTGACAAAGGAATTGGTTACGGAATGGAAAGTCACATTGTTGATGGTAATAATATTTTGGAAGTGTTTAATTTATTATCCGAATTAAAAGCTTCTATGATCGAAAGACCTCGTCCGGTTTTGTTAGAATTTAAAACTTTTAGAATGCGTGGTCATGAAGAGGCGAGTGGTACTAAATATGTTCCTCAAGAATTAATGGATTTATGGGCGATTAAAGATCCTGTAGATAATTACAGAAAATTTTTAGTAGAAAATGGTATTCTTTCACAAGAATTTGATTCCGCTTTAAAAACTGAAATTAAAAAAGAAATTGACGAAGCTTTAGCAATTGCTAATGCAGAACCAGAGATTGAAGCTACTTATAGTGGAGAATTAGATGATGTCTATAAACCTTATCAACATGAGGCTTTTGAGTCTTCAGAAGAGAAAGAAAATATTCGTTTTATAGATGCAATATCTGCTAGTTTGCGTGAATCTATGGAACGTCATCCAGAATCCGTAATTATGGGTCAAGATATAGCTGATTACGGTGGTGCCTTTAAAATTACAGATGGTTTTATGGCACAATTTGGCAAGGAAAGAGTGCGTAATACCCCAATTTGCGAAAGTGCAATTGTCTCTGCCGGAATGGGATTATCTATTAATGGATACAAAGCAATTGTAGAAATGCAGTTTGCTGATTTTGTTTCAACGGGTTTTAATCCAATCGTAAATTTATTAGCAAAATCACATTACCGTTGGTTAGAGAAAGCAGATGTTGTAGTTCGTATGCCTTGCGGAGGTGGAACTCAAGCAGGACCTTTTCATTCCCAAACCAATGAAGCTTGGTTTACAAAAACGCCTGGTCTAAAAGTGGTATATCCTGCATTTCCTTATGATGCAAAAGGATTATTGAATACCTCTATTAACGATCCTAATCCTGTATTGTTTTTTGAGCACAAACAATTATATAGAAGCATACACCAAGAGGTTCCAAAAGAGTATTATACCATTCCTCTAGGAAAAGCTGCTTTGTTGAAAGAAGGAAATGAAGTAACTATTATTTCGTTTGGTGCTGCAGTGCATTGGACATTAGATACTTTATCTAAAAACACAACTATTTCTGCTGATTTGCTAGATTTAAGAACGTTGCAACCCCTAGACACCGAAGCAATTTACGCATCAGTAAAAAAGACAGGAAGAGTAATCATTTATCAGGAAGACAGTATGTTTGGAGGATTAGCTAGTGATATATCAGCCTTGATAATGGAAAACTGCTTCAAATATTTGGACGCTCCTGTAAAACGTGTGGCCAGTTTAGATAGTCCGATCCCTTTTACAAAGGCGTTAGAAGATCAATATTTACCGAAAGGAAGATTTGAGAAAGAATTGATGGAGTTATTAGCGTATTAAATAGTCTGTAATAATTGATTTTTAAACAAATGAGTAAAGAGATTAATATTTGCTAAAGCTGATGCAATAGTTTTAGTGAACTCTTAATATTAAAATAATTATATGAAAAAAGAGCGTAGATTTAATATCATACGCTCTTTTTTTAATTATAATTGATTTATTTTTAGTTTTTTAATTCTAAAAATACCCCAAGATCCAGTAAATAATTATAAATAATATAATTGTTCCAAAGCATCCACCACCAAGTTTTTTGGCACCGTAACCAGCTAATATCGTTTTAAAAAATCCGTTCATAATTTTAAATTTTAGAGTAATTAATAAAGTAATTTATGATTCATATCAGTGTTATTTTAACGTTTTTATAATTTATAAAAAAAAATAATTTTTGATTTGATTATAAAAATAGAATAATAATTTGGCAACTTTATGATGATACTTTAATTTTGAAACTAAATTTAAAAATTATGAAACCTCTAAAAGAAAAACTACTGATTAAGGATGCAACGATTAATAAAATGCAATTTGATACCGAATGGTTTTACAAGTTAGATGACATGGCATTTTACTTAAAAGAAGATTTATCTGAGGTTGAATTTGTTTTTTTACCAATGAATATAGAGGGAGAACAAGAATATGTAAAATGTGCAGCTTTTGACGATATAATTAGAGGACGCAAAGAAATAATAAAGTAACAGAGTAAAATATTTCCTCTATTACACCAAATTATCGATTGCTTAATTTTGCCTTCTCAATTATAATTGCACTTATTTTTCTATTTTCTATTTTGCTTTCCAACCAAGAAATAATATCTAGATATAAAAAAGCCCGTTTTTCATAGGTGTTTTTTTCTAATTCGATAAAACGCAACCTCATTTTTACAAACTCTTTTTTAATTTCATTCGGGTAAATTGAATTTAGGTTTTTCATAAAACGAATGATTTCCTTCTGAACTTCCTGCAAATCATTCATCTTTAGTAAAAACTTGTAAGTATTTTTTAGTTGATTTTCTAAGTAATAATCGTTCCCTAATTCGTAATGAGCAATCAGACTTAACAATCTCGAAAAGCACATTAAGTCTTCTCGCATGGACAAGTTTTTATTGTTTATGATTTTTTCTAAGCAAAAAATGCATTCTGTATATTTTTCATTTCCAAAATAAATAGAAGCAAATTTATAATAGAAGAGCATTTCGTGATGTTCATCAAGATGATCGGAATGTATTTTTAATTTATTTAGTATTTCAGGAATTAAGTATTCACTTGCAGCAAATGTTCCCTCAAGAATATGATAATTTAATTTATTATTATATACATATAAAAAGGATAATGAAGCAATATTATCATTCACAGGAAAACGTGTATCCTTTATGGTAGCTTCTAACTGTAATAAATATTTCTTGAATTTAGATTTGTATTTTAGCATGAATAAAGACTCCAACAAATAGTGATTTCCTTTTAAGAAAAAGACTGGATTTAGATAAATCATATTTGAATTATCATAGAAAAGAGTTACCCATTTGTAGGCATATTTATAACTTCCTAAAAAGTCTTGTACTAAAAAACTACGCCAAAGATTGGCATTGTAAAACCAATATTTCTCTCTAAAACTAAATTTACTTACATCAAGTTTTGCTATATGTTTATTAAAATAATTATCAATATATTTAAATTCAGCATCACTTTTTACATAACCTGTTTTTAGCATGATTCCGTACAACTGCAGCGACAAATTTGATAGTTTACTTGAAATTGTATTGCGATAATTCAGTTCTTTAGCTTGAATGACCAATTCATCAGCACGTCCTTGAATACTTCGGGTGATGTATTGTGATTCAATCAGTTTTTCAAATTCTACAATCTCATATGCCATTAGCTTTTCGTCATTTTCTAAGGCAAGAATTTTTGTTTTATCAAGAATTTTTAAACTTTGCTTGTACAATCCTTTATTATATAAAATAGTAGCAAAGTCAATTTGCTCTCGCAACTGATACCGCATGTTTTGACTAGGAATATTAAGTCTGATACTAACTAAAATTTGTTTGTATAAATAGGATTTGAGATTTGATAACTGCACTTTTTTTATAATCCCACTTTTTAAAATAAGTTTTTCTTCATATGCTTCCGATTTGTCTAAAATGTTGAATAATTCAATAAATTTTGTGTTCGAACTAGTCTCTAATCTACTTGCAAAAATCTTGAATTGTCTTTTCTCAGATTTAGAAAGGGATTTTATTAAAACAAATAAGAAATCTTTTTGATGGTTAGCCATTGTAAAATAAAGAAGATTAATACTTTGTAAATCAATAAGTTAAAACTTAATTAATTCCTTTATGAATAGTATATTTGGTTAAAATGTGTTTTATAATTAAAGTATTCAAATATAACTTTGTTAATGAAATGTGAAATTACATTAAATAAACGGATATGAATAGAGAGAAAGTTCAAATTTTTGACACCACTTTAAGAGACGGAGAACAAGTCCCAGGATGTAAGCTAGATACCAATCAAAAACTACTTATAGCCAATCGACTCGACGAAATGGGTGTTGATATTATTGAAGCTGGATTTCCTGTCTCTAGTCCCGGTGATTTTTTATCTGTTAAAGAAATCAGCAAAATTGTAAAAAACGCAACGGTTTGTGGGCTAACTAGAGCCGTTAAAAATGATATTGATGTAGCAGCAGAAGCATTGAAATTTGCCAAAAAACCACGAATTCATACCGGAATTGGAACATCTGATTCACATATAATTCATAAACTACAAACGACAAGAGCGGATATTATTGCCAGAGCAAAGTTTGCCGTTTCACATGCTAAATCTTATGTAGAAGATGTAGAATTCTATGCCGAAGATGCCGGTAGAACAGCCAATGATTTCTTAGCTAGAGTTTGCGAAGAAGCAATAAAATCGGGCGCTACCGTTTTAAATATACCAGATACAACGGGATATTGTTTGCCAGAAGAATATGGTGCAAAAATAAAATATTTAAGAGAAAATGTAAAGGGAATAGAGAATGTAATTCTTTCCTGTCACTGCCATAATGATTTAGGTATGGCAACGGCAAATTCAATTGCAGGAGCAGTAAATGGAGCCAGGCAAATTGAATGTACAATAAACGGAATTGGAGAAAGAGCCGGAAATACTGCACTTGAAGAGGTCGTTATGATTTTTAAGCAACATCCTTATTTGAATTTATATACTGATATCGATTCAAAACAACTGAATGAAATGAGCCGTTTAGTTTCTGATAGTATGGGAATGATAGTACAACCTAACAAAGCAATAGTTGGTGCTAATGCATTTGCACATAGTTCTGGCATTCATCAAGATGGCGTAATAAAAAACAGGTCTACTTATGAAATTATGGATCCATTGGATGTTGGAGTCAATCAATCTTCAATAGTGCTAACTGCTAGAAGTGGAAGAGCTGCATTAGCGTATAGAGCAAAAAAAGTGGGCTATGAACTTTCAAAAGTACAGTTAGATCTTGTTTATTTTGAATTTTTAAGATTTGCTGATATCAAAAAAGAAGTTTTAGATGATGATATTCACCAGATTATAGAAGTCTGCAACATACAAAGTGAATTAATCCGTAATTGATCGTAAACTAATATATAGAAGATAATATTCCATTAAAAATAAAATCAGATGAATTTAAAAATAGCAGTATTATC
Organism: Flavobacterium pygoscelis; assembly: GCF_023162025.1. Lineage (NCBI taxonomy): Bacteria > Pseudomonadati > Bacteroidota > Flavobacteriia > Flavobacteriales > Flavobacteriaceae > Flavobacterium > Flavobacterium pygoscelis. Next base: position 155,908 of record NZ_JALNUB010000007.1, on the reverse strand, counting down.
AGGAGACGGAATTGGTCCAGAGGTTATTTTACAAGCCAAAAAAGCATTAAACGCTATTGCAATCATTTATGATCATGAGTTTGTGTTTGAAGATGCTTTTATAGGCGCAATTGCTATAGAAAAAACAGGAAATCCTTTGCCAGAGCAAACCTTAAATCTTTGCTTGAACACCGATGCTGTTTTATTTGGAACGATTGGCGATGCAATTTATGATAATAATAGTAATAGCAAGTTAAATCCAATTTATGGATTGTTAAAATTAAGACAAGCATTGGGTTTGTATGCTAATATCCGACCAATAAAACCTTACAAAGACTTACTAGATTTATCTCCAATAAAAAGAAAAATAATTGAGGATACTGATTTTGTGATTTTTAGAGAAATTTCTGGAGGTTCTTATTTTTGTGAAAAAAAGATCAATGACCAAGGAACTGTAGCTTCAGATTTATGCGAATATACTGAAGAAGAAATTATCAGAATTGCTCATTTAGCCTTTAGAGCAGCACAAAAAAGAAGAAATAAGCTAACTCTTGTAGATAAAGCTAGTATTCTGGAAACCTCTAGGTTGTGGAGAAAAACAGTAACTCAAATTGCTAAAGAATATCCAGAAGTTACACTAGAATTTTTACTTGTTGATAATGCAGCGATGCAAATTATTATTAATCCAAAACAATTTGATGTGATTTTGACAGAGAATTTGTTTGGTGATATTTTATCCGATGAAGCGAGTGTTATCACAGGAGCTTTAGGCTTATTGCCTTCTGCTTCATTAGGGAATTCTAGTGTACTTTTTGAACCTATTCATGGTTCATTTCCTGAAGCTAGAAGAAAGAATATTGCCAATCCAATTGCTTCTGTTTTAGCTTCAGCAATGCTTTTAGAGCATTTTGGTCTTCATCAGGAATCCCAAAAAGTGTACGAAGCCGTTCATAAAGCAATTGAACTCAATGTAGTTACCGCTGATTTGAATCCTTATTCAAAATTTGGAACAAATGAAGTGGGAGACTTTATTTCGAACTACATTTTAAGTAAAGACGACTTGTATTTTAAAAGCGATAATGTATATATCGGGCAATCGACTATAGTTTAAAGATAAATTGTTAAAAAAGAGTATTAATAATTGATAATATGTTAATAATTGAGATTATGTTTTTTTTATTAAACAAGTAGTCCTACTTTCGCAGTGTAAAAAATAAACAAATGCAAAACTCAATTATTATTTCTCTTATTATTATTATTGTCATTGTGGTAAACACATATGCAAGGGAAATGGTATAGGTATAATTGAAAAATATATATTTAAAACCTCCCATCATTTGGGAGGTTTTTTTTTGGAAAAAAATTAAAATACAAAATCAAATATAATGGAATTAAACAAGTACAGTAAAACAATAACTCAAGACGTAACACAACCTGCTGCACAAGCAATGCTATACGGAATTGGTTTAACAGAAGACGATTTAAAGAAAGCGCAAGTAGGAATTGTGAGTATGGGTTATGAGGGAAATACTTGTAATATGCACCTTAATGATCTTGCAAAAGAGGTAAAAAAAGGAGTGTGGAATGCTGATTTGGTGGGTTTAATTTTTAACACCATTGGAGTTAGTGACGGAATTTCAAATGGCACAGATGGAATGCGTTTTTCACTAGTTTCTAGAGATGTAATTGCTGATTCTATAGAAACTGTTATGGGCGCACAATGGTATGACAGTTTAATTGCAATTCCAGGTTGTGACAAAAATATGCCAGGAGCCATAATGGCAATGGGAAGAGTAAATCGTCCTGCAATTATGGTGTATGGAGGCACAATTCACTCCGGAAAATGGAAAGGAGAATCCTTAAATATTGTTTCAGCTTTTGAAGCTTTGGGAAAAAAATTTAATAATACAATCACTGACGAAGACTTTAAAGGTGTAATTCAGAATGCTTGTCCAGGAGCTGGCGCTTGCGGCGGAATGTATACTGCAAACACTATGGCCTCTGCAATTGAAGCTTTGGGAATGAGTTTGCCTTATAGTTCATCAAATCCAGCATTAAGTGATGAAAAAAAACAAGAGTGCGTTGCTGCTGGTAAAGCGATACGACTTTTGTTAGAAAAAGACATTAAACCTACCGATATCATGACTCGAAAAGCTTTTGAGAATGCGATTATGATGGTAGCCGTTCTGGGTGGATCAACTAATGCCGTGATGCATATTATTGCAATGGCGCATGCTGTAAATATCGAAATTACTTTAAAAGATTTTCAGGATATCAGTAATAAAACACCTGTTTTAGCTGATTTAAAGCCAAGTGGGAAATACATGATGGAAGATTTACATCAAGTTGGTGGTGTTCCCGCAGTAATGAAATATTTATTAAAAGAAGGTTTGCTTCATGGAGATTGTTTGACCGTTACAGGGAAAACAGTTGCTGAAAATTTAGCTTCAGTTCCCAATTTAAGTGATGGTCAAGAGGTAATTCATGAAATACAAAAAGCATTAAAACCTACAGGTAACATTCAAATTTTGTATGGAAATTTAGCTGAGGAAGGTTCTGTAGCAAAGATTAGTGGTAATGAAGGAGAATTTTTTGAAGGAGAAGCTATCGTTTTCGAAAGTGAATTTGAAGTTATTCCAGGAATTCAAAGTGGTTTGGTTCATCCTGGTAATGTAGTTGTTATTCGAAATTGTGGTCCAAAAGGCGGTCCTGGAATGCCCGAAATGCTCAAGCCAACTTCTGCTATTATGGGAGCTGGACTCGGCAATTCAGTTGCACTTATTACCGATGGTAGATTCTCTGGAGGTACACATGGTTTTGTTGTAGGGCATATTACTCCTGAAGCTTTTGATGGTGGAGGAATTGCACTCGTCAATAATGGTGATACAATTACTATAGATGCCAAAAATAATACCATCAATCTCAAAATTTCTGATGATGAATTTGCTGCTCGGAAAGCTCTTTGGGTTCAACCCGAATTAAAAGCGACTAAAGGCGTTTTGCTAAAATACGCTAGAGCTGTTTCAAGTGCGTCGACAGGTTGTGTTACCGATAAGTAAGTCAAAATAATTTTAATAAAATGAAATTTCAATAGGTTTGAAAATAAGATAAAAGGATGAAAAATAATAAAATATCTGGTGCCGAAGCCGTTATACGTTGCTTGCTAGAAGAAGGTGTAGACTTGGTTTATGGATATCCCGGTGGAGCGATTATGCCAGTTTACGATGAATTATATAAATTTCAAGATCAATTGCATCATGTTTTGGTCAGACACGAACAAGGCGCAACCCACGCAGCACAAGGCTTTGCGAGAGCAACTGGAAAAGTAGGAGTGGCAATTGCTACTTCAGGTCCAGGTGCAACTAATTTAGTAACAGGAATTGCAGATGCTCAAATTGATTCTACCCCAATGGTTTGTATTACGGGACAAGTTGGTAAACACTTATTGGGTTCAGATGCTTTTCAGGAAACAGATATTATTGGTATTTCTACTCCTGTGACCAAATGGAATTATCAAATAACCGAAGCTTCTGAAATTCCAGAAATAATGGCGAAAGCTTTTTTTATTGCCAAATCAGGTCGTCCAGGTCCTGTACTAATAGACATCACGAAAAATGCTCAATTTGACGAAATTGAATTTAGTTATAAAAAATGTACCAGCATTAGAAGTTATAATCCAAAGCCTACATTAGATTTTACTAAAGTGAATGAAGCGGCTGCATTGATCAATGATGCTAAAAAACCTTTTATCATTTTTGGGCAAGGTGTAATTCTTAGTGAAGCCGAAGCAGAGCTAAAAGAATTAGTTGAAAAATCAGGAATTCCAGCTGCTTGGACAATTTTAGGGCTTTCGGCATTGCCAACAGATCATCCCTTAAACGTAGGAATGGTTGGAATGCATGGAAATTATGGTCCTAATGTTCTCACAAATGAATGTGATGTTCTTATTGCTTTGGGAATGCGTTTCGATGATCGAGTTACTGGAAATTTGGCCACTTATGCCAAGCAAGCAAAGGTTATTCATTTTGAAATTGATCCAGCTGAAGTTGATAAAAATGTTAAAACAGAAGTAGCCGTTTTAGCAGATTTGAAAGAGTCTTTGACTGCTTTGCTCCCAAAAATTAATAATAATAAGCACGAATCTTGGCACAATGAATTCAAAGAAAAATATCAAATTGAATTAGATCAGGTTATCAATGAAGAGTTAAAGCCAACCAATGATAAAGGAATTTCTATGGGAGAAACCATCGAAATGATTAATAAACACTCTAAAGGTGATGCCATTATGGTTTCGGATGTGGGGCAACACCAAATGTTTGCTTGCCGTTACGCCAAATTCAATTCGACTAAAAGTAATGTAACATCAGGTGGTTTAGGAACAATGGGATTTGCTTTGCCAGCGGCAATTGGTGCTAAAATGGGAATGCCCAATCGCGAAGTGGTTGCTATAATTGGCGATGGTGGTTTTCAAATGACCATTCAGGAACTAGGAACCATTTTTCAAACTAAAGTTCCAGTCAAAATTGTAGTGCTAAACAATGAGTTTTTAGGAATGGTTCGTCAATGGCAACAATTGTTTTTTGATAAGCGATATGCCTCTACGGAGATGATAAATCCCAATTTTATAGCTATTGCTGAAGGCTATTACATTAAAGCAAAAAAAGTGACCAAACGAGAAGATCTTGATGCAGCTGTCGCCGAAATGATGGCTTCAAAAGAATCCTATTTCTTAGAGGTTATGGTAGAAAAAGAAAATAACGTATTCCCAATGATCCCAACTGGAGCATCAGTTTCTGATATCCGCTTAAGCTAATAGTATGGAAAATAAAACATTCACCATTTCTGTTTATTCAGAAAACAACGTTGGCTTATTAAACAGAATATCTGGAATATTCTTGAAACGCCATATTAATATTTTGAGTTTAAATGTATCTGAATCTGAAATAGAAAATGTTTCGAGATTTATTATTGTGGTTGATACAACTGAAAAATGGGTTCAGAACATTGTGGGTCAAATTGAAAAACAAATAGAAGTCATTAAAGCATTTTATCATATTGATGAAGAAACAATTTTCTTAGAAAATGCTTTGTTTAAAATTCAATCCAACCTTTTGTTTGACGAAAGAGAAATTCAAAATATCATTAAAGAAAGTCATTCTGAAATTGTTACCGTTGCAAGAGACTTTTTTGTGATTTCAAAATCAGGACAACGCAACGAAATAGAAGCGTTATACGATAAATTAAAGCCTTTTGGAATTATGCAATTTGTTCGTTCTGGAAGAATATCAGTTTCTAAAGAAAAAATGGAAATATCCTCTTTATTAGAAACATTAAGTAATCAATAGAACCTTTTTATTGGAATTAAAAATAAGAAGGTATTTCAAAAATAAAACACAAAAACATTAAAATAGAAACAATGGCAAATTATTTCAATTCATTACCACTTAGATTACAATTAGAACAATTAGGAGTTTGTGAATTCATGGATCAATCTGAATTTTCAAATGGAACTAAAGCATTACAAGGAAAAAAAATTGTAATAGTGGGTTGTGGAGCTCAAGGTTTAAACCAAGGATTAAACATGAGAGATTCAGGTTTAGATATTTCGTATGCTTTGCGTGCTGATGCAATTACTGAGAAAAGAGCTTCTTTTAAAAATGCTTCTGATAATGGATTTAAAGTGGCAACTTATCAAGAATTAATACCAACAGCTGACTTAGTTTGCAATCTTACTCCAGACAAACAACACACTTCTGTTGTGAATGCCATTATGCCATTGATGAAAAATGGTGCGACATTAGCCTATTCACACGGTTTTAATATTGTAGAAGAAGGAATGCAAATTCGCAAAGATATCACCGTAATAATGTGCGCGCCAAAATGTCCAGGATCAGAAGTGAGAGAGGAATACAAAAGAGGTTTTGGAGTACCAACATTAATCGCAGTTCACCCAGAAAATGATCCAAATGGTTTTGGTTTTGAACAAGCCAAAGCTTATGCAGTAGCGACTGGCGGACATAAAGCAGGAGTTTTAAATTCTTCTTTTGTTGCTGAAGTAAAATCAGATTTAATGGGAGAACAAACCATCCTTTGCGGAATGTTGCAAACAGGCTCAATATTATGTTTTGATAAAATGGTAGAAAAAGGAATCGAGCCTTCTTATGCTTCAAAATTGATTCAATATGGTTGGGAAACCATTACGGAAGCCTTAAAGCACGGCGGAATTACCAATATGATGGATCGTTTGTCAAATCCTTCAAAAATTGAAGCTTACCGATTAGCAGATGAATTAAAAGATATCTTGCGTCCTTTATTTCAAAAACACATGGATGACATCATTTCTGGTGAATTTTCTAAAAATATGATGATCGATTGGTCTAATGATGATGTCAATTTATTAAAATGGAGAGCTGCAACTGCAGAAACTAAATTTGAGAAAACCGCTCCAACAACAACGCCTATTTCTGAACAAGAGTATTTTGATAATGGCGTTTTGATGATTGCAATGGTTAAGGCAGGAGTAGAGTTAGCTTTTGAAACCATGACTGAAACTGGAATTATAGAGGAATCTGCTTATTATGAATCCTTACATGAATTGCCTTTGATTGCCAATACTGTGGCAAGAAAAAAATTATATGAAATGAATAGAATTATTTCGGATACAGCAGAATATGGTTGCTATTTATTTGATCATGCCTGCAAACCTTTATTAGCGGACTTTATGAAATCCATTGATACAAATGTGATTGGGAAACCTTTTTCTGACTCTAATGCAGTAGAAAACGCAGTTCTTATCGGCGTAAACAAAAGTATTCGTCAACATCCAATAGAAGAGGTTGGAGAATGGTTGAGAGAATCTATGACAGCAATGAAGAAAATAGGATAACTTTTAAAAAATTATATTTTACAATAAAAAAAATCGGGGATTAGCATTCTATGGATTAGTACTATGTTGAATTAGTTAAGGTATTAAATCTAAAAACAAATGGAAGGCTTGTACATCCACTTAACTTTAAATGAGGTTATAGTTAAGTGGATTAATCCCTATTCTTGAAATTATTTAGGATAAGTCTAAAGAATATTATCTTTAGTTATTAAAAATAATTAGCTGATTTAAATTTTGTTAAAGCAACTTTTGTCTTTACAATATAAGCATATAGAAACAAAACGAGAAAGAATTAAACTTTCTCGTTTTTTTATGCTTTCTTATTTGTTAGCAACTAAAAATCATCTAAATAGCTATTAAAAAACCCTGCTGATTTTGGTTGTATTTAGATTTGAATCATTATATATAATGGTGATAATTTTAAGAATAGCGCGAGATTTAATACTTTTATAAAAAATTTGAATATGAGCTACTACAAAATTGATAATCTAGAACAATATTTTAAACATTACAATAAATCAGTTCGTGAACCTAGAAAATTTTGGGGTAAAATAGCACAAGAAAATTTTACTTGGTACCAACAATGGGATAAAGTTGTTGAGTTTGATATGGCAGAAGCAGATATTAAGTGGTTTACTGAAGCAAAAGTAAATATTGTAAAAAACTGTATCGATAGACATTTAGCTAAAAGAGGAGACAAAACTGCAATTATTTTCGAACCCAACGATCCTTCAGAAACAGCATTACATATCACATATAATGAGTTGCACGAAAGAGTTTGTAAAATGGCAAATGTATTGCGTGAACAAGGCGTAAAAAAGGGAGATCGTGTGTGTATTTACTTGCCTATGATTCCTGAATTAGCTATTGCTACTTTAGCTTGTGCAAGAATTGGAGCCATACATTCGGTTGTTTTTGCGGGATTTTCCGCCTCAGCCGTTGCCAGCAGAATTAATGATAGTGAATGTAAAATAGTTATCACTTCTGATGGAGGATACAGAGGAAATAAAACAATAGATTTAAAAGGAATTATAGACGAAGCTTTAGACAAATGCAGCTGTGTTGAAAGTGTTTTAGTAGTCAAAAGAATTAATTCTGAGATAAATATGAAAGAAGGTCGTGACCAATGGTTGCAACCTCTTTTAGATGAAGCTAGTGATAATAATGTAGCAGAAATAATGGATGCAGAAGATCCTTTATTTATACTCTACACTTCTGGATCTACAGGAAAACCAAAAGGAATGGTTCATACTACTGCGGGTTATATGGTTTATACCGCATATACTTTCAAAAACGTATTTAACTACGAAGAAAATGATGTATTTTGGTGTACCGCAGATATTGGTTGGATCACCGGACATTCGTATATTTTATATGGACCATTATTAAATGGAGCTACAACTGTTATTTTTGAAGGTGTTCCTTCTTATCCAGATTTTAGTCGTTTTTGGGAAATTATCGAAAAACATAAAATAACACAATTTTATACCGCTCCAACTGCCATTCGCGCTTTGGCAAAAGAAAACTTAGAATATGTTCAAAAACATCCTCTAACTTCTTTAAAAGTAATTGGCTCCGTGGGAGAACCTATAAATGAAGAGGCATGGCATTGGTACAACGATCATGTAGGAAGTAAAAGATGCCCTTTAGTCGATACTTGGTGGCAAACTGAAACTGGAGGTATACTTATTTCTCCTATTGCTTTTGTCACTCCAACAAAGCCAACTTATGCTTCCTTACCATTGCCAGGAATTCAGCCCGTATTAATGGATGATAAACGAAATGAAATAGAAGGAAATCAAGTAAATGGTAGTCTTTGTATTAAATTTCCATGGCCAGGTATTGCACGAACAATTTGGGGAGATCATCAGCGGTATAAAGACACTTATTTTTCTGCTTTTCCAGGTAAATATTTTACTGGAGACGGCGCGCTTAGAGATGAAGTAGGTTATTATAGAATTACTGGTCGAGAAGATGATGTTGTTATTGTTTCTGGACACAATTTAGGAACAGCACCAATTGAAGATGCTATAAATGAACATCCTGCTGTTGCAGAATCTGCCATTGTAGGTTTTCCACATGATGTAAAAGGAAATGCATTATATGCTTTTGTAATTTTGAAAGAAGTTGGAGAATATCGAGTTCGAGAAAACTTAGTAAAAGAAATTAATCAATTGATTTCAGATCATATTGGCCCAATTGCTAAAATAGATAAAATTCAGTTTGTTACTGGCTTGCCAAAAACTAGATCTGGTAAAATTATGCGTAGAATATTGCGAAAAATAGCAGAAGGCGATTATTCGAATTTTGGTGATATTTCTACTTTGCTAAATCCTGAAATTGTTGAAGAAATAAAAGAAGGTAAAATCTAAATAAAATTTATATAATGAAAAGTAAGGTTAAGAATCTGTGATAAGATTTTTAGCCTTTTTTTTATCCGTTATCATGAATTTATAAATGAGATAAAACGAAGTAAAATGTAAGAGTCTGTCAAAAGTGTTTAAAATTACATTCTCAACAAAGTAAGTTCCTATCGCAGCAAATATATCATTAAATATTAACGCTATAGAGCCAAAAAAATAATAAAATGCTTTTTTATCCGCAAACTTTCCTAAATACAAAACTGCTGTAACACCAAGAAATACGGTCGCTATTGCATTAAAAACTAAAATAATATTGAGATATTCGTCACCAATTGCAGATATTAAAATATATAGAATAGCGCATAAAAAAACTACGTTGAGAGTTAAAATAAATAAAGTAAAAGCGCTTGGTGCAGTATCTATTTTTATTTTTTTTATTGATTTATAACCTAAATTTATTAAAGATAGATAACAAAAAAAAGAAGCTATTGAAGCCATTCTGAATAATTGTGCCGAATCTTCCCAAAATAAAAGCAACAATTCATTCAAATAAAATAAAACGACAAATAAATAATAATTAGGATTAAATTTATTGTAATTATTAACTAAAGCGTACAGTAGAAATGACGGGATTATAAGCGGTTTAATATAAATAATCAAATTTGGGTCAAAAAATATTCCGGCACAAAAATATATTCCCAAAAAAAATATTGGGATGATTAACAGTACATTTTTTATATTTTGAGTGTTCATTACCAAACAAATCTAATATTTTAATTTTTTATTACACAAACTAATCAAAATTTAATACGGTTTAGATGTTATTATTCCACTAAAATGCTAAATTTACCTGATATGGAACAAAAAAAAATAGTGATTGTTGGTGGAGGATTAGCGGGTTTAACAGCTGCTATACATTTATCTAAGATCGGAATGAAAGTTGTTTTATTCGAAAAAAATGAATACCCAAAACATAAGGTTTGTGGAGAATATATTTCTAATGAAGTAGTGTCTTATCTTAAATTTCTTGATTTAAATATCTCAAACCTAAATCCCACTAATATTACTCGTTTAGAGTTTTCTACTGTTTCTGGCAAAATAATTAAAAGTAAATTACCTCTTGGAGGTTTTGGAATTAGTCGTTACGTTTTAGATGAATATTTGTTCAAAAAAGCAATCGCTGTGGGCTGTGAAGTAATACAAGATACAGTAGAATCTATTGTTTACAAAGAGGATGAGTTTACAATAAACACTGCAAATAATACAGTTTTTAAATCAGAAATTGTAATAGGTGCTTTTGGCAAACGCTCCAACATAGATCAAAAATTAAATCGTAATTTCATTCAGAAAAAATCAGCTTGGTTGGCCGTAAAAGCACATTATTCTGGAAATTTTCCTGATGATTTGGTCGGTTTGCATAATTTTAGTGGTGGATATTGTGGCGTTTCTAAAGTAGAAAATAATAGTATAAACATTTGCTATTTAGCCGATTATGAAACTTTTAAAAAATATAAAAACATTGGTGATTATCAAGAGCAAGTAGTGAATAAAAACCCTCATTTGAAAGAAGTATTTAATCACAGTAAAATAATTTTTGAAAATCCTTTAACAATAAGTCAAATCTCATTTGATAAAAAGGAAAGTGTTGAAAATCACATTTTAATGATTGGTGATACTGCTGGTTTAATTCATCCTTTATGCGGAAACGGAATGGCTATGGCTATAAATAGTGCTAAAATTGTATCTGAGTTGGTAGGAAAATTTTACAGCACAGAAATTAAATCTAGAGAAGATTTAGAGAAAAGATACAAGAAAGAATGGGATTTAAATTTTAAAGGACGTCTTAAAACGGGACGATTATTATCTAATCTATTACAGAAGCCAAAACTATCTTCGTTGGCAATGCGTATATTAACTGTATTTCCGTTTATATTGCCTGTAATAATTAAAAAAACACACGGAAAACCAATTACTTTCAACTTATAAAATGGCATTAAATACAAAATATAGGACAGACGAACCTGAAATTATGGACGATTTTGCTATGGAAGGAGAAATCCTGCGTGACGCTTTAGACAAAATTGCTAAAATTAATCAGCTTTTAGGAGGAAACAAGTTAACTTTACAAGGAGTCCAAGATTTGCTTCCGGCTAATCCTAACGAAATAGTGATTGTAGATGTTGGTTGTGGTAATGGTGATATGCTGCGTACTTTAGCTGAATTTGGGTTAAAAAACAATTTAAAATTCAAATTAATTGGAATAGATGCTAATAATTTTACGGTATCACATGCAAAACAACTTTCAGAAAATTATCCTAATATTAGTTATTTATGCCAAGATATATTCAGTAAAGAATTCCTTGATGTAAAGTATGATATTATATTATGCACGTTAACATTACATCATTTTAAAGACGATGAAATTGTTTATTTGTTAAACACTTTTTATACAACTGCAACAATTGGTATTGTAATTAATGATTTACAACGAAGCGCAATTGCTTATCGTTTGTTTCAAGGGTTGTGCTTTGTTTTTCAATTGAATGCAATGTCTCGAGAAGATGGATTAGTTTCAATATTAAGAGGATTTAAAAAAGAAGAGCTAGTTGCTTTTTCTAAAAAATTAAACTTTAGTAAATATAAAATTCATTGGAGATGGGCTTTTAGATATCAATGGATAATTTCAAAAATATGAGTGTAAAAATAAAAACAGTAACAAAGCAGTTACCTAAATATTTCAGAAATACAACTGAAATAATCCCTTTTCTAGATGCTTGGTTAGTAGGTCAAGAGGATCGATTTATCAGAAAAGTAAAAAAAATTTTTGAAGGAGCCGCTGTAGATAAACGATATTCAATCATGGATCCTATCGAAGTTTTTACCAAAACTTCTTTTGAGGAAAGAAATGATATTTATGTTCGAGAGGTGATTGATCTAGGAGAAAAAGTTTTAGAAAAAGCTCTAGTCAAAGCTCAATGGAAACCAGAAGATTTAGACTATATTATTACAGTAAGTTGTACCGGGATTATGATTCCGTCCTTAGATGCTTATTTAATAAATAAACTAAAACTGAGACAAGATATTGTCAGACTTCCTGTTACCGAAATGGGTTGTGCTGCTGGAGTTTCTGGAATTATTTATGCCAAGAATTTCTTAAAAGCGAATCCAGGCAAAAGAGCGGCTGTTATTGCGGTCGAAAGTCCTACTGCAACTTTTCAATTGGATGATTTTTCGATGGCTAATATTGTAAGCGCTGCTATTTTTGGTGATGGCGCAGCTTGCGTATTACTTTCTTCTCATGAAGATGATGAAGGTCCCGAAGTGGTGGCCGAAGAAATGTACCATTTTTATGATAATATCGATATGATGGGTTTTAAACTTACTAATTCGGGCTTGCAAATGGTCTTAGATATTGAGGTTCCCGAAACTATATCGTCCCATTTTCCAAATATTATTAATCCTTTTTTAGAAAAAAATAATCTTAATATCGCTCAAATTGATCATTTAATTTTTCATCCTGGAGGAAAAAAAATTGTGCAAACCGTAGAAGCTTTATTTTCGGATATGGGAAAAAATATAAATGATACTAAAGAAGTTTTGCGATTATACGGAAATATGTCTAGCGCAACTGTTTTATATGTTTTAGAGCGAATTATGGATGATAATCCTAAAAAAGGCACAAAAGGCTTAATGTTGAGTTTTGGCCCTGGATTTTCGGCTCAAAGAGTATTGTTACAGTTTTAAAATTTATTATCTATTCAGAGATTATAAGCTAATGTCGATTATGAAATAATCAGTGAATTTATAATATAAAAAAATATTTCGTTAATGAAGTTTCAAGAAATTATATCAAAATTACCGTATTCTAAACCCTTTTTATTTGTAGATGAAATCATTCATATTGATGAAAAAGGAGTAGAAGGTACTTTTACTTTTGATGAAAATCTAGAATTTTATAAAGGTCATTTTAGAGAGTTTCCAATAACACCAGGAGTAATTTTGACGGAAACTATGGCTCAAATTGGCCTTGTATGTTTGGGTCTGTTTTTGTTAAATGATACATTTAGTAAAAATACATCAATTGCCTTAACATCAACAGAAATAGATTTTTTAAAAGGAGTTTATCCTAACGAAAAAGTAACTGTTTTTTCAGAGAAAATTTATTTTAGATTTGGAAAATTAAAATGCAAAGTTTGGATGAAAAACACAAAAGGAGAAGTAGTCTGCTCTGGAACAATTGCTGGAATGATCGTATAATTAGTTTACAGTTGTCACTGAAATTTGTATTCTTACTAAAATTGACTTTATAAATGAATAAAAGGGTAGTAATAACAGGACTTGGAATAGTGGCACCAAACGGAGTAGGGCTTGATGCATTTACTCATGCCATAAAAAATGGAATTTCAGGAATAAAACAAGATCCAGAATTAGAAAGATTGCAATTTTCATGTCAGATTTCCGGTAAACCTGAGATTTCTAACGAATTGTCACTGCGTTATTTTTCAGAGTTAGAACTTCGTAACTTTAATTCCTCTGGCATACTGTATGGCGTTATAGCAGGAATTGATGCATGGAAAGATGCAGGATTACCAGTAGAAAACAACCAAGATCCTGACTGGGATAGCGGAACTATTTTTGGTACAGGAACTTCTGGAATTGATAAATTTAGAGAAAGTATTTATAAAATTGATGACTTTCAAACCAGACGTTTGGGTAGCACTGCTGTGGCTCAAACCATGAATAGTGGCGTAAGCGCCTATTTAGGAGGTAAATTAGGTCTGGGAAATCAGGTAACTACCAATTCCTCAGCTTGCACTACAGGTACCGAAAGTATTTTAATGGCTTACGAGCGCATCAAACAAGGAAAAGCAAAGCGTATTTTGGCTGGAAGTACAAGTGATTCTGGACCTTATATATGGGGCGGTTTTGATGCCATGAGGGTTTGTACTTTTAAACACAATACCACACCTGAAGAAGGTTCAAGACCAATGAGTGCTAGCGCTTCTGGCTTTGTTCCAGGAAGTGGAGCAGGGGCTTTAGTAATAGAAGACCTCGAAACTGCTCTGGCTCGTGGGGCCAAGATTTATGCTGAAATTCTAGGAGGAAATGTAAATTCTGGAGGACAACGCGGTTTAGGAACTATGACAGCTCCAAATCCAATTGCTGTACAAAAATGTATTGTAAATGCAATTGCTGATGCGGGAATAAAACCAGAAGCTATTGATGTTATAAATGGTCACTTGACTGCCACATCAAAAGATAGTTTGGAAATCCAGAATTGGAGTGAAGCTTTGCAACGAAAAGGTTTAGATTTTCCTTACATAAATTCCTTAAAGTCAATGGTGGGACATTGTCTATCTGCAGCGGGAAGTATAGAAAGTGTTGCATCTGTATTGCAATTGTATCACGGTTTTATTTTTCCAAACATCAATTGTGAAGATTTACACCCAGAAATTAAGGCAGTTGTAGACGAGATTAAAATACCTAAAAAACTTATAAATCAAGATATAGATATAGTAGCTAAAGCTAGTTTTGGTTTTGGAGATGTGAATGGATGTTTGATTTTTAAAAAATTTAAAAACTAAATTGAAACAGTAAACAATTATTTTAGAGATTGGTTAAAAAATAATATAGTAGTATTAAATAGCAAATAAACATGGAGAAAGAAATTATAATTGAACAATTAAAAGAAATAATTAAACCATACGTTCAAGAAAAAGAAGCATTTGAAGCCTTAACAGAGCATACCGATTTTATCAATGATTTAAAAATAAATTCAGCTAATTTAGTTGATGTAATTTTAGATATTGAAGAAAAGTACGATATTGTTATTGATAACGAATCAATGGAAAGAATGCTGAATGTAAAAGCAGCAATCGAAATTATTTCTACTAAATTAGCAGATAAAATTTAGAAAATTTTTAAAAAAGATGATTGGAAATGACATTGTAGATTTGGCTTTAGCCCAAAAAGAAAGCAATTGGCAAAGAAAAGGTTTTTTAGATAAGATTTTTACCCAAAAAGAGCAATCTTTAATAAAGAATGCAATAAATCCCGAGCTAATGGTCTGGAATTTATGGACCAGAAAAGAAGCGGCTTATAAAATTTACAATAGAGAAACTGGAATTCGAGTTTATATACCTTTGCAACTCGAGTGTTTTTTTGAAACTGAAAATCAGGGAACAGTAGGTTGTAATGGATTTACTTATTACACACAAACGCAAATTTCAGAGGAGTTTATTTATACCATTGCGGTTACTAATAAACTCCATTTTGACCAAATTAATAAAATAAATTTTGAAACTAATATCCTTAAAAAGGATGGTATCCCATTTATATCCAAAACTTCATCCAAATTAGTAAAACCAGTTTCAATAACAAATCATGGGCGTTTCTGGGAAGGAATCGTATTGTAAAGTAGTATGTTTTAGTATTATTTTATTCCCAATCTTGATTTTAGTTTTAAGAAAAGCAAAGCTGTTCTATAAGCATTTTCTGCAGCAGAATTTTTTTCATTTATGGGTATATGATAAAATGTTGAAAGTTCATCAAGTGAAAATTCTTTATCATTAATATCGTTTAATTTGCAATGCATTACATCAATATCCAAAGCCTCATTTCGCAATCTACCACAATCTAGGCGATCTAAAGCATGGTTTATCATTTCTACATGAGAATTAATATGGTGACCAACCAAAACGGAATTGCCAACAAAATTGATAAATGACTGAATAGCTTCTGGTTCAGATAATTTTAAAATTTTATTTTCTAATAGAAATTCATCTGCTAAATGATTATCATGATAAAATTGATATTGCAGTAAAACAGCTTCAAAACTGTCGCCAATATAAATACTATCCTCTACAACAGAAAAAGCAGCGATCGATAATAGAACATCTTTCTCCGGATTGGAGCCAGAACTTTCTGTTGATAATATAACATAACGCGAAGATTTTTCTTCGAATTTTGAAACATAATTTTTCCAAAATTCGGGATGTTCTTTATTAATGTTTTTTAACCATTCTAACATAATTATGAAAATTGAGTAAGTTGAAATTTACTTTTTATTAGTTCTTCTAATTCACGCATTGGTAACAAAGCATTTTTTAATTTATCACGATCTATTTTAGTTAGTTCATCAAGATTTATAAATTCACCTGAATTATCATTTTTTAAACCTTCTAATGTTCTAAATTTAGAAAGAGTTAGAAAAGCTTCGGCACAGTTTAGATAAATTTCGGAATGTTTTGGGTCGGTTATAGCAAATTGTTTAAACCTATGGTGTGTATTATTAATTCCTCTTATTTCAAAATTTAAAGCTAATAAACGAGCACCATCAATCAACGGCATTAAAGCTCGAGTTTTAATATCAAATTTATTCTTGTTTGGTCCTTCGTCTTCAACATTAAAATTTTTGAAAAAACTTAAAGGTGAATTTTTTCGTAAGGCATCATTGCCCAGAAAATCAAAAAACAAACTGTTGTTTTTTACATTTTTGAAAACTACGTCACTAATAGCATCTTCTATTTTTTGTTCTCCAAATGCAATTTCATAATCAAAGAAAATACTACTAATATTAGCACTATTTTCACCTGGATCTTTCATCCAATTGTCATATTGCTTGATCCAGTCTGTTAGTGATTTACACCAAAGCATATTGCTTGCCATATGCCCGTTGGGACATAATTCATAACCAATTTTTTCAAGTGTTCCAGTTGTTCTTTTGGCTAACTTAAAAAAATAATCTTTAACATCTCTATATTTATCTGGTGCTACATCTTCAAAAATTAAAATACTATCTTGATCCGTCAATAATAATTGTTCTTTTCTGCCTTGGCTACCAATACTTAACCAAGCAAAACGAGCAGGAGGAGAGCCCAAATCTAAAATTGATAATTCTACAGAGCGCTTTATAATCGCTAAATTAATTTCACTAGCGATATTAAATATATGAGAAACAGGAATATTTTTTGTTATTGAGGTCTGAATTAAATCGGACAAACGATCGCGAATTTGTTTTAGTTCTTTTGCAGACTGAGAGCGTTTTATTTCTTTTATCAAAACTCCAGGATTACTCGCTTGCGCAATAATCAAGTCATTTTCGCTAATAATTCCTTTTATGGTAGATTTATCTGTTCCATCTTGAGTTACACACAAATGAGTAACATTGTATTTTAGCATTAGTAATTGTGCCTCTGCTAAAGAAACATTTTCCATTACCGTTATAACTGGAGAAGACATTATTCTTTCAACTGCTATGGTTATGGGAAATCGACCCGTAGCAATTTTAGAGCGCATATCCGTGTCCGTTACAATACCTAAAGGCATGTTATTATTGCATACAAGAGCATTATTCTTTAAACTTTCGTTCATTAATTGAGCTACATCTTGCACAATTGCATTAGGATTTACTTTTATAGGTGAAGTATTGTAAGACAAAGACTGAAAATATTGCATTTCAGACTTTTCTCCTGCGTAAAAAACGTTATCAGAAATTAACTTTCCTATTAAATTCTCTTTGTCTTTATAATTTCTAGTATTTACGGCAAAGCTTTCTAAAAGATAGTTAAGAACTTCAGCATTATTAGCCACAAAAGGACGAAAAGTAGAGATAGGAATCGCATATACCAGACTTTCTTCTCTGGCTTTAGCGGTCATCATATAATTATTTTTTGCAAAAAAGGGACGAATACCAAAAATATCTCCTTCAATACATTTGTTTAGCAGTGTTTCCTCAGCATCAGCAATAACAGATAATGTAACCACACCTGAAGCTACAACATAAAAACTGTCATGTAGTAAATCATTAACTTGAAATAATACTTTGTTTTTTTCTAAATTTACGACACGTATGCTAGTAGCAATTATAGATAATTCCTCAAAAGTCAAATGATTGAAAGGTGCGTATTCCTTTAAAAAATCAGCAATATGTTCAGCAATTGTATTCATAATTATAAAGATAAAAACGTATTTGAATGTAAAATTACTGAAATTAAAAATCATATCACAACCATAACACTACCAAAACTTTTTAATTATACAATGCATAATTTTTTCATAAAATAAATATGATTTTTATACTTTTTAATCTACTTGTCATACATTTATTCATTAATCTAAAACATTTTAAATCATGAAGTTATTAAGAAAAATACTTTTCCCGTTTATTACATTATTAGTAGTCAACTTTACAAATGCACAAGAAAAACCGGCTAGTAGTAAAGAAATGGCTACAGGAAAAATTAATGGAGCAACAATTACTATTAATTATAGTAGTCCATCGGTAAAAGAAAGAAAAATTTGGGGTGAATTAGTTCCATTTAACGAAGTATGGCGTGCTGGAGCAAATGAAGCAACTACTTTTGAAACTTCAAAAGATATAACTGTTGGAGGATCAAAATTACCAGCTGGAAAATATTCTTTCTTTGTAATACCTAAAGAAAAAGAATGTATTGTAATTTTTAATAAAGAAGCAAAACAATGGGGATCTTCAAAATACAATGAAAAAGAAGATCAATTGAGAGTAACTGTTAAACAACAAGCTTCAAAATCATCAACAGAAAAATTAGTTTACACTGTTGCTAATAATAAAGTGGTATTGAGTTGGGAAAAGTGGAATATACCAATGAGTATAAAATAATAATTGTTACAAAAACATGAAAGCATTACTGAAAGGTGATGCTTTTTTTATTTAAAAGCTTTGTGAGTTTATTATTTTGTAATAAAGTCTATTTTACATAATATAAATTATAGTTCATTTGTAAATTATACTGTTTTTATCCTTAAAAGGATATTTTACATTGATTGATAACAATTTAACTATGTACTCTTTAAGTTGGATAATATCAAATGTGTTGTAGGTTCTCCATAAATTAAAAGCCTGTCTATAAATTGTTGTAAATGCAATTGATCTGTTAAAATTACTTTCATAAATATATTATGAGTTCCAGTAATCCGATGTATTTCTGTTATTTCTGGAAACTCTTTGAGTTGTTCGCTAAAAAGAATTAAATTACCACTAAACAATTTGAACATAATAAAAACTTCAAGACCAAAACCAAGCTTTTTAGTATTCAGTTCTACACTATAACCTTTGATAACTTCCATATCTTCGAGCTTTTGAATGCGTTCTCGAACACTTGATGGCGAAAGACCAATTTGTTTTCCAATGTCAACAAATGAAACTCTAGCATTAACTTTTAGTTTTTCTATTATTTTTAAATCGATTGCATCTACCATAAAAAAATCTTTTAAGTTAGTAAAATTACCTTTTTTTTATGGTAAAATACTATAAAATCCATTGATAAAATTTCAGTAAAATTAGTTGTTGATTTACTTTTGCATCATGGATACTCTATTATTATTACTATCAATTGGAATTTTTTTAGGATTTCTTATACAAACAATTACTGGTTTTGCTGGGGCTTTAGTAGCACTTCCTATTTTACTTTTGGTAATGCCGTTGACTGAGGCTGTTTGTTACATATCTATTTTTTACTCCATTGCTTCTCCTATTTATTTTTACAAGGAATGGAAAAATATGGATAAAATCTTGCTTAGAAAATTAGCAATAACTTCTTTAATTGGAATTCTAATCGGTTCAATAGTTTTAATATATGGTCAGCCAACTCTACTAAAAAAAGCACTTGGCATTTTTATCATTCTATTTGTTTTGAATAGTATTTTAAATAAAAATAATTGGAAATTTGGTAGTAAATTAGAATTCATTTTAGGTCTTTTTGGAGGTTTCTTTTCGGGTGTTTTTTCTACGGGAGGACCTTTATATGCAGTAATTATTAAAAACGAAACTAGTGATGTCAGGGTTTTTAGGGCAACCATGTTCGGAATCTTGGGATTGGTATCTATGATGCGAATATCTGTTTTAGTTTTCGAGGGAGTTTTTACAACTATTGAGCTTTATAATTCTTTATATGTTTTACCATTTTTTATACTTGCATTGGTTTTAGGTAAAATAGTTTTTTTAAAATTGGACGAGGAATTTTTGAAAAAATTAATTCTGACATTACTTCTAGTTTCTGGATTAGTATTACTTTTCAAAAATTAGCATCTGTCCTACATTTCATCTTACTGCTCGTTAATTTTCAGTAAAGCATTTATTTCATTTACCTTTGCAAAAAATTAAATTAGCTATTTTGAAGACTGATACTGTAATGACAAAGAAAAAATACTTTCAATTAATTTTGATATTAGGATCCTTAACCGCTTTAGGGCCTTTCTCTATTGATATGTATTTACCAGGTTTTTCTGGAATAGCAAAAGATTTGAATACAACGGTAGCCAATGTTTCGATGACCTTATCCAGTTACTTTATTGGTATATCTGCAGGGCAACTCCTTTATGGTCCATTACTGGATCGTTTTGGAAGAAAAAAACCATTATTTATAGGGCTTTTGGTTTATATAGCCGCTTCATTAGGTTGTGTTTTCGTTACGAATATCGATACATTTATTGGTTTGCGATTCATTCAAGCTGTTGGTAGTTGTGCCGCAACCGTAGCTTCTGTATCTATGGTTCGTGATTTGTTTCCTGTAAAAGATATTCCCAAAGTGTTTTCGTTATTAATGCTGGTTGTAGGTCTTTCGCCCATGTTAGCACCAACAATTGGAGGTTATGTTACTGCTGATTATGGTTGGCACACCGTGTTTTTTATATTGATGTGTATGGGAATTGTAATTTTGATCGCAGCACAATTAGTTTTGCCAAACACTTATTTACCAGATACTTCAATCTCTTTAAAACCAAAAGCAATAATTACAAATTTTATAACTATACTAAAAGAACCTCAATTTTATACGTATGCTTTTGCGGGTGCAATTGCATTTTCTGGTTTGTTTACTTATGTAGCGGCCTCTCCTATCCTATTTATGGATATTTTTGAGGTTGATGCTAAAACCTATGGTTGGATTTTTGCTTTTATGTCTCTCAGTTTTATTAGTGCTAGCCAACTCAATTCTTTGCTTTTGCGAAAATTTAATAGTGAACAAATGATTTTTGGGGCATTAATTTCTCAATCAATTATTGCGATATTATTCCTTATTTTGGTAATTAATAATGTTTTAGGATTATATGGAACGATTGCCATGTTGTTTTTATTTCTGGCTTGTTTAGGAATTTCTAATCCAAATACAGCGGGATTAACTCTTGCTCCTTTTGCGAGAAATGCCGGAAGTGCTTCTGCATTAATGGGCGCTATACAATTGGGTTTAGGAGCATTTGTCTCGTTTTTAGTTGGAGTTTTTGTACATAATTCAGTAGTGCCAATGGTTGCCATTATGACTGTAACTACACTTCTAGCATTAGTGATTTTGATTGTTGGTAAAAGAAAAATAAAAAAAACGATTACGACTTCTGCTGATGAAGAAATTGTAATCGTTCCTTAAATTAAATGTGTTTCATTACTTCTTTCTCTGAAGAAGTAAGTTCAAATTGATTCATTCCGAAATCATCATGCATTTTATTAGGAAGTGTTTTTTCTTCAATTTTTTGCATGATGTTAGGATGTACATAATACGATCTACAAACTGTAGGAGTATTACCTAATTCATCTGCTACCATTCGAATTAGTGTATTACTAAATTTTTTCTTTTTCGTATCACCAATGGCTTCTAGTGCATAAGGATAGAGCTCAACTGCTAAACGGCTTGCTACCCAAGTTCTAAAATCTTTACTGCTAAATCCTTTTCCCATGTGAGTCCGAATGTATTCATTTACATCTTCGCTATCCACTGCATGAAAATTACCCTCTTCATCTTTGTATCTAAAAATTTCATAACCTGGTAATTCAGATGATTTTTTTATCAATTTAGCTAATTGGGCATCATCAACTTCAACGTGTCTCATTTGATTGCTTTTACCTTTATACTCAAATACAACATGGTTTTTATCAAATGTAATGTGTTTTCTTCGCAAGGTTGTTAATCCGAAAGTTCCATTTTGATTGGCATATTGTTTGTTTCCAATTCGAATACCGGTTTCGTCAAGTAACAAGATTATTAAAGCTAATATTTTGTCTTTAGTCCATTCTTTTATGGCAATATCTTCTAAAACCTTTTTTCGAAATTTTGTCAGTGCTTTACCAAAACTTTTCATTTTAGCAAACTTCTCTTCTTGTTTTGCTTTTTCAAAAGTAGTATGATAAATGTACTGCTTTCTTCCTTTGGCATCTCTGCCAATGGCTTGAATGTGTCCATCATCCCATTTGCAGATGTAAACATCACTCCACATTGGCGGAATAATCAACCTACGAAACCTACTCAATAAAATTGTATCTGTGATTTTATTTCCTTCTTCATCAAAATATTGATATCCTTTTCCTTTTTTTCGCTTGTGAATTGACATGGCTTCATCGCCAACATGTTTGATCTCTTTGGTGGTTTCTTTAACTTTCATAATTCATTAAAATTTAATGTATTAAAGATAAATTAAAAGTATTTTTTTGCGTTTTAAAATTTTATTAGAATGTTACATAATTGTCATAATGTTTTAAAATAATTACTGTTTTTATTCTAAAGGAAAAATCATTCTTCAATATTTTCAAGCTAATAAAATATATTTTAAATTTTTCATAATTGTTTTTGATCCTTTAAATATTAAACAATTTAAGAATTAATACCTATATTTTAATGTGGCTTTATTGAATTTTAGGAGTAATGATTATAGAATTTTGATCATACAATTTTAATTTTTTATTTTGGGTTAAAAGTTTGCGGGATCTTATTGTTTAGAGTTTCTCTATCAAAAGTTAGAGAAATTATTTCCCATTTCTCGTTAGAATAAAAAAGTTGAATGCTATTTATACCACGTCTCTTAACTTTTCCATTTTTTTCTAATCTTGTTTCGTACGTACTCCATACATGAGCAATATTGCCAAATATTTTTACTTCTCTATTGATTTCATTTTCATAAAATGCAGTCTCTAAAACCATATTTTCTGTTTCTTTATGAAAATCTTTCAAGGATAAAGTAACTTGTTTCAAATCACCAGATTCATTTGATAAATAAGTATAAGTTGCTTTGGGATTGTGAATGAATTCATCTCTTTCCCATTGTCTTTTTTCTCCAGCTTCACCCGAAACAACCTCATAAAATGCTTTAATTAAACCATTTATTGAAGATACATCCTCAATAAACGGATTGTTTTTTTTAACAGCAGGATTCTTTGAATTTTTATTTTGTGTTTCCATATAGTATGTTTTAAATTTATATTTTAATTATCTTCAAAACAAAACAACAGAGTTTATTGATGAATAAAAAAATATTTATTTAAGTGTACTATTTTCTTATGTAATGGCATTACATTCTTATTTACTACTTATAATATCAATTTATTTAGAGTGTTATTTAAACATTCTCGATAACCTTTTGCTACTGAAATCTTATTTCCTTTTAACATTAAATGATTATCCTCGAAAAAATCAATATTTGTTAGATTAACGATGTAGGAATTATGAACTCTCATAAATTCACTTGGCAATTTCTCCATCAAATCTTTAAGAGAATTATAATAAATATATTTTTTATTTTCAAGCATTAAAATTTCAACATAATTACCTAACCCCTTTATTAATATTATTTCATTAAAATTTATCTTAAGTAATTTTCTATCTGTTTTTATGAAAGTAAAATTATTCTTCATTTGCTTGTTTTTAAGTCGTTAAATTAAAATTATTTTAATCTAATAGTTTTTTGCTTTTCAGTTTTTATTAAATATATAAAAATTCAGTTCTTTTATTCATAAAAGTTTACTTTTTAATTTAATAAGAATAAAAAAACCATTACATCACTTTTTCAAGTGTTTGTAATGGTTGATATGATTATTGTATGAGATAAAATTGAATTTTTAATCCTTTTTACGTAACCGTTTAATAATTTACTGATAATCCCAATCCAAATCCCATATCACTGTCATAATGAGTTCTAATACCCATATTTTTGTTTATGATATAACGTAAATCAGCCATATATTCTTTGTCTGTATTAACCATAAATCCAGCTCGTATCCTTTTTGAAATTGGAATATCTTCACGCATTAATTGCAAACGAACATCGCCATTATGATACACTTCTGCTTGAAAAATTACCAACATTGGCAATGTATAATCAAACCCTAAACTAACCAAACTGCGATTATCTTTAGTATTGGATTGATTAAATAAATTAGTTTCTTGCTGGTCCATTCCCATTTTTCTATAACGGTAATCAAAACCTATAAAAGGCATAAACCATTGATTTCTTCCAATATATCGACCAATATGGGTTTCGGTTTCATAGCCGTGCATCTTGTTATATCCTAAACGCCATTCTGTACCAAAACTCCAACGGGCATTTTGTACCATTGCCATTCCATCATTACCATTGGTAGCAAAATCGTTTTGAGCCATAAAATGCGACTCATTACTTTCCGCTTGTAGTTTTTTATAGGCATCAGCTTTATTAGGCAAATAAGGATTCGATTCAGAATTTTCATAACTAAAAACCCGATTCATCCCAGACATCATGTGATATAAAATGTGACAATGAAAGAACCAATCGCCATCTGCATTAGCAGCAAATTCGATTACGTCTGTTTCCATTGGCATAATATCCAATACATTTTTCAACGGAGAGTATTCTCCTTGACCATTTATAACTCTAAAGTCATGTCCGTGCAAATGCATAGGATGACGCATCATAGAATTATTGTATAAAGTGATACGAACGATCTCCCCTTTTTTAATTAAAATTTTATCCACTTCAGATAAAACTTTATTATCCATGCTCCACACATAACGATTCATGTTTCCAGTAAGTTCAAATCTAATTTCGCGCACAGGAGCATTTTTATCAAGAGTAGTTTTAGTTGGTGATTTTAACATTGAATAATTCAGCGTTACAATATCAGAATTCATCGCACTCCTATTGTGTTTTGAATGATCCATCTTTTCATTCATTTTCATTCCACTTTCTTGCTTTCCTTCAGTGACAAATTTAGCAGATGATTTTGAATGATCCATATTTCCATCCATTTTCATTGGATCGCTACCTCCAGCTTTCGGCTTTTTACTAACTCCTGAAATTTCTGGATACATAACTGTATTCATATCCATTTTTTGCAACGACATATCCATTCCCATATCATTCATTGAACCATCCATGTTCATCATGTCGTTCATCATCTTCATTCCTTCAAAATATTTCAATTTTGGCATCGGACTAACCAATTGTTTAATTCCTTGACCAATATAAAGAGAAGTTGATTTAGTCCTATCTTCTGGAGTTACTAATAACTCATAAGAGGTATTGTCGGCAGGAATAGAAACCACAACATCGTATGTTTCTGAAACTCCGATAATCAATCGATCTACTTCAACAGGCTCTACATCATTACCATCGTTAGCCACTACAGTCATTTTTCCGCCAGCGTAATTCAACCAAAAATAAGATGATGCACCGCCATTGGAAATTCGTAATCGTACTTTGTCTCCGCCTTTAAATTGCGTTAGCTGATTTTCATTCTGACCATTTATCAAGAATTTATCATAATAAACATCACTCACATCCATAGCTAACATGCGTTTCCACTCGTTGGTTAATTTGGTTTTAAAATGCCCTGCTTCTAAAGCTTCAGCATAACTTTGAGTTGTTCCTTTTTTAATGGCAAAATAGTCGGAAGCGTTGTGGAGTAATCGATGTACGTTTTTGGGATTCAAATCGGTCCATTCGCTTAAAATCACAGGAACTTGTGGCAAGTCATCAATTCCTTTTCTAAAGGTTTTATCGTCGGTTTTTTTCTTTAGAATTAACGAACCGTACATCCCAATTTGCTCTTGCATTCCGCTATGACTGTGGTACCAGTGTGTACCATTTTGCACAATTGGAAAACGATACGTAAAGGTTTCACCAGGTTCAATAGGCATTTGTGTTAAGTACGGAACACCATCTTCTTTGTTTGGCAAATATAATCCGTGCCAATGTAATGAAGTACTTTCTTTCAATTGGTTATGAACTACAATTTCAGCAATATCGCCTTCTGTAAAAGTTAGCGTTGGCATTGGAATCTGTCCATTTACCGCAATTGCTCTTTTTTCTTCTCCAGAAAAATTCACTAAAGTATCTTTTACATAAAGATCATAATGGACGACTTTTTGAGCCAAAAGCATATTTGAAATAAAGAGTACAAAAACAACAGCGATTATAATATTATTTTTCATTTTCTAATCTTTTAATCATTAGTTTCATTTGTTCAATTTCTTTTTTTTGTGCAGCGATGATATCATCTGCTAATTTTTTAACTTCTGGATCTTTAATATCTGCTCTTTCACTTGTCAAAATTGCGATTGAATGATGTGGAATCATTGCTCTCATCCAAAGCGTATCGCCAACGATTGGTTTTTGAACGCGAACAAGAAACAAAGCAGAACTAAATAAAATAATGCTTCCTAATATTATCAGCATGTTTTTTTTCTTGTTGCGATACATTCCCATCATAAAAAATAACATTATTAATGACATGGCTGAAATTCCTAAGCAAGTCATGTAAAATCGTGTCAGACTAAAGTATACATGGTCTACTGAGTACGTATTTAAATACATCGTAACATACATTGCAAGAAAGGACGTTCCTAACATTGAAATGAATTTTGTATACATGTTTTGCTTTTTGTGTTTCTCTAAATTTTCCATCTTACTATAGTCTTTAAGTTAAATATTGATTGATCTATTCGAATAAATCAACTTTGAAAAATGATATTGAAATCATTATTTCTATTGTAAATCTTTTGTGGAAATTTGCTCCAAATCCATTCCACATTTAGGACATTTATCGCCTTTACTTCCAATAACTTCTGGATGCATTGGACAAGAATATGATATATTAGTATCCATCTTTTTATCACTATTGTGAATCATCGTTGAATCATTGTTCATCATTGTTGAATCATTCATCATGTGTGATTCTTTATTACTATTGTCTTCGATAGTTTGCTGTTTACAAGAAGTTATGATTAAAAACAAACCTAATAGTAAACTAAAATTTAATATTTTCATTTTGTAGAGTTTTAAGTTGATGCTAAAGACGTTTATATTTAGCAAAAAATATTATAAATTTTATAAAAATTATTTCATAATTCACGTGCTAATTTTTCAAATTGAAAAAAGTATAGTATAAATTAAAGTAAATTCCATCTGAAGAGGAACGCGTCATAGAATTAATTAATTCTTTTCTATATCCTAAATCCAAACGGGCTTGACTATTAAAAATAAATTGAATAACTGGTACTGCATCTAGATAGGATTTACCATTTTCATTGATCGTTTGACCAACAAATTCTAACATTAAATTAATATTCGTCTGTTTCAAACTGGTATATTTTTTTGGATACATTAATTTACCAAATGACAAGGTATAGTTCGTCGCAGTACTTCCAAAATTAGTTGGAAATCTATGGTTTGAAGTATTATCGAATGCCTTCTCAAAACTTACCGATGAACTGATCGCTACTTTTTTAATCAATTTTGTAGCAACAATACCAGTTTCAAAGCCGGTATTGTTACCCATAATTTCAATTTGCTCTTGATTTACTGTAGAATTGTTAAAACTATAGCGGCCAAAAGCAGCCATTCGGAAGTGACTATTGATATCATCCTCAGAATAGAAGCGATACTTAGCGTAAACGCTCCCTCCTTCTCCTACAAAATTATTGTCGGCATTACTCGCAAACGCTGACGCTCTTACCATTAGATTCTTATTAACTCCATAACTTACCTCCGGCATGAGATAATAATTGTATGCTGAAGTACCTTCTTTTTTTAAGAAAGACTGCAATACATTTACACCTAAGGAGTTTGCAGGAACATTGCTGGCTGGATCTGTCATCAGAAATAGTTCCTGACTCGTCCCTTTTTGGAAAATGAATAGGACAACTAGTACTAGAAACTTCTTCATTATTTTACAATTTTAATATGGAAATCCTTTTCATTGTTCATCGCATAAGTTGTGCTGTTTTTGTAAGACTTAGATAGTTTTTTAAACTCTTTATCCGTTACGTAACCTTTATCTAAAACCTGAACTTGAACCTCCTTATTCTTGCTTTCTTTACCGTCTACAATAACGAAAGAGTTTTTCTTTAATGTTTCAGTATCAACGGTTACAATTAATGAACCTATGAAGAAACCTGCTTTTTCCACTTTTTCTTTGAATATCGCAGGCGATAGTGCATTATTATCTGCTAATGAAACAATGAAAGTGTTAGAATTCAAATCGATTTCAACATCCTTCACTTCTGGCATTGATTTTAATTGTTTGTTTATTGCATTAGAGCACATAGAGCACGTTAATCCCGTTGCTACAATCTCTGCTTTTGAAATTTGTGCATTACTTACCGCCGAAAACATCACCATTAAAACTATTAGAAGGCTGTATTTTATATTTACTATTTTCATTTTATTTATTTATTAAATTTATTATTTCTTGATCTGTTGGGTTTTTCATTATTAATATTCCTTCGCTATCAAATAGGAATTTTGAAGGCAACTCTTCTACTCCAAAAACTACTGCTGCGTTAGCATCAAATCCTTTTGGATCAATTAATTGCAAAAAATTTATCTTGTCTTTTTCAATCGCTTTTCTCCATTTAGTAGCGTCTGTATCAATCGAAATTCCAATAATTTCTATTTTACTTGAATCTAAATCTTTATGCATTTGCACTAGCTTTTTATTCCCCACTCTGCATGGTCCACACCAGGAAGCCCAAAAATCAATTAATACGAACTTACCTTTAAATTCATTTATATTAACTTTTACATCTTTGCTGCTTTGCAATTCAATTGATGGAATTGCGTCTCCAATTTTTATTTGTGCAAATGAAGTAAGACTAAAAGTTAGTAGTAAAAAGACGATTAGTTTTTTCTTAATATCCATTATAATTATTTTTCTTAATAAAAAACAAAGTCCAAATTTCACAAATGGACTTTGCTCCATTTATTTTATTATCTCTACCGTTTTACCGCAAGTCATCATCATCGAACCGTAATATGGATTCTTAACTGCATTTTCTTTGCTCAACCAGTTCGCACCTTTTCCTTTGTTTGCCATTGGACAAAACTGGTAGTAAATTGGATTTTCCATTTTTGAAACTTTGATTAATTCATACATATTTTTGGACAAATTGATAAAACGCTCTCTTTGATGTACAATATCTTTAGTGTCAGCAATATGTTTAGCATCTTCTTTCATGTTGGTGAAAACTTTCATCCATACCATGTGCACATCCATTTCTAATTGGTCCATTTTCACGGCTTCTAGATTAGAAAGTAACATTTTAGACTTTTCAGAAGCTGTTGCTCCATCACTACTTACTAATGCATCCTTTACTGCGAAGTAGTTATCAAAAACTGCTGTAAGTTGGTTCTCTTGTTGCATTGTTGTATTTTTCATATCCATATGATTTGTATGATTCTCGTGATTTTCTGTAGTTGCATTAACGGCAATTTTACTTTCTCTATCATATTGACAACAATCGGGTAATTCACTGTAAGCTTTGTCTGGAGCAAGAAAAGTATCGCTATCATATCCTGCTAAAGCAATACGTTTTAAAATTTCGTCCTGATTTGTTTTTTTAGCATCATACGTTATAGAAGCCATTTTAGTGTCTTTATTCCAATCTACTGCAGCTAGGTTTTTTAGATTACCTGCTTTTTCTATAGTCTTTTCGCACATACCACAGTTACCGTAAATTTTTACGTTTTCAGTTACTGAATTTTTTATTTGTGCGCTTGAAATTGTAAAGGTTAACAACATAATTGCTGCTACCAATATATTTGAAATTGAATATTTCATAGTATAGGGATTTGTTCCAAAAGAGTAAATTCTTTTGAAAATATTTTATTTAAAATTTTGAATTGTGAGTAATTATAAAAAAATAATCGCGTCAATTTCGACCTTATTAATCTATAATTTGGAAATAATATACTGCAAAAGCAGTGAAATAGCCATAAGTATGGCTGTCAAGAAATAAAATTAGCCTATTTTAGGAATAAGCCATAATGAAGTGAAACCAGATGAAATAAAAGTTTTTGAACTGTAAAACTTTTGTTTCTCATTAGGAAAGTTAAAGAAAGTGTACGCAAATTGATTTTCGCTAAACAAAGCTAAGCTTACTTGTACTGAAGTTGTTGTACAATTTGAATGTCCGCATTGACCGTCACAACCGCTATTTTTATCCGTAGCATGACTTTCTTCAGAACATCCTTTATGCTCTTGTTTTGAAGTTGTTTCTTTTTTACAACATTCTTTTTCTGACTGAGTTCCACACGCATAAGTCAAGCTTGGCAATAGGAATAAGCCAAGAGTGAAAATTATGAGATATAGGTGTAACTTTTTAGTCATGTGCCAAAGGTAAGAAGTTAAATTTTTATTAGGTTTAATTTTAACATTTCATGTAGATTAGTGCAACTACTATTTCTTCCCTACTCTATCAATCGGTCTAAATCGCAAGCCACTCCAAGTTTCATCTATAGAAATTGCAGAAACGGTTGTAATATTAAATTCTTCGCCTGTTACCCGAATCGTATCTCTATTAATATCAGTTTTTACTTTTGAAGTTCCTTTTGGATAGGCAAACCACAAAACGCTATCTGGCTCAATGTTATGTAATTGATTGTTTAAAAAATCGAGATATTCTTTGTTGTTGTTTATGAAAACTAACGTATTTCCGCTCTTTTTATCATTATCAAATGCAGTTTTAAAACCAAGTTCAACAAATTGAATTTCTAAATTCTCTGGCGCGTTAATTGCTGTTGCGTTGTCCTTAAATTTGAATTTTTTGATAATGTCTTGCATGTTATTTGTTGTTTGGTTTGATTTATAAAGGATTTTAGAAGAATATTAATCACCTTTAATCTTCTTATTTTTATAATAGTCTAGCCAAGTTTTTATTCTTCCAACGAACATTTTGAGATAGTTCTCCGTTAAAAAAATATTAGACCAATCAAATCTTTGGGCTTGCACACCCAAATAAAAAATAAAAATTGAGGCTCCCGCTTCAGGGATTAATTTAATCTCTTGTTCAGATAAAAGTCTAAATTGTTTGTAACCATCAATAAAACTTTTTACTTTAGATTCGTATTGATTTTTATCTTGTTCAATAAAAAATAATTGCTTGCAGAAATAACCAATGTCTAAAATAAGGCTTCCATTTCCACAATTATCAAAGTCAAATATAGTTATTTCATTTTCCTTATTGATACTAAAATTATCATACCAAATATCTAGGTGAACGATTCCTTTTTGGTTTTCTGATAAACTATTTTCAGCAAATATTTTTGATATTTCAAGACCATTTTCTTTTAAAAATTTCATTTCATACAACTCTTCAGAGAAAAAGGATTTTAAATAATTATAGGATTGTTCTAAAAGAATATCACATGTATAATTGACTCTATGAATCTTTTTGTTTGCTGTTACATTATGAATATTCGCCATAATAGAGCCAACGTTAAAACAATTTTCATTAGTAATAAACCGAACTTTTTCGCCTTTTGCAAATGAAAAAAGGACAACATAACGAATTCCTTCTGGCGCTTTAATTTTCTGAATTAACTCCTCATTTTTATCATAAATTGGATAGGAAATTGGAAGATTATTGTCTTTTAGTACTTTTAAAAGTGCTAATTCTTCTATTATTTCAGTTTTGCTTCGCCAATTATGACAATAAACTCTAACAACATATTTTTCGGTTGCGTTCGAAATAAAATAAGTGTGATTTAAGCCAGTTCTGTATAATTTACATTCAAAACTTTCATTTAAGTTGTATTTTTCTATTATGAATTGGCCTAAATCTTTTTCTGATAGTATAGAAGCGCTTACCGGGAAAGTTGTCATTTGGTTTAGTTTCGTGATATATAATTACCAATTTCTAGCCTCAAATATATAGTAATTATACCAAATCATCTTTTAATATACTATAAAAGGTTGTTGTTTTCTTGTCCGGTTGAGCGCAGTCGAAACCTTTTTTTTTAGTTATATACAATCTCGACTACGCTCGATTTGACAAGAAACAAAACAGTAAATTTATATTAATTAGTATTACTTAAATACCACCTTAAAATAGTAAATTCTATATTAGAATATCTATTTTATTGACAGTATTGATTAATTAGATCATTAAGTCTTTGTGAATCATTTTCATAAATATGTTTGAGGTTAAAATGATAGTTATTCCCATCATATTTATAAATTGTTAGAACCTGATTCTCTAATTCTGTTCTCTCCACATTATCAAATGATATTGATTTTCCAAAAAATGTTTTAATGCGAATAAAAATTCCTTTTTTACTTTACTGAACATAATTAGTGTGACAAAATATTCTTGAGAAATAAGTTTTTTATAAAAAAACATTTGACCATTTATTTAGCTGACTTTAGAATTAATACACTATTTATTAAAGTGGAGAAAATGATATTAAAAATTAATGTTTTTCAGTTTTTTTATTTTTTCAATCTGATCAAAATGTCTAATAATATGGTTAATATAAAACTGAAAAGTATCTCCCAATTTTAATTTTATAAACTTTGAGATTGAAATTTTAATTTTGGTCTTATTCAAACTTACTATTTTTGATCGATTTAGAAAGTCTAAAAGAATATTTTGCTGTTTTAAAAACGTGTCAAAAACTGTTTCATCTAATTTAGAATGAATTGGGTTTTTATCTTTGAAAGTCTTTATTTTATTCCTATTTTCCTTTGGCAGCATACTTTTGGCAAAATAGTTTCCTAATAATCCACTTTTAAAGTCTTCCTCATTTTTAAAATTTGATTTGTCTAAAGTTTTTTCAATTTCGGGAATATAATAATCTCCATACCTATTCAAATGCTCTATACATTCTAAAATGCTCCACGAATTTTGATTTTCTCTCCAAGTCAATGTTTCCAAATCACATCGTTTAATATTCTCAACTTGAATATTAATTTGTTTTGTCTTAGCAATCAATGATTCTATCACTTCTTCTGATTTCATACTCTTATATATTTAAGCAAACTTCGTCCATAATATACTTATAAACATTGATTAAAATCAAGATTTTTTTAGACGTGATAAAGTTTCTGGAGTCATTCTTAAATAATTAGCAATGTACCTTTCTGGTATTTCTTGAAATAATTGTGGGCTTCTTTTTAATACTCTCTGTAATCTTTCTTTTGGCGAATTTGTCAAAATATCAATTTCACGATCCATTTGATCAAGGACTAGTTTTTCTAAAATACTACTCCACAAAATCTGATTAGATTCGATTTTTAAAAGTTTATCAATTTCTATTTTAGGAATTACCTTGAGAACCGTTTTTTTTATTGCCTGAATAATAAAATTAGAAGGTTGACTGGTAAGAAAAGAATCTAATGCAACTATCATGTTCTCTTTATAACCAAATCTTATAACTTGCTCTTCATCTCCATCAAAAATAAAAACTCTTACACTACCACTTATGATATAATAAAGATTTGTGTCAACGCTTCCTTTAGTTTTTAAAAACTCATTTCTTTCAATTGTTCGCGTTTGTCCTGGAAGTTGTATGAGCTCTTTCATTTTATAAGCAACTTATTATTTTTAAAAGTTTACCACTTGTAGTATAATATCCCAAATATAATTAAATTATAATTAGAGGAAATTGACTTTTTAATTTCTGTTAACAATAGTTCTTAGAGAGTAGCTTGTACTTTTTAAAAATTGAGATCAGCCGTTTTCTAATATTAATGTGATTTTAATTTTATAAATTTTAAAGCAATCTAAAAAGCAATTATCAAATACAAAAAAAACCATCACAACACTTCTTCAAGCTTTGCAATGGTTTTTTCTTTTATGAAAACAGAAAAAAATCTATTTCATTTTTTGCCTTTTAACGGGTTTTTCGGTTGGTTCATTTTTGTTTTGTAACAAATAATTAGCCAACAACTTTTCGATCAATTCATCTTTAGTTAAATGATGGAAAACGGTTTTTATTTTTGTTTTCAATTCCGCATCCACTTCATGGTTGGGTTTGGTTTTGAATATTTGTTTGGCCCATAAAAGCGTGTTATTTTCTTCGATGCTTAGTGAACTTGGTTTTTTGAATTCGGTGAATTTAATTCCCAATTCTTTTTCGAAATCGGCAATTTCGCCAACTTCTTCTGGTTGTAATACCGTTAAAGAAAGTCCCTTTGCTCCTGCTCTTGCCGTTCTTCCGCTACGGTGAACGTAAGCTTCGTAAGCATCTGGTAAATGGTAATTAACCACATACGAAATTTCCTTTACGTCAATTCCTCTTGCTGCAAGATCTGTAGCCACTAATATATTGATATGACCTTCACGGAATTGCTCCATGATACGATCTCTAATTCCTTGTGATAAACTTCCGTGCAATGCACCTGATGAAAAACGGTTGATTGCTAAATTCTTAGCTAGTTTATTTACGGCTGCTTTTGTTTTACAAAATATAATTCCGCGTTCGCCTTCTTTTGAATTTAGGAAATGCATCAAAACATCAAGTTTTTCAATAGGATCTACCACAATATATTCGTGATCGATTCCTTGATTTCCTACCGTTTCCATGTTAGCACTTACCTGAACTACATTTTTATTCAGGTAGTGCTGAACCAATTGTTTGATGGTTCCAGGCATAGTTGCTGAAAACAAAAAGGTTTTGTGCTCTTTAGGTAATTCGGCTACGATTTCGTCTAAGCTTTCTTTTAAGATAGAAACCATTTCATCTGCTTCATCAAGCACTAGAAATTTAGTTTCTTTAAGATTGATCGCTTTACGCTGAATTAAATCGATCAAACGTCCTGGCGTTGCTACCACAATATGCGTGGGCGATGCTAAACGTTCGATTTGAGGTTTGATAGGAATTCCTCCGCAAGTTGCTGCAATAGAAACCTGAGGTAAGAAAGCCGCAAACGACTCTAGATTTTTGAATATTTGTTGACCTAATTCTCTTGTTGGCGCTAATATTACCGCTTGAACAAGTGGAGAATCAGTATCTATTAATTGTAAAATAGGCAATCCAAAAGCAGCTGTTTTTCCAGTACCTGTTTTGGCAAGTCCTACTAAATCGGTCTTGTTTTCTAAAAGTAATGGAATTGTTTTTTGCTGAATTTCTGTCGGAGTAACAATATTCAAATCAGAAAGTGCATTCAATATTGGTTTAGAAATTCCTAAATCAGCGAATTGTTTTGACATTTTTTTGGATTTTATAATTTATAAAAAATAGTTGTTTGTAATCGTAAACGCTAGCCCCGATTGTAATGAAAATCCTTTTATTTCTCGTTCTTTAGAGAAATAAAAGATTGCAATGGAAAGCGGGAAACAGCTCCTGAAAAAAATTAATCTTCATCAGGTTCGTTCATAATTTTTTCACGGTATTTTTTTCCGGTTAACAATACTAGTTTTAATTTGTAATCGTCAACAAGCCATTCGCGGTAATTTTTACTGCACTGACTTAAACATTTTGAATAGCGCTTGATACGGCAATCGATATCGTCTTCTAATAATTTACCTAAAGCTTTGGCTTCCTGCAAAGTATCCGAATTATCGACACACATAGCAGCATGTTGCTCTAGTGATTTATCTAAAACTTCCTTTGAACGTAAATTTTGTTTGATGATGAGTTTGTGTTCTTCATCGACATCAAAAGTTACGACTTCAGTTTTGCTAAATTTTGCACGTAAATCGGGAGGCATACTGTATTTAAAATACAATTCGATTTCCGTGTCATCACGTAAATTTTCTAGGTAAAACTCAGGAGATTTAAAGATGTGTTGCCAGTTTACCGGCTCACTCCACAATCCGAATCGTGCTGCGTTGTTTCCTAAATCGATCACACTAAAACTGTCTTTATTAGGTAATTTACGGGAACCACGACCAATCATTTGGTAATACAACGTCAATGATTTTGTGGCTCTATTTAGGATAATTGTTTCAACAGTTGGCTCATCAAAACCAGTAGTAAGAATTCCTACTGACGTTAAAATGGCATCTGGAGTATGCTTGAACCAATGTAAAATTTCTTTACGTTCCTCGGTACTGCTGGTGTTATCTAAATGACGGATTTCATAACCAGCTTCTCTAAAGGTTTCATAAACATACAAAGAAGTATTGATTCCGTTATTGAAAATCAAGGTTTTTTTGCCAATCGATTTTTCGGTGTAGGCATGCAATAATTTTTCTTGCATGGCCATATTGGTGTATAAATCATCTGAAGATTTTACGGTGTAATCTCCGTTGATCCCTACTTTTAATGAAGTCAAACCCACATCATAACTATAAGTAACGGCTTTTGCCAAAAATCCTTTGTCTATTAACGAACTAATGGTATCACCTACAATTAATTCATCATAACTTTCGTGCATTGGTAACTTTACGTTAGAACTTAGCGGTGTTGCCGTAACTCCTAATATAAAGGCATTTTTGAATGAGCTTAATAATTTTCTAAAAGAGTTGTAATGCGCTTCATCGATAATTACTAGACCAATGTTGTCTAAATGTAATTTTTCATCATTGATTCGGTTTTTTAAAGTCTCTACCATCGCCACAAAACAAGAATAATCGTTCTGATCTGGAAGTTCCTTAACTTTACTGTTGATGATTTTGTTTTTTACATCAAAGCCCTTCAACATTTTTGAAGTTTGTTTACATAGTTCAATTCTGTGTGTTAAAACAACTACTTTTTTATCGTGTTTGGATAAATAACGGCGTACGATTTCGGAGAAAACTACTGTTTTCCCTCCACCTGTAGGCAGCTGATATAACAAATGATGTTGACGAGGTCCATTATCGATACGCTCAAAAATAGAATCTATATCTCCTTTCTGGTAGGCATATAGTTCTTTTTTGTCTTCGATTTCAATTTCTACAGTATTTTCCGACATTGCTTCTTATTGGATTTTTGCAAAAATACGCCTAAAAAACAGTTTAATTGTAATTTTTAATTAAAAAAAAAGTGTAAGGCTTAAATAAATTTGAATTTAGAGCCTGAAAACTTGTTACCATTTTGTGCGAAATTTTTAATTTTAGTAAAGCCGTAGATCTTGTAAATTATAGAAATATTTTTTTTTGACTATTTTATAATCGAACTAATTATTTAATTACAAAAGTGATAAAGACCTAAAATTCTTAGTATTCAAAACGTTCGATTATGGCATTGAATTCAGGTTCGTTATGCCATTTTTGACTAATAGTTTGATTGTGTATGGCAATTATTCTATTTTTAAAATCAGTAAGTATTCCGTTTGCGATCAAAAACACAACGGCTTGCTCAAAGGAATTGAACATACTTTTATAAAAAAGCTCTTGTTTGATTGCGTTTTCTGAGGAAAAAGTTTGTGCGACTTCAATATTGTATAACATTACATCTGCAATGACAAACGGATCTACTCCTAAAACAATAAAATGCTTAATGTATTTCTGAGCAATAGAGCGTCTCATTTTGGGTTTGCTTCTTCTGCCCGCTTTTTTTACAGGAAAATATTCATTGGCAATTTTAAGTTTACATTCTTGCAAGAGTGTTTCTTCTTTTGGATTGAAAACAAAGTTGTAATAGACTTTTACAGGACTGAATTTCTCATACAATTCGATGATTTGTTCCTCTAATTGTTCTTTATTTAATTCTGATAGATATTTTTTTAAATCGCGCTTGCTCATTATCAAAGTTTAAGAGTACAAAAGTAAATTACTTTAGCAATCAATACCCTAAAAATCAATGTTAATACTTATTTTTGTCGATCATCAATAAAAAACATAAAATGCTTAAGATTTTTAAGGTTACAGCACTTGTAGAAGGAATATCCGCTTTACTATTATTTTTTTATGCTATGCCAATGAAATATTTTTTTAATGATCCCTATTATGTAAAACATATCGGTATGGCACACGGCGTATTATTTACGATTTACATCGTTTTAGCTACAATTTTAAAGTTTAGTGAAAAATGGGACTTAAAAAAATACTTTATAATTTGTATTGCGTCGATACCTCCTTTTGGAACTTTTTATATCGAAAGAAAATATTTGAAAAATGCATAACATTTTAGAGAAATTATTTAATTTTTTATATCCCTTATTTAGGAAAATTGGGTTAGGAAGTGGTTTTGCTTCCTATCTCAGTTTGTTCCTTAATATTGCTTTATTGTGCGTATTAGCTTATGCAATCTATGTAATATTTAGACTTATTCTTGTTACGGTAATGGTTCTAATTGCCCAAAAAACAAAAACCAAGTTTGATGATTTATTGGTTACTAATAAAACAGCCAAGTACATTGCGCATTTAATTCCGTTTTTATTTATCTACAAATCGGTTCCCATTATATTAGAACGTTATGAATATTGGGAAGGTGTTTTTGGTAAATTCGTCGGAATCTACATTGTACTTTTAATTTTGTGGATTATTAGAACGGTATTTAATGCTTTACGTGATTATTTAAAATTAAAACCGCGTTACAGCGACAAGCCAATTGATAGTTTTATTCAGGTAATTATGATTATCCTGTGGGCTGTAGGTATCGCAGTTATTTTTTCTAAATTATTTGATATTAATCAAAAAGAACTTCTAACTATTTTAGGAGCTGTTTCGGCAGTTATAATCTTGATTTTTAGAGATACAATATTAGGGTTTGTATCTAGCGTACAAGTGTCTATTAATGATATGGTGCGTATTGGCGACTGGATTACAATGGATCGTTTTGGAGCAGATGGAGATGTGATCGAAATCAATCTAGCAACGGTAAAAGTTCGAAATTTTGACAATACTACGACCACAATTCCAACGTATAGTTTGAGTTCCGATTCGTTCCAGAATTGGCGCGGAATGCTAAACTCGGACGGAAGGAGAATAAAGAGACACATTCTTATTAAAGCCAGTAGCATTCGCTTTTTAGAAGAAAAAGAATTGAATAATTTAAAGCAAATTCACCTGATTTCAGATTATATAGATTCTAGAAAAATAGAAATTGATACTTATAATATTTCTAATAGAATTGATAAATCATTACCTATTAATGGAAGAAATTTGACAAATTTGGGTTTATTCAGAAAATATATTACCGAATATTTATATAATTATCCGGGATTAAATAAGAATATGTTAATGCTTTGCAGGCAATTGCAATCTACCTCACACGGAGTTCCGCTAGAGGTGTATGCATTTTCTGAGGACAAGAGTTTTGCCAATTATGAATACCTAATGTCCGATATATTTGATCACATTATTGCTTCAGTTGGTTATTTCGATTTAGAAATTTTTGAATTATCGAGTGAAAAAGACTCTCATTTACCTTAAAACAAAAGGCTTATGAATTGATTTTGAAAGCTATAGAAGTTACTTAGTTGTCAGGAATTTGGTGTTTTTTTTAAATATTTTAGATTATTTTTCCTTATAAAGAGTTAAAATAAACTGTTCTAGGTTTATTTTTTTTTAATTTTAAAGAAAAAAAGATGAATACACGCGATACTTTTTTAAGTCAATTTAGAGGACAAACTATTGGTTCTGTAACTGCTCAATCTACAACCGAAGAATCTTTTCAAAATGAAGTGCTTCGGCCTATTTTAAAATTACAAAATGATTTATTTGTAGCTTCTTTCATCAATTATATTGAAAACAACAAAGTCGATTTTTCGTCAAAAACATTGGAAGCAAAATTAGCAGTAATTGATAACGGAATTCAAAAAGATGTAAAATTTAGAAATACAATGAGAGGAATTGTAGTTGGTTTATTTACCACTGCTGAATATGACTTTTATGCCAAAAATACTTCTGATGTAAACAAAAGAATGATGAATATGCTTACTGAGCGCTTGAAAAGTCAAATACAGCTTTTTGAAAAGTAATTTTAACCTTCGATTTTTAATTTTTTTTTATAATAAAACACAAAAAAAGACCAATGAGATATTGGTCTTTTTTTGTGTTTAAAATTTTGAATGAATTCTAAAGCTTTATTTTAAAAAATCTTTATTTTTATTTCTACTATTTTGTTAGCCTATCAAATAGTAAACCTACTATAATTATAATCAAGTTAAATGTTATTAACCCTAAAAGTATAGAAAGTAGTGATTTCAAGTAATTTCCTATTTTTCTTTTTTCAAAAAAATTACCGCACGCCCAAGTCGTATAAACTAATCCTAGAATACCCGCTACACTAAATAACTTTATGGTAAAAATCCCTTCTAAAATTCCAAAAAAAGCATAAATCAGCATCGAAATACCTTGCACAAAACATAACATTATGAGCAATTCATAAATGTTATATCCATATTTTTTGAAAAATACTTTTAGCCAAATTGCAATAAATATTCCCATTAAAATACTTGCGTATCCATAATTATTCTGCATCCAATTTAAAATCGTGCCAATAGAGGAATTTCCTAAAGCATTATGCTGTACATACTCCTCTTCTATATGGAAAAAATGACTTACTAATGTATAAATTAGAGAGGTTAAAATTATAAAAATGATTGGTTTTATAAGTCTACTTCTGTTCTCTGTAAGATAGTTTCTAATGTTTTGTCCAGGTTTTGTTAGAAGCTCACTAATAGTGTACAAGATACCTCTTTCAAAATGCAAAACATGTTCAATTTCATGTAAAATATAATGACCGTCAATTCTTTTTAGATTTGCTGGTTGTCCGCATTCTGGACAAAATTTTAAATTTACTTCTGTATTACAATTTTTACAAGTCATAAGTTTTCTTTATTCTAAAAATTAGTTTTTTTTTAAAAATTTCAATCCGTTTAGTTCAATTTTCAGGCACTAATCCGTAAT
The DNA here is from genome assembly GCF_023162025.1 of Flavobacterium pygoscelis. Lineage (NCBI taxonomy): Bacteria > Pseudomonadati > Bacteroidota > Flavobacteriia > Flavobacteriales > Flavobacteriaceae > Flavobacterium > Flavobacterium pygoscelis. The sequence goes on along the minus strand of NZ_JALNUB010000007.1, from coordinate 114,902 downwards.
ATTGAAACTAGCTACATAATAGTTAGAATTTATTTCTAATACCGTTTTATCCGTTTTAGTGTTTGTATTTTGCCACTGTGTTTTAGGCTTTATGACTTGTTCTACACCGTTTAATGTTATTCTTATAGGCATATCAAATCCTGTAACGCAATTGGCCCATCTAAAGCTTACTTTATTGTCTTTGAAAAAATACTCTAATGTTGGAATTCTAGTATCTCTTAAATATTGATTGAAAAAGGAATTTAAGTTCATTCCAGTTGCAGTACTTAAATAATCTTCAATTTGCTTAGTAGTTACTGTTTGATGATAAAATGTTTTGTTTAAACCTCTTAAAATAGTTCTCCATTTTTGGTCATCATTCACGTTTTGGCGCAACGTATGAAGCATATTGGCTCCTTTATAATACATATCACCAGAACCTTCATTATTTACATCATAGTGTCCTATTATTGGTTTATCATTTTGAATACTTTTTCTTAATCCTTTTACATATTCATAACCCGCTTCTTTTCCATAATAATATTCAACAAATAAACTTTCTGAGTAATTGGTAAAACTTTCATGAATCCACATGTCAGCAATATCTTTGTAGGTAATATTATTAGCAAACCATTCGTGTCCTGATTCATGAATAATTATAAAATCGAATTTAAGTCCCCAACCAGTACCACTTAAATCTCTGCCTAAATAACCATTTTCAAATCCGTTTCCGTAGGTAACAGAACTTTGATGTTCCATTCCTAAATAAGGAGCTTCTACTAATTTATAACTATCTTCATAAAAAGGATAAGGTCCAAACCAATGTTCGAATGCTTTTAACATTCTTGGTGCATCTTGAAATTGTTTTTTTGCTTTGGCCAAATTATCTTTTAATACATAATAAGTGCAATCTAAATCTCCTTTTTCGCCTTTAAATTTTTCTGAAAATGAAACATAATCACCAATATTTATGTTTACACCATAATTATTAATCGGATTAGATACATACCAATTAAATGTTTTGGTTCCGTCTTTTAACTCTTTTACACTCTGCAAACGACCATTTGAGACAGCCATCAAGTTTTTTGGAGCATTTATACTAATTAACATATTTTCAACTTCATCATACATATGATCCTTGTTCGGCCACCAAACACTAGCACCTAATCCCTGACAAGAAGAGCTAATAAACCACTTGCCATTTCTGTCTTTTTTCCATGATATTCCTCCATCCCAAGGCGCATTGACTGCTATTCTAGGTTTACCACCATAAAAAACGATCAGTTCTTTTTTGGCTCCTACTGTTTGATTAGCCAAAAGATTTATAAAGAAAGCATTGCCTTCTCTTTTGCATTTTAATTCTTTTCCATCCTGAATTACTTTGTAAATTTCCATTGGATTTTGCAAATCTATTTGCATCACATTGTATTCCTGTAAAACTTTATATCCAATAGTATTAGACCCTGTAATTGTGCTATCTACAGGATTTACTTTTATGTCTAAATGGTAGTTTAAAACATCCCACCATACTCTTTCTTTTGTTATACTTCCTCTTAATGAATCTTGTCTTGTAAATGTAATTTCTTTCTTCTGTAAAAGACCTTGTGCCTTACTTACATTAAAAACGAGTAATGTAAAAAAAAGAATGTTTAAGTATTTTTTCATGTTTTAATGGTTTTCAACAAAAATAAACTTTATAATTTAAGAACAATAACTCCTACAATTAATTTTCTAAAAGCGTTAAAAAACTTATCGAATTAAGAAACCGACTTGATCATATTTAAAAAAGATTTTTAAGAAGTTGATTCAACATTAAGTACTTTAAAATCTAATTTTTTACTTTTGACGACTTTTTAAAACATCAACCACGTCATTTAATTGAAATCCTTTGGCTTGTAATAAAATAAGATAATGAAAAAGCAAATCGGCACTTTCACTAAGGAATAAATCATCGTTTTCGTCTTTGGCTTCAATAACTACTTCAATCGCTTCCTCTCCTACTTTTTGAGCTATTTTATTGATTCCAAGTTTAAACAACGAAGCTACATAGCTTTTTTCAGAGTCTGCATTTTGTCTACGCGTATTAATGGTACTTTCAAGATCAGAAATAAATCCATAAGCGATTTCATTTTTTTGATCCCAACAGGTATCAGTTCCTTTGTGACAAGTTGGTCCTTCTGGTTTTACTTGAATTAACAGCGTATCATTATCACAGTCATTTTTGATATCAATAAGATTCAAAAAGTTTCCACTTTCCTCTCCTTTTGTCCATAGTCTTTGCTTGCTACGACTATAAAAAGTTACTTTTTTAGTGTCGACTGTTTTTTGATAGGCTTCAGCGTTCATATAACCCAGCATCAAAACGGTTTTAGTTTCACTATCTTGAATGATTGCTGGAATTAAACCATCTGTATTTTTTGAAAAATCTATATTCATTTTTTATGTATAAAGTTGTAAAGCAGAAAATCTTATTGTTTAAGACTATATTCTAACCTCGATATTGTTATTTTTAAGTTCTTTTTTTAACGTTTTTATTTCAATTTCTTTGAAATGAAATACGCTTGCTGCCAAAGCGGCATCTGCCTTTCCTTCTTGAAAAGCATCTACGAAGTGTTGTATATTTCCTGCACCGCCAGAAGCAATTATAGGAATATTGACTAATTTAGATAATTTGGCCAAAGCTTCATTAGCAAATCCATTCTTGGTGCCATCATTATCCATTGAAGTAAATAGAATTTCTCCCGCTCCTCTTTGTTCGACCTCTTTAGCCCAATCAAATAAACTTCGTTCTGTAGGTACTTTTCCACCAACTAAATGCACAACCCATTCTCCATCAATTTGTTTAGCATCAATAGCAACAACAACACATTGACTCCCAAATTTTTGTGCTAAATCGTTAATCAATTGAGGGTTTTTTACCGCAGATGAATTGATAGAAACTTTATCTGCTCCGTTTTGAAGCAAAATTTCAACATCTTCAACAGAGGAAATTCCACCACCCACAGTAAAAGGGATATTGATTGTGGAAGCGACTTTCCGAACCAAATCAACTAAAGTTTTTCTTCTTTCTTCCGTTGCCGAAATATCTAAAAAAACCAATTCATCTGCTCCTTCATCAGAATAAATTTTAGCTAATTCTACAGGATCACCTGCATCTCGTAAATCTACAAAATTTACTCCTTTTACCGTTCGTCCATTTTTAATATCTAGACAAGGAATTATTCTTTTTGTTAACATATTTGTTTATGTGTTAATTAGAAAATTAGTAAGTGCAATAATAAATTCATTATTGCATTTCTAATTTGCTTATCTACTTAGTATGTATTGCTCCAATTGTTTCATAGAAATTCGACCTTCATATATGGCTTTACCGATTATGGTTCCTTCACAACCTAATTCAGCTAGCTTAGGTAATTCGTCAAAAGTAGAAATTCCACCAGAAGCGATTAATTTAATCTCGCCTCTCGACTGCGCTCGAGGTGACAAACTCAACTGAGATTGATCTGATAGCTTTGATTTGAACTTACATTGATCCAAAATTTTAGCGTATAAATCAAAACTAGGACCTTCAAGCATTCCGTCTTTGGCAATGTCAGTGCAAATCACATACTGAATTCCTTTGTTTTGATACTCTTGTATAAACGGAATCAAATCTTCGTTAGAATCTTCTAACCAGCCAGAAACAGCTACTTTCTCGTTATTTGCATCGGCTCCTAAAATGATTTTATCAGCTCCGTATTCTGCAATCCATTTTTCGAAAATTGCTCTGTTTTTCACGGCGATACTTCCACCAGTAATTTGGTTTGCGCCACTTTCAAAAGCGATTTTCAAGTCGGAATCCGATTTTAATCCACCACCAAAATCAATTTTTAGTTTTGTTTTTGTGGCAATTTGCTCTAAGATTTTATAGTTTACAATTTGGCTTGATTTAGCTCCATCAAGATCTACTAAATGCAAATATTCTATGCCGTGCGACTCAAATTCTTTGGCTACTTCAAGTGGATTTTCATTGTATATTATCTTAGTATTGTAATCTCCTTTGGACAGTCGAACACATTTACCATCTATTATGTCTATTGCGGGTATTATTCTCATTTATAATTAGTCTTAAAGTTTGAAAGTCTAAATTCTTAAAGTTACAACTTCAAAAAATTAGCTAAAATTTGTTCTCCTATTGCACCGCTTTTCTCAGGGTGAAATTGTGTTCCGTAAAAATTATTTTTTTGTAAAGCGGAAGCGTATTCTAATTCATAATTAGTAGTCGCTATGGCTTCATTGCAAAGCGGTGCATAAAAACTATGAACTAAGTACATGTATTCCTTTTCGCTGATTCCGTCAAATAATGGGGATTTCAAATTATAAATTTGGTTCCAACCCATCTGTGGCACTTTTACTTTATTAGAGAATTTGACTACTTCAACATCAAAAATGCTTAAACCTTTTGTATTTCCTTCTTCGGATGATTTGCACATTAATTGCATACCCAAACAAATTCCTAAAACAGGTTGTTTTAAGGTTGGAATCAAAGTATCCAATCCGCTTTCAATTAGCTTTTTCATGGCTGAACTTGCTTCACCAACACCCGGGAAAATTACTTTATCTGCCGCTTTTATTTCTTCTGAATTACTGCTCAAAACAGCTTTATATCCTAATCTTTCGATAGCAAACATAATGCTTTGTATATTTCCTGCTCCGTAATTTATGATAACTATTTTCATTCTTCTTCTTTTATTCCTACAAGGTTTTTAAAACCTTGTAGGTTTAGTTATGAATACCTACAAGGTTTAAAAAAACCTTGCAGGACTATTTATGAATACTAAAAAGTTTTTCAAGAACTTATACATCTATTCATGAATACCTACAAGGTTAAAAAAAACCTTGCAGGACTAGTATTTACAACATGCCTTTTGTACTTGGCAAAATCATTTTTTCGGTATCGCGTTTTACAGCTACTTTTATCGCTTTAGCGAAAGCTTTAAAAATGGCTTCTATTTTATGATGCTCATTAATTCCTTCCGCTTTGATGTTGATGTTTGCTTTAGCACCATCTGAGAAGGATTTAAAAAAGTGTAAAAACATTTCTGTTGGCATTTTACCCACCATTTCTCGTTTGAATTCTGTTTCCCAAACTAGCCAATTTCTACCTCCAAAATCAATGGCTACTTGCGCTAAACAATCGTCCATTGGCAAACAAAAACCGTAACGCTCAATGCCTAATTTATTTCCTAAAGCTTTTGCAAAAACTTCTCCCAGCGCAATTGCAGTGTCTTCGATCGTGTGGTGCTCATCGACCTCTAAATCGCCTTTTACAAGAATTTCTAAGTCCATTTGACCATGTCGCGCAATTTGATCTAGCATATGATCAAAAAAAGCTATTCCAGTTTCGATTTTGCTTTTTCCTGTTCCGTCTAAGTTCAATTTGATAAAAATATCTGTTTCATTGGTTTTTCTTTCAATAAAAGCAGAACGTTCCTCTAATTTTAAAAATTCATAAATAGCTTTCCATTGCGTAGTTTGCAAAGCGATAACCGAATCTAATTCTTCTCTTTTCGAAGCGATTTCAGCACTTCCTAATGCTTCATCAGTATTAATAAAAATGGCTTTTGAACCTAAGTTTTTTGCTAATTCCACATCCGTAATTCGATCACCAATTACGAACGAATTAACTAAATCATAATCTGGATTATTGATGTATTTTGTCAACATTCCAATGCCTGGTTTGCGTGTTGGAATATTTTCGTGAGGAAATGTTTTATCGATCAACACTTCACTAAAAACAACTCCTTCATTTTCAAAAGCTTTCATTACTAAATTATGAACTGGCCAAAAGTTGGCTTCAGGATGAGAATCAGTTCCCAAACCATCTTGATTGGTAACCATCACCAATTCGAAATCCAATTCTTTGGCAATTTTACCTAAATATTGAAAAGCATACGGATAAAACTCTAGTTTTTCAAAACTGTCTAACTGATAATCATTTGGTTCTAAAACCATTGTTCCATCACGATCTATAAAAAGTATTTTTTTCATTATTTTATTTTTTAAGTCAGATTCTAAAGTTTAAAATAATTTGAATTTTAAATTATTTCAAAACCAAGAATTCCTAATAATTCTAGGAATCCATCAAATCTCTATTTAAATTTCTTTTAAAGCCTCTATCAATTTGTTGTTTTCTACTTCAGTTCCAACAGTTAGACGCAAACAATTGTCGCATAAAGGCTGTGTAGTTCGGTTCCGGATTACGATCCCTTTATTAATTAAATCATTGTATCTTTTATTGGCATCATCCACTTTTATTAAAATAAAATTAGCCTCTGTTGGATAGATTTTATCGACAAAATTTATATTAAGTAATACTTTAAGTAAATTTTCTCTTTGCTCTACAATAGAAGTAATTTCATTTTTTATTTTTTCAGAATAATCCAATCTTTCTAAAGCTCTTTTTTGGCTTAATTCATTAACATTGTAAGGCGGTTTTATTTTGTTCAAAACTGAAATAACTTCAGTTGAACCATAACAAATACCCAATCGGATTCCTGCTAAACCATACGCTTTTGATAGCGTTTGCGTAATTATTAAATTGGGATATTCATCCAACTCATTGATCCAACTTTCTTTTTGAGAAAAATCAATATAGGCTTCATCAATTACGATTAATCCTTTAAAATTTTGTAAAAGATAGGCAATACTTTCATCAGAAAAAGAGTTTCCTGTTGGATTATTAGGCGAACACAAAAAGATAATTTTAGTATTTTCGTTAACCGCAGCCATTATTTTTTCAATTTGAGGCTGAAAATCCTCTGAAAGTAACACTTCCTTATTTTCTACCGCATTAATGTTGGCTAAAACTCCATACATGCCGTAAGTTGGCGGTAATGTGATTACATTATCCTTATTAGGTTCGCAGAAAGCTCGGAATAACAAGTCCAATACTTCGTCACTTCCATTTCCCAATAAAATTTGGTTCAATTTTACATTTTTCTGTTTTGCTAAAATTGCTTTCACACTCTTTTGTTGTGGATCAGGATATCGATTTACTCCATTTTCAAATGGATTTTCATTGGCATCCAAGAAAGTCATATCAGCAGTGTTAAAATCTTCAAATTCATCGCGAGCAGAAGAATAGGGTTTTAATACCTTTACATTTGCTCTTACAATAGTATTTATGTCAAAATTATTTTTCATTTTCAATCGCTTTTAATCGTAAAGTAACTGCGTTTTTATGCGCTTGCAATCCTTCGGCTTCTGCCATTATTTCTATTGCTTTTCCAATATTCAAAATTCCTTGTTTTGATATTTTCTGGAAAGTCATCGCTTTGGTAAAACTATCTAAATTTACACCGCTATAATTCTTAGCATAACCATTTGTTGGTAAAGTATGATTTGTTCCAGAAGCATAATCTCCTGCACTTTCTGGAGTATAATTGCCAATAAATACCGAACCAGCATTCTGGACACCATTGCTATAAAAATCATCAAATTCAGAACAGATGATAAAGTGCTCCGGACCATATTCATTAATTAATTCTAATGCAATTGTATCATTTTCTACAAATATCAATTTAGAATTTGCAATGGCTTTTTCGGCAATATTTTTTCTTGGAAGTATCTCGAGTTGTAATTGGATTTCCTTTTCAACCGCATCAATTAGTTTTTTTGATGTAGAAACTAAAATCACCTGACTATCAGTTCCGTGTTCTGCTTGGGATAATAAATCGGAGGCAACAAAAGCAGGAACAGCAGTATCATCAGCAACAACTAATAATTCTGATGGACCTGCCGGCATATCGATTGCTACGCCAAATTGTGTTGCTAATTGTTTGGCTACCGTTACAAATTGATTTCCAGGGCCAAAGATTTTATACACTTTAGGAATGATTTCCGTACCAAAAGTTAGTCCTGCAATTGCTTGTATTCCTCCCACTTTTAGAATTTTAGTTACCCCGCATAAAGAAGCAGCATACAAAATAGCAGGATTTATTTTTCCGTTTTTATCTGGTGGCGAACATAAAACTACTTCATTACAACCGGCAATTTTAGCAGGAACAGCAAGCATTAATACCGTTGAAAATAAGGGTGCTGTTCCGCCAGGAATATACAAACCTATTTTTTGAATAGGTCGTTTTTCTTGCCAACAGTTAACTCCTTCTACCGTTTCTACACTTACGATATTTGTTTTTTGAGCAGCATGAAATTTTTCAATATTTGATTTTGCTAGTTGAATTGCGTCTTTTAATTCAGGGGAAATAGTTGCGATTGCTTCCTCAATCTCTACTTTAGAGACTTCAATATTTGCCACTGCAACACCATCAAAAAGAGAAGTGTATTTTGCAACGGCAGTATCCCCTTTTTTCTGAACTTCCCTAAAAATTTCTTTGACAGTAGCTTCAATATCATCTATCGTTTTTGTTGGTCTTTCTAAAATAGTAGACCAAGATGCTGGTTCTGGATTGTATATTTTGTTCATCTTTTTGTGGTTTAACCGCAAAGTTTGCATAGGTTTTCGCAAAGTTTGCTAAAGTATATATTAACTGAGTTATTGAAACTCATAATTTCTATTTTATAATGCTAAAGAACCATTTTCTCAATTGGACAAACTAAAATCCCTTCGGCTCCAGCTTCTTTTAATTGATCAATAACATCCCAAAAAGTATCTTTATCAATTACAGAGTGCACACTACTCCAACCTTCTTGTGCTAACGGTAAAACAGTTAAACTTCTTAAAACAGGCAGTATTTTACCAATCGCTTCGATTTTATCATTAGGAACGTTCATCAAAATGTATTTTGATTTTCTAGCTCTTAAAACAGCTTCTATTCTAAATTTTAAAGTATCGATAATTTTTTGAGATTCTGGGGTTACTTTTGGAGAAACCGCTAATACTGCTTCACTTTTAAAGATAACTTCTACCTCTTTGAGGTTGTTTTTAAATAAAGTACTTCCGCTAGAAACAATATCAACGATTGCATCAGCAAGACCGATATTTGGTGCTATTTCTACTGAACCTGATATTTGGTGAATATCTACTGTTACGCCTTTCGAATTGAAAAAATCAAGAACTGTTTTAGGATATGAGGTTGCAATACGCATTCCGTTTAAGTCCTGAACGGAATTATAATCAAAAGTTTTAGGAACTGCTACTGACACTTTGCATTTTGAGAATCCTAATTTTTGAATTACTTCTATTTCTCCGCCTTTTTCCACTAATAAATTGTCGCCAACAATTGCTATATCTACTACGCCGTCGATAAGGTATTGTGGAATATCTGAATTTCTTAAATATAAAACTTCTAAAGGAAAGTTAGAAGCTTCGGCCTTAAGTTGGTCTATTCCGTTATCGATAGATATACCAGCATCTTTAAGGATTTGAATGCTGTCTTCGTTTAAACGTCCTGATTTTTGAATTGCAATTTTTAAAGTACTCATTTTTTAATTATTTTTAAATTAATAGTTTGAGTACAGTAGAGAGTAATAAAAAACCCGTTTGATGTACTCAAACGGGTTCTGAAATATGATGATTTACATGCATACCATTAACACATCGCTTGAGAGCAATAATGAAAATGATGATGATGCAATTGATTGGTAAACATTTTTTTATTCTTTAATTAGAATTGATTTGCAAATATAAAAGATAATAAATTTATAAAGCAAATAAAATTGATAAAATAATTTCATTTATTTTATTCATCCTTTAAAGGTGTTGATTTTTCAGGAACTAAAGCATTATTTTCATTTGTAGCTCTGATTTCAGTATGACGAATTTCTCCACCAGAAGTGCCCACTAATTGTGCTACATAAACAGCTCCAATACCCACTATTACGGCTACGATAGAAATAAACTTTGCTTTTGCATGATTTTTTAAATTTAAAATAATTCCTAAAACTGAAATTCCTCCCAATAAATACAATACTATCGCTAACTTTTCTGCTATTTCCTCATGTTCGTGAATAATACGCTTTCCAATGGTTGGCATATCTTCGACCATTTCTTCGGCTCCTTCGCCTGTCGCCATACTAAATGCGGCAAAAATAGCAGCTACAATAAATAAGACATAAGCTGTATTTTTTACAGAATTATTTTTTAAAAATAGCCCAGCTATTAAAATTCCAAGTGCTAAAATCGTCCCAATGATTGGAAAATGATTTACTACTAAGTGCCAATGTGCATCATTCATATTATTGTAATTTAAGGTTTATAATTAATTTTTATTTTAGAAAACTCTATTGTATAAAAGTTTTTATCCTGCCAACGAAACACCTATCAAAGAACCGATTCCATAGGTTATTGCTGCAGCAGCTAAGCCAAAACCTACTTGTCGTAATCCGGAGAACATAACGCTTTTTCCGGTTAGTAATGTGATGGCTGCTCCAATTCCAAAAAGTCCAATAACACTACTACCAATACTCAATAAAATAGCATTCTTGCCTTCTAAAATCATAAATGGATATAAAGGAATAATAGCGCCAATAGAAAAAAGTACAAAAGAAGCAATGGCAGCTTCCCATGCTGAACCGCCTAATTCTTCTTTATCAATACCTAACTCTTCTGTTATAATAGCATCAATAGCTGTTTCATGACTTTCAAAAGCTTTATCTGCTAATTTTTGTGCTTCAAGAATATTCATTCCTTTGGCTTGGTACAGTAAAACCAATTCCTTTTTTTCTTCTTCTGGAGATGCTAATAGTTCTTCAGTTTCTAAGTCAATTTGTCTTTGGTTTAATTCTCTTGAGCTTTGCACAGAAAGCCATTCACCCAAAGCCATCGAAATCGCTCCTGCCAAAAGTCCAGCAATACCCGTTAACAAAATGGTATTATTAGAAACTGCAGCACCAGCAACTCCCATTACCAAACTCATATTAGAAACTAAGCCATCATTGGAACCTAAAACTGCTGCTCGAAGTGCATTTCCTCCAACTGATTTATGACGACTTTCAAATTTTGATAAAAAACCTCCTGAAACATTTAGTGCAGCATTATTATTTACAGCTTCTATGATTTTGAGGTGATTGTGTTCAAAACCCGTTGGCTTTTCACCATTTTCAATTTTATTTTTTACTGCATTTACTGCAAATTGCTTTTCAACACTAGACAGACTACTAATTATCGAACTATAGCCAAAAATTTTACCTAGCTTCAATTGTAGTTTTGCTCTTGAAGAAGGCATTGGCATTTGATACTTAGAATCAATGGTCAAAACTTTATCAAGCATATTTTGGGTATGCCCTTTCTCGATTTGGGATAAACTTTGTAAAACTCTAGTCAGATTATCGTCAGATTGAATAGCAGCAATGCTATCGTATAAAAATGCAGTATCCACTTCTGTCTGTAATTGACCTTTTAGTTTATTTAAATCCATGTTGTTTACTATAAATTAGTTAGTCAAATCAAAAACACCTTTTGTCAAAATTTTTGATTCGGCATTGATTGCTGAATTTGGTATTATTTCAACAAATTTTTCCGATTTCTCCCCTATCGTAACGCTTACTTTTTTGAAAGAATAACCGTCTTTTTGATTCTGTAATAAAAGTACGAAATTTTTATTGTTCTCGGTTATTAATGCATCCGAAGGAATGGCTAATCCTTTTTTAGAGTCCACAATAATTTGAGCTTCAACAAACATTCCTGTTAGTAGTTTTTGCTTAATAGCATCGTCTAAATGTGCATGTATATTTATGGTTCTATCATTACCTTCGATTGATTTTCCAACTAAATGCACTTCTGCATTAAAAAGGTCTTTGGAAGCTTCTGGAACTTTAAAAGTGATTTTTTGACCAATCTTAACTTTCAAAATGTCTTTTTCAAAAACGGCTAATTCTAAATGCAAGTGATCTGTATCAACAATTTCCAGAATTACATCTGATGGTGCGACATACATTCCTACGTTAGCATTCATTATCACAATATCACCAGATATAGGAGAAAAAATAGTAATTGTCGAAGTTAAATTACCTTGTTCTACACTTTTAGGATTGATGTTCAAAAGCATTAATTTCGCACGTAAGCTTTGGTGCATGGCTTTTGCTCTTTTATAATCACTATCGGCTTTTAAATAGTTTTTTTGAGAAGTTATTTTTTCGTCGAATAATGTTTTTTGACGATCATATTCTGATTTTAAGAAAGTTAATTGTTCTGCTACTTCCATATAATCTTTTTGAATATCTAAAAACTCTGTGCTTTGTAAGACTAATAAAGCCTGTCCTTTTTTAACTTTATCACCCACTAAAAGTGTAGTCGATTTTACATATCCGCCCATAAAAGTGGTCACTTTTGCACGATTTTGTGGCGGAACGTCAATTTTTCCAGCAGTTTTCACTATTACATCAAAATCTTGTTCTGTTGGAGTACCAATTTCCATTGCTGAAGATTGAAATTGAGCCTTGGTTACAGTCGTTAAATCATCATCCTTAGGAGCTACTTCTTCGGTTTTGGATTCTTTGCAAGAGAATAAAACAACTGCTAAAGTAGCTATATATAGTATTTTTTTCATTGTAATGGTATTAAAAATTTAAGTATTGTAAATCTAATTGCGTTTGGTTGAATTGTAAAATTGTATCTAAATAATCAACTTGAATGGTTGTCGCGTTTTCTAAACTTTGTATGTATTGAAAAAAATCGATTTCGCCATGTTTAAAACTACTGTTTGCTACTTTTATAATCTCATCTGATAATTTTTTACCGTACAAATTGTAGTAGTTAATAGCTTCTTGATATTTGGCTAATTCATTTGTTTTTTGATTCATGTATTGTTCTATTTTTGAATCCTCATTTTGTTTTTGCTGTTCCCAACTTTGCAGTTCTAATTGTGCAACTTTAGCTTTCGACACATTTCCCGAAAATAATAATGGAATACCAATACCAACATGAAAACCGTATAAAGATTGTGATATACCGCTATTTTTACCTTGAAAAAAGTCTAAATTAATATCGGGTAACCACGATTGCTTATGTAAATCTATTTGATTTTTATAATTTTTTGTAATACTCTCTAAATAAGTAGTATAAAATGATTTACTTGTGCTATCGCTTAAATTATTTAAAACTGTTATTTCACTATTATTTATTACCGTTATTTCATCATTTTGTACTAAAGATTGCAATACGTCATACTGTGCTTTTTTATCTTTATCGATTTGAGAAAGCTTAGTTTTTATTTGTCTAAATTTAGCTTGAGCAGTAATTTTTTCCAGATAATTAGTCTCTCCTAATTCAAAGCGTCTATCACTTGCTTTAGAAAAATTTTGATATAAACTGTCTAAATACTGATACAATTTTTCCTGATGTTGTAGATATACAATATGCTGATACGATTTTGAAACGGCTAATGAAAGTTTATTTTTCTGAATTTCGAAATTGGCTTTTTCTTTTTCATATTCAGAAGAATACACTTTTTTCTGTGCGCCGTAAACGGTTGGAAAAGAAAAGCGTTGTTGCACTCCAAAAACTTTTAAAGGCTGATCATTAATCGCTAAATTATTCTGATCATAACTGTAATATACATTTGTTTTATCAAAGGTATAAGCCGTTTTAATATTGGCTTGTGTTTTATCAACTTGTAACTGTGCCGCTTTTATTCCTTTGTTATTCTGAATTGCTTTTGATAATAAACCCTCTAATTCTGGATTTGAATTCTGGGAAAAAGCAAATGAAGAAAATAATAAAAATAAAATAATATATGTCCCACTTTGATGTTTTTTAAACTTAGGTTTTTTAAATTCTTTACTATCAAAAACCTTGTACAAAATAGGTAGTACAATCATTGTTAAGATTGTTGCTGTAAATAAGCCACCAATTACCACAGTTGCTAGAGGACGCTGAACTTCTGCACCGGCTGATGACGAAATGGCCATGGGTAAAAATCCTAAGGCAGCCGCAGCAGCTGTTAATAAAACAGGACGCAATCGATCTGTGGTTCCTTTCAAAATTAATGCATCGATATCTTTCATACCTTGGTGTTTGAGTTCTTTAAAATGTTCAATTAATACAATTCCGTTTAGAACTGCAATTCCGAAAAGTGCTATAAACCCAACTCCTGCTGAAATACTGAAAGGTAAGTCGCGAATCCATAAAAATAGAACACCACCAACTGCCGATAAAGGAATAGCGGAATAGACCATTAAGGCTTCTTTTACAGAACCAAAAGCAAAATATAATAGAACAAATATCAAAAATAAGGCAATTGGAACAGCAATCATTAAACGGGCTTTAGCACTTTGTAAGTTTTCAAACTGTCCACCATATTTTACATAATAACCGGCAGGCAGTTTAATGTCATTATCAACAACTTTCTGAATGTCCATCACTACACTTTGTAAATCGCGGTTTCTAACGTTGATTCCTACTACAATTCTTCGGTTGGTATTGTCTCTCGAAATCTTCGCAGGACCTTCTGTATATTCTATTGAAGCGAGTTCTTGTAACGGAATTTGTTCACCATTTGGCGTGGAAACGTATAAATTACGTAAATCCTCAATATCGTGACGATTTTCTTGATCCAAACGAATAACCATATCAAAACGTTTTTCGCCTTCAAAGACATTTCCAACTGTTTTTCCGGCAAAGCCAAGAGCAATCATTTCGTTTAAATCAGAAATATTAAGTCCATAGCGTGCAATTTTAGAGCGATCATAAACTACCGACATTTGAGGCAAACCTTCCGTTTTTTCAATAATTATATCCGAAGCACCTTCTACTTTAGCAATCGCTTTTTTGATTTCATGTGCTTTTTTGGCTAAAACATTTAAATCTTCACCAAAAACTTTTACCGCTACATCAGATCGAGTACCAGAAATTAATTCATTAAAACGCATTTCAATTGGCTGAGTAAATTCAATTTCCATGTTTGGAATTTCTTTTTCAATCGCTGATTTAATTTTATCGGCTAATTCATCTTTACTTTTCGCTGACGTCCATTGTGATTTCGGTTTTAATTTCACAATAACATCACTTTCCTCCATTGACATAGGATCAGTGGGAACTTCGGCAGCTCCAATTCTGCTGACTACTTGGGTCACTTCTGGGAAATTTTTAAGAATTATTTTTTCAATTTTAGTAGTTATGGCAATCGTTTTTGTTAATGATGTTCCTGTTTTTAAAACGGGTTGAATAACAAAATCTCCTTCATCTAAAGTTGGGATAAACTCCCCGCCCATTGTTGCGAATAATCCGACAGCTAGCAATAACAATCCTAAAGCTCCGTACAATACTTTTTTTGTATTACCAATTGACCAAGTAATTATTGGCAAATACCAAGAGTTCAGTTTACGAATTAATTTGCTCGATATAGAATTTGGATTCTCTGGTTTTGGTTTTAAAAATAACGAAGAAACCACCGGAACATAAGTAAAACAGAATATCATAGCGCCGAGTAAAGCGAAACTAAAAGTCATCGCCATTGGTCTAAACATTTTACCTTCGATTCCGGATAATGATAGTATTGGGATAAAAACTATCAAAATAATCAACTGACCAAAAATAGCCGAATTCATCATTTTTGAAGCGCTTTTATACGTGATTTGGTCAATTTCTAACTGACGCTCTTCTTTTTCAAGACCAACTAAATGAGCTGATTTACTGGCTATCTGAAAAGCAATAAACTCTACTATAATAACTGCTCCGTCAATTATAATTCCAAAATCTATAGCACCAAGACTCATTAAATTGGCATCAATACCAAAAATATTCATAAAGGAAATAGCAAATAGTAAACACAACGGAATTACTGACGCTACAACTAATCCAGAACGCCAATTTCCTAACAATAAAATCACTACAAAAATTACGATTAAACAGCCTAAAATTAAGTTTTCCGCAACTGTAAAAGTTGTTTTACCTACTAATTCGCTTCGTTCTAAAAATCCATTAATATAAACGCCTTCAGGCAAGGATTTCTCGATTTCTGTCACTCTATGTTTTACATCATCTATGACTTGTTTAGAATTCGCTCCTTTAAGCATCATCACTTGACCCAATACTTTTTCGCCTTCTCCATTTCCGGTAATAGCTCCAAAACGGTTGGCGTGACCAAAACGAACATCTGCTACATTTTTAATATAAATAGGTAAACCATTGCTGTTTTTAACTACAATATTACCAATATCTTCTATAGATTTTACTTTACCTTCTCCGCGAATAAAATAACTTTGATTAACTTTTTCAATATAAGCACCACCGGCAATACTGTTATTTTTTTCAAGTGCTGTAAAGACATCAGTTGTCGTGATATGCATTGCTTTTAAACTCGAAGGATTAATTGCAATTTCATATTGTTTTAAATAACCGCCCCAAGTATTAATTTCAACCACTCCTTTTATACCTGATAACTGACGTTTTACTATCCAATCCTGAATGGTTCGTAAATCAGTAACGGTATAATTGTTCTTGAATTCTGGTTTAACTTCTAAAGTATATTGATAAATTTCGCCAAGACCTGTTGTAATAGGCCCCATTTCTGGTGTTCCAAAACCTTGCGGAATTTTCTCAGAGGCTGCTTTAATTTTTTCGGCGATGAGTTGTCTTGGTAAATAGGTTCCTAAACTTTCTTCAAAAACGATGGTAACAACAGATAAGCCAAATTTAGATATGGACCTAATTTCTTTTACACCGGGTAAATTTGCCATTTCAATCTCAACAGGATACGTAATATACTGTTCGATATCTTGAGTAGAAAGATTTCCAGAAGTGGTAATTACCTGAACCTGATTATTAGTAACATCTGGAACAGCACCAATCGAAATTTGAAATACAGATAACATACCGTATCCAAAAACGCCAAGGGTGAAAAGCAAAACAATGAGTTTGTTTTTTAAACTGAAAGCAATTATTTTTTCGAGCATTTTTTTATCTTATTTATACTTCAAAAGTACTATTAAAAGATAAGGTTATCCTTAAGAACTACTTAAGTTATGCTTCAAATAAACTTAAAATTACTTTTGTTCCCCTACTCTCTTCGCTGGTAATTGCTATTTCTATAGATAACAATGACGATAATCTTTTTACTATAGATAATCCTAAACCAGTTCCTTTTATTTCTGGGTGATCAGTTGATTTTGAACGATAGAAAGGATTAAAAATACGTTCTAAATCTTCTTTGGGAATCCCAATGCCAGAATCAATAATATGACATTCTATTTTGGATCTATTATTCATTATCTTGACCGATAAAGTACCATTACAATCGGAATATTTTAATGCATTTGAAATGAGATTGTTTATGACAATAGAGAACAAATAACTATCTGTTTCTGTGTAATAATCTTTTGAAAAATCAGTAGATACCGCTATTTTTTTGGATTGTATAGTTGAAGAATAGCGTGCAATAGTATCTAAAAAAATCGCATTCAAATATACTTTTTCTAGTTTTAAAGTTTGTTTTTGGTTTTCAAATCGAGCTAAGAGCAATAATTGATCTACCAAGTGGTTTAGGCGGTCTACTTCATTTACACAAAAATTAATTTTTTCTTCGTATTCGGTGGCTTCTCTAGGCTTGCGTATCAAGACTTCTAAAGTTCCTTTAATTACCGTTAAGGGTGTTCTTAATTCATGCGATGCATCCGAGGTGAATTGCTTTTCTCGCTCAATAGCAGTTTCAATTCGGTCTAACAGACTATTAATCGTATTGGATAAAACAAACAATTCATCTCTGTTTTGAGGAATTGGAATTCGAGAAGTTAAATTATCCTTTGTAATAGTATTAGAAGTTTTAATAATAGAGTTTATTGGCTTAATACTTCTTCCCGCAATAAAACGAGCGATAAAAAAAAGCAAAATCAAAATTAAAGGATACGCAATACTCAAGATTTCTGCTAAATTTTGCAAAACCATCAAAGCTCCTTCTAATGACATAGCGATCATTACATAACCCACAATATTAGCGCCATCATAAATTGGAACTTGAATTTGGCGAATTTTATTGCCTAATATTTTGGTATCAAATAACTCATTATCGTTCCTTTTCTTATCAAAAAACAGAAACTCATTTTTTAAGTTAGGAGACTTTTCAATAATAGCTCCATTTTTATCCAAAAACTGAATAAAAACGGGGTTTACATCAACCGTATTGTGTTCCCTTTCCTCCCATTCCTGCATGTGCATGAGATAAAACGTATTGTTTTTGACTTCAATTTCATTCAAATGATTCTTGACTTCTTTTGAAATATCAGTGTTAAGATGATTGTAAACACTTAATTTAACAATCGAATAGATCACAAAAAACACTACAAAAATCAATAGTGCTGTAGTAATTATGTAATGAGAGGCGATTCTATTTTTAAAGGAAAGTTGCTGCATTTTATTTAGTCATTAGCAATATAGCCTACGCCACGAACAGTTTTGATGTAGTCTTCTTCTATTTTTAAATTTAATTTTTTGCGTATTCCATTCATGAAAACGTCAATAACGCCGGTGTCGTATTCAAAATGAATATCCCAAACATCCTCGATGATTTGCGCTCTGGTACATACTTTACCTTTATTTTTAACCAAATAAGAGAGTAACTCAAATTCGCGTTGTGTCAAGGCAACTTCATTTTGATTAACTGACACTCGATGTTTAGCATTGTCAATCTCTATCGTTCCAAGTTTTAGAATTTCATCTTCTTTTTGATTTCTAAAATGAATTTTGATTCGTTCTAGCAACTCATCAAAACTAAACGGTTTCTTGATATAGTCATTAGCACCCGCTTTAAGTCCTTCAATGGTTTCCTGAACGGTATCTTTAGCTGTCAAGAATAAAATTGGAGTTTTTTCATTTTTTAATCGAATCGCTTTACACAATTCTAAACCAGTCATTTTTGGCAGCATCCAGTCTAATAAAATTAAATCGAAATGTACTTTTTGAGTAATTTCAAAACCTTTTAAACCATCTGAAACGCTAGTAACTTGATACCCTTCTTCTTCTAATCCTTGTTTAAGGAATTGAACAATACCGGCTTCATCTTCTACTATTAATAGGTGCATAGTGTAAGTTTTTTTGTAAATCTAAGCTTTATTGCATTATAAACTTGAAAGCAACTGTAGCAATATTAGCATTTAGTTTATCACTTCGTTGATAATGGTTAAACCTAAAATCAATATTCTTTAGACCAAATCGCCATAATTTTGCAGCAGTAAAAATATCAGTATAATTAACCCCAAAACCATATTGATTCGCAAAAAAAGCTGCTAAATCAGCATCTGATGTATAAAAAGTTTCGGTAGATAAATGGGTTTCGTACGGAGCATAATATTTTGATGCGGTTTGTTTGTAATAACGATACATTGGGAAAATTGTAAATTTATCAGACAATTTTACAGGAAGTTCAATACTAGCTGTATGCGATTGAATGTTCCAATTGTCAGAATAAAAACGGTAATAGGTTCTTACAATAAAGCGTTCATTGATGTAATAATTCAATCGAGCACCAATGGGAAGTTTAAAACGAGAATCTGGTAATCTTTCGATGTCATCAGCTAATTTATATACTCCAGTATTGCTTGCATTTTCATAATTACTAATAGATTGTGCTTGTCCTATATAAAAATTGGCTTTATCCGCAAAGTACATACGATGATACGGTGTTGATAATAATCCCTGTTGTTGTAAAACATCAAAGAAAACTGAAAATTGTAATTTCTTGGTCACAACTTGAGAAAATCCAAAAGAAGCAGAAAACGAATTTCTACTGACAGCACTTATCGTTTTGAATGCTGATGGAGAATAACCATTAGTTGCTTGTCCGTTTTGGTCTAAAACAGTTATTCCGCCCAGATAACCTTGATTGGTAAAGTTAGAACCGTATTTTGAATACTCTTCCAATTCTTTTGGATAGATTGGTCTCCATTGGTCTAAATAGGCATTAACTTTTAAGCTTAATTCTGTATTTTTTTCATTAAAAAGTCTTGCAATTCCACCTCCAAAACCTACTGAAGTATAATCATATTCATTTGAAAATGATGCGTCTGCATTCCAGATAAAATTTCGAGAATCACTACTATTGCTGTAACTGGCAACCGCAGATACTAATTGGTCACTTTTTGAAGCTCCCGATGAAGCTTGCCAAGGTGTAGGTTTAGCTCCCGAATCATAAGGATTTATATTACTTGAGGAAGCCGATGTATAAGCAGACAATCCCAAATCAATTGTTAAAATATCATCATCATTTAAGGGCATTGCGATAACTATATTAGAAGCAACATCGGTCAATTTTTCAGATCCTAATCCGCCAGATACAGCTGATCTTGATCCGTCTTGATTGTAATAACTAGCTAAAAAATCTACTTCAGTACTTTCTAAAACTCTCTTTTTAAAAGTAGGCGAAGTGGTTTTCTCTTGCGAAAAAACTGTTCCCGACAATAGGATAAAAAGAGCTACTATTTTTATTTTCATATTCTAAAGAATTGAAATTAATAATCCGAATTAATAATTAAAATTTAGTTGCAACCGCAACCACCGCCTGATTTTCCTCCGTTTGCACCAGCCGCTCCTTCTCGATAAACCTGAAAAGAAGTTTCATATCGTTCTGCTGTTCGGGCAGTGAGTTTCATATCAGGATCATTTATTTTTTCTTTTTCGTACTCTTTTACAGTGCTGCAAGCTTGTAAAAGAAAAAGTGCAAAAACTCCAAAGGTTATTTTCTTTATCATTTTAAATAATTTTATTTAATTATATTTTTGAACATCAATTCCTTTCGAAGCATGAATTTTGCCCTGATCATCAACAATAATACATTCTATCCCTTTAATTTGATTTACTAAATCCAGACCTACATCTACACCCATTACAAATATGCCTGTAGCCAAAGCATCAGCAATTTCGGTTTGCTTAGCAAAAACAGAAACACTAACCACTCCTTTTGCAGGATAACCTGTTCTAGGATCTATAATGTGTGAATACCGAATGCCATCAAAAATGACATACTTTTCATAACTACCAGAAGTTTCTACGGCACTATCCTCTAAAGGAAAAGTAGCAAAAATTTTATTTTTATTTAAAGGATTTACAATTCCAATGGTCCATAATTTACCATCGGGTTGTTTTCCCCAAGCATTAATATCTCCAGAAACATTTATAATTCCAGAAATACATCCTTTAGAAAATAATAAGTCTTTGACTTTATCAGCGATATATCCCTGACCTATTCCGCCTAAACCTAATTTCATTCCAGCTATTTTCAGGAATATCGTTTGTTCTTTTTTATCTAGAATTACATTTTTGTATCCAATTTTTTCAACAGACTTTTTTATGGCTTCTTTAGTTGGCATGGTTTTCATGGTTCCGTCAAACTTCCATATTTTATCCATTGATGCGTAGGATATATCAAAAGCACCATCGGTAATTTCTGAAATTTTAAGAGCTCTTGCTACCAAATCAAAAACTTCAGAATTTACTTTGACTGGTTTTATTCCAGCATTTCTGTTTACTTCTGAAATTTGCGTTGTAGGAATCCAATCTGAAATTAAATTTTCTATTCGTTTTGTTTCGGCCACAGCCATATCAATATATAGGTTAGCAGCAAGAGTGTCTTTTGCAACAGCAGTAACCTCAAATGGGCTTCCTAACATCCATAATTTTCGCTTATGGGCTATTTGAGAAAAAGCCGATAAGGAGATCAAGAATAAACCGAAGAAAACTATATTTTTCATTTATTTTCGAAAGAGTGAAGGATTTGAATATACTCTTGAGGTGTAACATTTTTATAGCCCGTTATTCCCAATACTTTTCCGGAAGGATCTAAAAGTAAAACAAGCGGGAAATTTCCTTCTTTGTTATACCGTTCTGCTATTTTTTTATTCTCAGCAGTTAATTCTAATGACAATAAATTAGCTTTTTTCTTTGGGAAATCAGCTTTGTACAAGATCCAGTTTTCAGTTGCTTCCTTATTAAATTCTTCTGATTTCCAAATGGTTTTGTCTAATTTTATGCAAGGTGCACACCAATCAGAGCCAGAGAAAACAAGCAAAATATTTTTATTTTCTGTCACTGCTTTTTTCTGAGCTTCAACAAAACTAGAATTACAATTTTGAGAGTATCCTATTGTTCCTGTGAAAAGCAACAATAAAATTATTATTTTTTTCATCGCATTTGTTTTTTAGTATGGAATAAAATTATTCATTTTATTCTAAGTTAAAGTCAATCCAATTCTATCTTAAGCGAATATTAATTTTTATTAATAGATAAATTGAGTCCTAAAAAAATATGTTTAAAAATTAGTTATACTTTTGCCCAAAATACAATTATATGAATTTATCTAAAAAAGTTTCTCCGTTCTATTATTTGCTACTCTTTTATGTTGTAGTTAGCTTTATTTCAAGAATAATTCTTTTTTTTCATCCTATAACTCAAACCAGCTTTACGTTTATTGATACGGTTTCAGTTTTTCTATTTGGTTTTTTATCCGATTTTTTCATTTTTGTATTAATTAGCGGCTTTTTGTGGCTCTATCTTATTTTTATATCCAATAGTAAATATTATAAACCGTATGGATATATTATTTTCGGATTATTTATAGCATTATTCCTTTATATTCTTTCTGGAAAATCAGTACTAAATGAGTATGGTGGCGCTTTACCAAAAATTGGACTAATCTTTGTAGGTTTAAAAACCTTCCTATTTGGATTACTTCTTTTTTTACCAAAATACAGAAAGCAAATACGTTTTTGGTTGTTCTCTTTTGTAATTTTCCTTTATGTGGTTTTAATTCTACAAAATGCAATTAGCGAGTATTTCTTTTGGAATGAATTTGGTGTCAAATACAATTTTATAGCGGTAAACTATTTGATTTATACCAACGAAGTTATTGGTAATATTATGGAATCGTATCCTGTAATTCCAATATTTTCAGGATTGTTTATCATTGCAGGTTTAGTTACTTATTTTATTGTAAAAAAATCAAAAGTATATATCGAAAGTATTCCAACTTTTATTGAAAAATTAAAAATATCCGGAATTTACATGGTACTTTTTGCCTTGTCTTTGTTTTCCATTCCGGCATTAGCGAGTAGAGAAAATGCACAGAATATTTTTGCAAACGAACTGCAAGCGAACGGAATTTACAAATTCTATTTGGCTTTCATGAACAGCGAATTGGATTATTTTAAATTCTATAAAACAGTTCCAAATAGTGAAGCTTATGCCGAATTAAAACAACAATTACCAGCAATTTCCGGCGAGACCACATTAAGACAAATAAAAGGCGAGGCAGCTGAAAATCGCAAAAATGTTGTGCTAATAACTATTGAAAGTTATAGTGCTGAATTTATGAAAATGTATGGTAATGAGCAAAATATAACTCCTTTCTTAGATAGTTTGGCAACAAAAAGTTTAGTTTTTTCTAACCTTTATGCGGTAGGAAATAGAACTGTTCGTGGTCTAGAAGCCGTTACTTTATGTTTTCCTCCAACTGCTGGCGAAAGTGTAGTAAAAAGAAAAGACAATAAAGATAAATTCTCCACTGGAGCAATTTTTAAAGAAAAAGGCTATGATGTGAAATATATGTATGGTGGTGATGCCTTTTTTGACAATATGGAAGACTTTTTTGGAGGAAATGGATACGATATTGTAGATAAAAAAACATTTTCACCTAGCGAGATTACCTTTGCCAATATTTGGGGAGTTTGCGACGAAGACATGTACAACAAAGCCATTAAAATTATGGACAAAGAAGCAAAATCTGGAAAACCCTTTTTTAATCATATCATGACCGTAAGTAATCACAGACCGTTTACGTATCCTAATGGGAAAATTGATATTCCTGGAGATGCAAAATCGCGTGATGGAGGTGTAAAATATACGGATTATGCGATGAAGAAATTCTTTGAAATGGCCAAGAAACAACCATGGTTCAACAATACGGTATTTGTTATTGTTGCGGATCACTGTGCCTCTAGTGCAGGTAAAACAGAACTTCCTGCTGACAAATATAGAATTCCAGCGATGATTTATAGTCCTGGCTTTGTAGAGCCTCAATATTACAATAATATAATGTCACAAATTGATGTAATGCCAACGGTTTTAGGATTATTAAATTTTAATTATCAAAGTAAGTTTTACGGACAAGATGTTTTAAAATCAGATTATAAGCCAAGAGCGTTGATTGCTACCTATCAAGATCTGGGATTAATTAAAGATAATGTTCTGACAATTATTTCGCCAAAACAAACAGTCAAACAGTTTCAATTGACTTTAAAACCAAATCAAAAAGTAGCGCCAGAGTTCCAGATTTTCTATGATCAGGTACCAATGAAAACAGAAAGAACAGATTTAGTAAATGAAACCATTTCCTATTATCAAACTGCTTCGGATATCTTAAAAAATAAGAAGTATCAAAAAATCAATTAGCATAAAAAACGGGTGAGATAATATTGTCACCCGTTTTTTATTATATTCAATCTGATATTACTTTATATTATTATTGGTTTGAATTTCTAAAAACATAAACACAAATTGGACAAATTCACACCAATAAATTAGTAGATAAATATATACTTGTACTCAATTAAACGGCACGGAATAATGCTTTCTTTTAGAGTTTTTTAGCAAAAAACAAGATCAGTTCCAGAAAATTTTTGAGCAAAAAAAACGGCTGAGATTTGATTCTCAGCCGTTTTTTTTATGTAATATGCTTATTTTATTCTTTATCGTAGACTAAACCAAAAAGTTTACCTTGTTCGAAAGTTTTTAAATCTTTTTTCAAGAATTTATGATTGCGTTTAGTAAGCTCTTTTGTGTCTAGTTTACTCAAATCTGGTTTTCCAGCATTTACCCAAGCAGTGTACCAAAAACTAGCAGTTACTGTAATTGCTTTTTTCATTTGATTTTCTACCATTCCGTTTAATTCTTGATGAAATCTCCCTGCATATTCATCAGAATACAACATACCTCCGTATTTGTTTTTTACAACTGCTCCATCGGAATCCGTAACATACATTTTATTTTCGGGAGTAGCTGTTCTTAGTTTTTTATCGGCTGCTAAAAGAGGCTCAACCAAACTATGTGTATCAGCCATTAATTCCCAAATTGCAACATCTACGTTTTCAAGATATTTTCCTTGTGGAACATTTAATTTATAATCTTTTACAAATAATTCTGGTAAACGACTTTCCCACAAAGAGTGTATTCCTTTTTGATTTGTATTTTGTCCGTCATGATTGTCAGAAGTGTGCAAAGGCATGTGTGCATCTGCAATATAATGACCCAAATCAGCAGCAATAAACAAAATTTCGTTCTTTCTTTTATCTTTGAAAGCCTTAGTTAATTTGGTCATCATATCTTGAATATGCCAAGGTAATATACCATTTTTGTCTAAAAATTTATCATCATATTTCTTCTTAGCTTCTTCCATGGTCTTTGGAAAAGTAGCAACATCACCAAAATTTTCCATATCAAAATAATGACGAGAAGGTTCCATTTTATCATTTAAAACATTTCTTCTCAAATCTGGAACAGTAGATTCTTGAGTGATATAATCGATATGATTATAGAAAAAAGTCTGCAATGGAGCAGGAAGCGCTAAAACTGCGGCTCTATTAATTCGTTCGTGACCGATAACTCCCCATGAAATTACTAAAAAAGCAACTACAAGAGTAGATAAAGTGATAAGCGTAGGCTTAATTTTAAAATTTTTCATTAAATTTAGTTTTTAGAATTACAAATGTATTTCTTTAAATTGTTATTTTATAAAATTGCCATTTAAGATTCTGTTAATACTAAAGGAAAACCACAAATATGTTTCGACATCAAGGAAAAAACAGAACTTTTATTCATAATCTTCGTTTAGCCGTATTATTATCCTTTGTCGCTGGTCTTGTAAATATTACCGGGGTTTTATCAATACACACTTTAACTACCAATGTTACTGGTCATTTTGCCTACTTTGCAGAAGAAATAATGAAGCAGGATTATAATGCTGCATTTACATTTTTGGTACTCACTTTATTTTTTTTATTTGGAGCCTTTACTTCTAACTTTTTATCTGAATTAATCGCTAAGAAAAATTCTCATTTGTCACATGTAATTCCAATTTCTCTCGAAATGATCATTTTATTAAGTATCGCATTTTTTGGATCGCAATCTCAATTATCAAATAATGAAGGAAAATGGATAGCCTTTTTGATGCTATTTGCTATGGGAATTCAAAATGCTATGGTTACAAAAATTTCGCAATCTACCGTTAGAACTACTCACCTTACAGGACTTTTTACTGATCTTGGAATAGAATTATCTCAATTATTTTTTTATAAAAAGCCAGAAGAAAATAAAAAACTAAAAACAAGTATTTTTCTTAGATTATCTATAATTATTTGTTTTTTTATTGGATGCGTTTCTGGTGGTTTTTTATATAATGTATTGCAATTAAAAACACTTCTCATAGCTGTTGTATTCCTTTTGATAGCTCTTTTATATGATTATATCAGAATGCAGTTTCATGTTATTAAACGTAAAACATTGCGACATAAAATTAACTGAAATACATAATTGAAACTAAAGCAGCAGTTGCAATAAAAATCCACAACAAAACACCCTGAATTAATGGTTTTACACCAACCGATTTTAGAACACTAAAGTTAAGACCTGCTCCAATTAAAAACAAAGTTATTGTTAATCCAATTTTAGCAATATTTACTAAATAAGGTGCTACAAGAGCTGTTTGCGGTACATAAGTATTCAATAGCATTGCAACAATAAACAGTCCAATAAAATACGGGATTTTTATTTTACTCGATTTATTTTTGAATAAAACCGATGTTAATAAAGCAACAGGAATAATCCATAATGCTCTAGCTAATTTTACCGTAGTTGCAATTTGCAAGGCTTCTGCTCCGTATTTATTTGCCGCTCCTACAACTGAACTCGTGTCGTGAATGGCTATGGCACACCACAAACCAAACTCTTGTTGGCTAAGATCTAACCAATGTCCAATTGCTGGAAATAAAAACAAAGCAATTGAATTCAGTATAAAAATTACTCCTAATGCAACGGAAGTTTGTTTCTCATCCGACTTAATTACGGGAGCAATCGCAGCAATGGCACTTCCACCACAAATAGCAGTTCCACAAGAAATTAGGTGAGAGGTTTTCTTTTCGATATTCAACCATTTTCCGATAAAGAAACCTAAAATTAAAGTACAAAATATTGATGCAACTGTAAAAATAAATCCTTCTTTACCAGCCGATAAAGCACTGTTAACGTTCATTCCGAAACCAAGTCCAACTACTGAAACTTGCAATAAAATGCTAGTCGCTTTATGATTGAGTTCTAAAAAAGGATGTCCTGAAAGATTAGCAACAACTAATCCCATCAATAAGGCAACGGGTGGAGAAATAAAACCGGAAAGACATAAAAGAGTTAATAGTCCGAAAATTATTTTTTGAAAAATTGGGCTAACTTTTAGAAAAGCAGCAGAATCTTTTTTAGGTGTTGTATTATGATTTTTCACAATGAAGTTTTTTAATTATTACGCTACAAAGGTCAGAAGTTTAAACAACATTCAATAATCACAAATAACAATCTACTATAACTCCAGGTTATAGTAACTGGAAATTATTTTTATAAATAAATCAGAAAGAGAATCATTTTTTCCTTGAAGAGTAATGATATAAAAATAGCGTTCTATAGTTAGATTTTTTACATCTAAAATAGTCAGTTCGTTATTTTTTAACTCTTTTTCAATAGCGTGAATGGATAAAAAAGCAACACAATCAGAGTTCAATAAATAGGACTTTATACTTTCAGTACTTCCCAATTGCATTTCAACATTCAAATCAGAAAATTTGAGTTCGATGGTTTTCAAAGCATATTCAATAACTTCAAGTGTTCCAGAACCTTGCTCCCGAATTAGAAAATTCATTTTCTTAAGATCTTCTTGAATCAATTCGTTTTTTTTTACAAGAGAATGAGAACTTTTGCAAACTAAGACTAATTCGTCTTTTAAAAACTGCCTATATTTTATAGACTTATTTTTAGATTGTCCTTCAACAATGCCTATTTCAATTTCTTTTTTTAATAAAGCGCTTTCTATTTGTTCCGTATTTCCATTGCGTAAATTGACTTTGATATTTTCCATTTTCTGATGAAAACGGGCTAAAAGTGGCGATATAATATATTGTGAAATTGTAGTACTCGCTCCTATTCGCAATAATCCATTACGTTCATTAATAAGCGAACTCATATCAAAATCTATTTCTCGATAAATTTCAAAAATATTCTTGGTGTGGTTTAACAATACTTCGCCAGCACTTGTTAATGAAATTTTAGAACCATTTCTTTCAAAAAGTTTAATTTCATATTGTTCTTCTAATTCCTGTATGTGTTTAGAAACTGCAGGTTGAGTTATAAATAATTCGGTTGCCGCTTTTGTAAAACTCAAACGACTCGCAACGATATAAAAAACTTTTAGTCTAAAATCCATAATCTACTACTTTAGTTTTATCAAAGTAAACCATTATATTTACGAGTAAACCATTCTGTGATCAATAGAATCAATATGAAAATTAACAGCCAAACCCAGTCAATCAATTGCGTTTTTGTACTATTATTTTTTTGGATGGCTTTATATTCTTTATTCTCTAAAAGCACTTTTATTAAAGTATCTACTTGATCTGGATAGTATTCATTTGCTTGGGTTTGTAGCGCTAGTTGCGACATTTTTTCAATATCGGGATTTACAAATTGCTTTTCGATATCAAAATCAAGAATTTCAAAATTACTAGAATAAGTACTATTAGAATTCAATTCTTTTACATTAAAACTATAGTTACCCGCTTTAAGACCGTCAAGATTCACTTTGTAATAATTATTACTTTTTAGTAAATCAAAGCTTTTGGTTTGTTTGGTTTTTGTATTAGTAACCGCAATGGTCAATCGAGCTTTTTCGTCAAACTCATAATTTTTATTAAAATACTGAGCTGTAATTTCAATAGCTTCGCCAAAATTATAAAATTGCTCATGTTCAACAACTAATGATTTTTTGCCCGTACTTGTTGCTAAAAACTGTATTATTTTATCAATAAAAACATCATATTTTTCGAATGATTGATTGTTGATGTGGGATTGTAAACGCCATTTCCAGCTGTTTTCGC
This sequence comes from Flavobacterium pygoscelis, assembly GCF_023162025.1. Lineage (NCBI taxonomy): Bacteria > Pseudomonadati > Bacteroidota > Flavobacteriia > Flavobacteriales > Flavobacteriaceae > Flavobacterium > Flavobacterium pygoscelis. Next base: position 85,868 of record NZ_JALNUB010000007.1, on the reverse strand, counting down.
CAAGAAGATAAGCGGTTCTCTTGCTCTGGTTTTCAGCAAAAGCTAATAAAGGACTATTCGTATCAATAGTTCTAATTTTAGACGAAAGAAGAACAGATAATGATCCGTTTACGGTAACGGATCCAAAAGCATTTTGCAAAGGAGGTAAATTTTCAAATCCAATATTATCAATTGCAAATAAATTAAACTGTGGGTTAAAGACCGATAAATAATCCTCTTTTTGTCCACTCATTTTAAAGTTGAGATTGTTTTGTTGCTGATTCAGAAAATTAAAATCCGTACTATTTCCAGTAATAATAAAGGTATTTATTCCAGCTACTTTGTTATTCTCAAATAAGGCTTTAAATTCTGTATTGGGTTGGTATAAAATTAAAACATTATAATCTTGTAATGATTTAATATCGTTAGGTTTAAGTATAGTTACTTTACGTTGTACATTAGTTTCGATCGCTCTTTTTAATGCTCCTAAATCTGGATGATTAATTGGTGAAACAATTGCGATATTCGTTTTTTGGTCAATAACTTCAACCGCAAAATTTTTGGTGTTATTATACGTATTTTTTTCTTTTTCTAAAGATGTAATAGTAGCTTTAAAAACTTGAATTCCTATTTTGTCAGCAGGTAAAAGAACACTAACAGTAGCCGTTTTTTTATAAGTTGTAAATGAAATTCGCTGCTTACTGAGTATTAAGTTTCCTTGTGAAATTACAAAATCAGCAGTAATGTTTTTTGTTCCTGAATAACTTAAAAATGCTTCAACAGGAAATTTATTTTTATGAAAGGCATATTTATTAACATTTAATTGATTGATTTTAATATCTAAAAATGTCGTTGTATCACCTACAATTATTGGGTACACTTTATTTTCAGTACCAAAACTATACACATAATCATTACCTGAAGTTTGATTTCCATCACTGATTAAAATCGTCGGATAATTGTTGTTTTTATAAATGCTTTTAAGGTTTTTGGCAACAACATCAATGTTAGTCTGCGTTCCTTTAAAAGTAAATTTATCTGATGGTTCAAAATCTTCTGAAAACTGATAGGATTGAACCTCAAATTTTTCTTGAATATCCTTATTCGAAATGATTTTTTTATATAATTGTTCAACTTCTTTATTCACATTCAAAAATGAAATGGAACTAGAATTATCAATCACGACAGGTAAAGGTGTTTTTACAATTTCTAATCTATTTTTGGTTATTATTGGATTAATAAGCAATAAAAAAATAGAAAAAATAGTTAAAAAACGTAAAAAAGCCAAAAACAAATTCACTTTAGATTTGTTTTTGGCTTTGTAGATATATTGAAAATAGGATAAACCGCTAGCTATTAATAAAGAAACCAGTAATAATAGTATTGCAGTTGTTGTCATATTTTATAGTATATAGAAATTCGTTTTCAATTTTGATTAAAAAAAACTAAAAACGAATCACTTTTTATTAAGTAAGCATTCCTCCACAAACGTTCATAACTTGACCCGTTACGTAACCGCTCATGTCTGAAGCGAAGAACAGACAAGCATTAGCTACATCTTCAGTAGTTCCGCCACGTTTTAACGGAATTCCATCTCTCCAACCTTTTACTACATCTTCGTTTAATTTTGCAGTCATTTCAGTTTCAATAAAACCTGGTGCAATTACATTACAACGAATGTTGCGCGATCCTAATTCTAATGCTACTGATTTAGAAAAACCAATAACTCCCGCCTTAGAAGCAGCATAATTTGTTTGTCCGGCATTTCCTTTTACTCCAACTACAGAACTCATATTAATGATAGATCCCGCACGTTTTTTAAGAAAAGTTTTCTGAATTGCTTTTGTCATGTTGAAAACTGATTTCAAGTTTACATCCATTACTTGGTCAAAATCTTGTTCAGACATACGCATTAACAAATTATCTTTGGTAATTCCGGCGTTGTTAATCAAAATATCTACTGTTCCAAACTCAGCATTAACCGCATCAACAAGCGTTTGCGCTTCATTAAAATCAGCTGCGTTAGATTGATACCCTTTCGCTTTAATTCCAAGTGCATTCAATTCATTTTCTAATGCCATAGCTGATTCTACAGATGAACTGTAAGTAAAAGCAATATTTGCTCCGTGTTTTGCAAAAACTTCTGCAATTCCTTTACCTATTCCACGACTTGCGCCTGTAATTATAGCTACTTTTCCTTCTAGTAATTTCATATTCAAAACTTATTTTAATTTTTATTTGAAGCTATTCCTGCTATCCGCTACAATCTTTTATTTTTTTAAACAAAAAAATAAAAGGATTTCCACTTCTATCAGGGCTATCTTATATCTGTCAAATATAGAATATTTACTTTTTTAAAAAAAATACAAAACCATATACATTAATAAAAATACTAGCTTTTAAATTTTAATAATTCGATTCACCCATTTATCCCAAAAATTAGCATAAATAGCGATTAATGTAAAAACAAATAAGAACAAATGATACCAAGCATTACTAATCAAATCTAAAAAGTTCAGCTTTCCATCTGCAAAGCTTAATATCAAAAGTACTTGAGCTCCATAAGGTAATATTCCTTGAATAACACAAGAAAAAATATCAAGTATAGTCGCGGTTTTCTTTGCACTCAAATTGTATTCATCATTAATTTCTTTTGCAATACTTCCTGTAATCACAATAGAAACGGTGTTATTAGCGATTGCTAAATTGGTTAATCCAACTAAAACACCAATTCCTGTCTGCGCCGATTTCTTACTCTTTATTCGCTTTTTAACTTGATATAAAACGTAATCAATTCCGCCCGCTTTATCAACCATCGCAGCTAAACCACCTGAAAGCATAGAAAGTAAGAATATTTCTGTCATACTGGTAAAACCTTCATATATTTTTTGGGTAAAAACCATAAGCGTAAAATTACCACCAAAATAACCTATAATTCCCGCTAACAATGTTCCTATAATTAACGTAGAAAACACATTAATTCCAGAAACTGCTAATACAATAACGAGTATATAGGGTATGATAGCAATCCAATTAAAATCAGTTTTAGGTATGGCAACGGAAACAATTTCTGAGTTTAAACCCAAATAGAAAAATACTGCAATTGTAATTATAGCAGCTGGAAAAGCAATAAATAAATTAATTTTAAACTTGTCTTTGAGTTTACAACCTAAAGATTGTGTTGCCGCAATAGTGGTGTCCGAAATCATAGAGAGATTGTCTCCTAACATAGAACCACCCAATAATGCACCCGAAATCAAAGGTAATGAAGCACCACTTTTATCCGCTAAACTCACTGCTATAGGACCAATTGCAACAATTGCCCCAACAGAAGTACCAGTCGCAGTAGATAAAAATGCGGCAATCAAAAAAATACCTAAAGGAAAATAAGCAACATCAATATTGTTTATTCCCAAATTTACAACAGCATCTACTCCACCAGTAGCTTTACTCACTACAGCAAAAGCACCCGCAAGTAAATATATAAGACACATCGTCATTATTTTACTTTCACCACAACCAGCAATCAGCGTATTCACTTTATCTTCTGTAGAAGATTTAAAAAGTAGGAAAGCCGCAACTATTCCAATTAAAACAGCAATTGGAGACGGGAAAGCATAAAAATCATCTAGCCAAATACCAACTCCTAAAAAAGTAGCAATAAAAATAAATAAAGGAATTAATGCGAATGGATTACCATTATTTTTACCTTGTTTAGTCATAATCATTTTTTAAATTAAAGGGTTATGACGAAAAACAAAAAAGCAAAACAGGAATAAAAAAACAACATTTTTTCCAAAGGATTTGGCTTATCGTTTTAGCACCTTGCTCGTTGTTGCAGGTTGCTATCTCTATTAAGAGATTCGTGATAACGGGGGCAAAAATAGTACTTATTTTTTTATATAAACAAATAAAAATACTATTTATGAATTTAAAACAAAAAAAAGACCTTACCAAAGTAAAGTCTTTCAATTGTATTAGTATAGAAATAACTTAAAAAGCTACATTCCATTTTGGCAATCTTCCATTTTCATCTAAGAAATTTTGTAAAACTTGTGCTTCTACAAATGTTGGAATTACTTTAGAATCATTATTAAAAGTCTCATACCAAACTACTTCAAGTGTGCTAATATCTTCTTTCTTCATTTGTGCTGGCCAAGAATATTTTCTTCCTGTTTTAGCGAATTGGTGTCCTTCGACTATTTTGTCATTCAAACCACCATTTTTAATTTTCAAAGTTCCGTCATTTTGAACAGTTCCAGTAGAACCAACCATAATTAACTCTTTTACTTCACCAACTGCATAAACTAAAAACACACCAGATCCTTCAGATGCATTGCAAACTTCTGCTAAACTATCTTCTGCTGTAAATGAAAACTGATTGGTAACTTTGAATTTTTCTAACTCCTTGTACATATATTATATTTTTATTTGAAATGGTCTTCCTAGATAAAACTCACAAAAATCTGAAAAGTTATCTAGACCATTCGTTTACATTTTTTATTTATCAAAAATAAATCTATTAAACACTATTTTTAATAAAGTGCAAAGGTATTCTTTAATTCCATTCAATAATAAAAAAGCCCCACAAAATGTGAGGCTTTTAATTTTTTTTATAAATATAAAAGATTATCCTAAAACTTCTTTTACTTTTTTACCAATTTCAGCTGGAGAATCTACTACGTGAATACCACATTCTCTCATAATTTGTTTTTTAGCTTCAGCCGTATCATCAGATCCACCAACAATTGCACCTGCATGTCCCATTGTACGTCCTGCTGGAGCAGTTACTCCTGCGATGAAACCTACAACTGGTTTACGGTTTCCATCAGCTTTAATCCAATGAGCAGCATCCGCTTCTAATTGTCCACCGATTTCACCAATCATTACGATACATTCTGTTTCTGGGTCATTCATCAATAACTCTACTGCTTCTTTTGTTGTAGTTCCAATGATTGGATCTCCACCAATTCCGATAGCAGTTGTGATTCCTAAACCTTGTTTTACTACTTGGTCAGCCGCTTCGTAAGTTAAAGTTCCTGATTTAGAAACAATACCAATAGTTCCTTTTTTGAAAACAAAACCTGGCATAATACCAACTTTAGCTTCACCTGGAGTAATAATTCCTGGACAGTTTGGACCTATTAATCTTGCATTTCTTTCTTTAACGTAACTGTTTGCTTTTATCATGTCAGCAACAGGAATTCCTTCTGTAATTGCAATAATTACTTTAATACCTGCATCTGCAGCTTCCATAATCGCATCAGCTGCAAAAGCTGGTGGAACGAAAATGATAGTTGTGTCAGCTCCTGCTTGTTCAACAGCATCTTTTACAGTATTAAAAACAGGTCTGTCTAAATGAGATGTTCCTCCTTTTCCTGGAGTTACACCACCAACAACATTAGTTCCGTACTCAATCATTTGAGAAGCATGGAAAGTCCCTTCACTTCCTGTAAAACCTTGAACAATTATTTTGGAATCTTTATTAACTAAAACACTCATGATATATTATTTTATGTAGTTTTTAAAATGGTTATGCAAAAGTATAAAATTGTAAGCACTAAACGGGTATCCCATATTCAGTTTTTTACCACTAAATTAGGATAATTGGCTCATTTGATACCCTCGATATAATTTATTGTCTTTAATTTGCCAAATCACAATAAAATGTGCCAGTAACATTTCTTCTCTAGGGTTCTCTATTGTTTTAACAAAATGAGAATAACGCACTGAAACCAAATCATTTTCGGCAATAATCTGATTGATGCGAACCTTAGATCGAACGTAAGCTTTACTTAAATCGTTAGATAAATTTAATAATGCTTCATAATTTAGCTCAATAAAACCTTTGCTACTGTTCCACTCGACTATAATATCGGGATGTAAAAAATCTTTTATAACTTCACTATCAATTAAAGCATCCGATTTGTAAAATTTCTCAACAATTTCTTTTGAAGACATATTACTTTATTTTTTTTAAAATTTCTGGAATTTTTTTAATATTAGCCAACTGTTTCAATTTCTCTCTTGACTCTTCTATTGGAGTACCAAAATAAGATTTTCCACCTTCAACTGATTTAGTTACTCCAGTTTGTCCCATGATAACAGCCTTTGCTCCTATCGTAATTCCGCTAGTGGTTCCTACTTGTCCCCAAATTGTCACTTCATCTTCAATAATAACACAGCCTGCAATTCCGGTTTGAGAAGCTATTAAACATTTTTTTCCTATCACAGTATCATGTCCTACATGCACTTGATTGTCAATTTTTGTTCCTTCACCAATAGTTGTATCTCCTGTTACTCCTTTATCAATGGTGCAAAGAGCTCCAATGCCTACATTATCTTGAATGACAACTCTTCCTCCAGAAAGCAACTGATCAAATCCTTCGGCTCTTTTTTTATAATAAAAAGCATCTGCACCTAAAACTGTTCCTGCATGAATTATAACATTATCACCAATTACAGTATGGTCATAAATAGAAACATTAGAATGTATTAAACAATTTTTACCAATAACTACATGATTTCCTATAAACGTATTTGGCTGAATAATAGTTCCTTCTCCTACAGTTGCAGAAGTAGCTAATGAGACATTTGAAAACTGAAAAGGCTTGAAATAATTTGTCAATTTATTAAAATCTCTGAACGGATCTTCAGAAATTAATAACGCTTTCCCTTCAGGACAGTCAACATTTTTATTAATTAAAATAATTGTAGCAGCCGAATTTAAAGCCTTATCATAATATTTTGGATGATCAACAAATACTATATCACCGCTGCCAACTACATGAATTTCGTTCATTCCAGTTACAGGGAAATTGGTATCACCAACATATTCACAACCGATAATAATAGCTATTTCTTCTAAAGAGTAAACTTTTGGAAATTTCATAATTTTTATTAGAAAATTAAAAAAAAATAGAAAATGTGAAATTTATCTAATTTTCACATTTTCTATTATCAAATTACTTACTCTTTTACGCGTTCCATGTAAGAACCAGAAGTAGTGTCTATTTTAATTTTATCCCCTTCATTGATAAACAAAGGAACATTTACTAGCGCTCCTGTTTCAACAGTTGCTGATTTAGTAGCGTTTGTTGCTGTATTTCCTTTAATTCCAGGCTCAGCATACGTAACTTCAAGTATAACAGAGGCTGGCATATCTACTGAAAGTGGTAAATCAGTTTCTGTATTAATGCTAATCATTACATTTTCTCCTTCTTTTAATAAACCTGGAGAATCTAAAATATTTTTATTTAATGTAATTTGCTCAAAAGTTTCAGTATTCATGAAATGAAATTCATCACCTTCTGGATATAAAAACTGAAATTTATGATTTTCAACTCGTACTTCATCAATTTTATGTCCAGCAGAAAAAGTATTATCTAATACTCTTCCGTTAGTTAAACTTCTTAGTTTTGTTCTAACAAAAGCAGGTCCTTTACCTGGTTTTACATGAAGAAATTCAACTATTTTATAGATGTCATTATTGAATTTAATGCACAATCCGTTTTTAATATCTGATGTAGATGCCATTTATATTTTACTTTTAGCTATTAGCGATTTATATTTTATTTATTTTTCTGACTACTACCAAATTGCTAATAGTCAAGAGTTTTTTTAGTAATTTCCAGAATATCCTTTCATCACACCTCGAGATGAATTTCTAATGAAATCAATAATTTCATCTCTTTCTGGTGTTGCTTCCATCTCCGCTTCGATAATTCCTAAAGCTTGAGTGGTATTGTAATTTTTTTGATATAAAATCCTGTATATACCTTGAATTTCTCTAATTTTCTCAGAAGAAAAACCACGTCTTCTTAATCCTACTGAATTAATACCTACGTAAGACAAAGGTTCTTTTGCGGCTTTAGTGTAAGGTGGCACATCTTTTCTTAAAAGTGATCCTCCAGAAATCATGGCATGATCACCTATGCTAATAAACTGATGCACTGCAGATAATCCACCAATAATAGCGTGATTCCCTACGGTTACATGTCCTCCTAAAAGTACTCCGTTTACAATTATAACATTGTGACCAATATGACAGTCATGAGCAATATGAGCTGTTGCCATTATAAGACAATTATCACCTATTGTAGTTTGACCCGATGCAATTGTTCCTCTATTGATGGTTACACATTCTCTAATAGTGCAATTATCACCAATAATTGCTAAGGAATCCTCGCCTCCAAATTTTAAATCCTGAGGAACTGCTGAAATAACCGCACCTGGGAATATATTGCAATTTTTTCCAATTCTCGCTCCTTCCATTATAGTAACATTTGATCCGATCCAAGTTCCATCTCCAATAACTACATTATTATGAATGGTTGTAAACGGCTCAATAACTACATTTTTGGCTATTTTTGCGCCTGGATGAACATAGGCTAGTGGTTGATTCATCAGCTATTTTTTAATTTTTTACTAGGTTAAAGCTACCTTTCATTTTTAATAAAATTAAAAGTAATTTTCTCCAAATCTATTGTTTTTTAGCAATTTGTGCCATTAATTCTGCTTCAGCAACTAATTTACCATTGGCATAAGCATTTGCTTGCATGTGGCAAATTCCTCTTCGAATCGGTGTTATCAAATCGCACTTAAATATCAAAGTATCACCAGGTAATACTTTTTGTTTGAATTTAACATTATCAATTTTCATGAAATATGTTAAATAATTTTCAGGATCTGGAACCGTACTTAAAACTAGAATTCCTCCTGTTTGAGCCATAGCTTCAACAATTAAAACACCTGGCATAACTGGAGCTTCTGGAAAATGACCAACAAAGAAATTTTCATTCATCGTTACATTTTTCATACCTACAACATGACTTTCAGACATTTCTATAATTCTATCAATTAACAAAAATGGAGGTCTATGAGGAAGAACAGCCATAATTTTATGAATGTCCATCAATGGTTCTAAATTTAAATCATAAACAGGAACATAATTTCTTTGTTCGATTTTTATGATTTTAGCCATTTTTTTAGCAAACTGTGTGTTCACAAAATGTCCTGGCTTATTGGCAATAACTTTACCTTGAATTTTTGTACCAATTAGAGCTAAATCTCCAACTACATCTAGTAATTTATGTCTTGCTGCCTCGTTTGGATAGTGCAAAGTAAGGTTGTCTAAAATTCCATTGGGCTTAACTGTCAATTCCTCTTTTCCAAAAGCAACTTTCAAGTTTTCCATAGTTGAGGCAGAAATATCCTTGTCAACATAAACAATGGCATTATTTAAATCCCCACCTTTAATAAGCCCTTTTTCTAATAATGATTCTAATTCATGTAGAAAACTAAAGGTTCTTGATTGAGAAATTTCTGTTTTAAAATCGGCAATGCTTTTCATGTTTGCATTTTGAGTACCTAAAATTTTAGTCCCAAAATCTACCATAGCTGTTACGCAATAATGATCACTTGGCATAACCAAAATCTCACTTCCAGATTCTTCATCTGTAAAAGAAATAACTTCTTTTACTACGTATACATTTCTTTTTGAATTTTGCTCTTCTACTCCAGCAGTTTCTATAGCTTCTACAAAATATTTTGAAGAACCATCCATAATAGGAAGTTCTGAAGCATTCAATTCGATAATAACATTGTCTAAATCGCAACCAACTAAAGCTGCCAAAACATGTTCTGGAGTTTGAATTTTCACTCCACGTTTTTCTAAATTTGTCCCTCTTTCAGTGTTTACAACATAATTTGCATCTGCCTCAATAATAGGATGTCCTTCCAGATCTACTCGAACAAAAGTAAAACCATTATTCACGGGAGCAGGTTTAAAAGTCATTTTTACTTCTTTACCGGTATGCAGTCCAACTCCTGTTAATGAGATTTCTGTTTTGATGGTCTTCTGTTTAACCATTGTTTCCATTTTTTTGGTTTAATATTTGTTTCTTTAATTCTTTTATTTCTGCAACAATTTTAGGTAAGTTCTTAAAATGAACATACGATTTACTAAAATCATTGTATCCAAATGCAGGGCTTCCTTGCAAAATTTCGTTGTCTTTTATGTTTCTTCCAACACCAGATTGGGCCTGAATTCTAACATTATCACCAATGTGTAAATGTCCTGAAATTCCGACTTGGCCACCAATCATTCCGTTCTTTCCAATTTTAGTAGAACCTGCAACACCAGTTTGTGCAGCAATTACAGTATTCTCCCCTATTTCTACATTATGAGCAATTTGAATTTGATTATCCAATTTTACTCCTTTTCTAATGATAGTAGATCCCATTGTCGCTCTATCAATCGTCGTACAAGAACCAATATCTACATTATCTTCTATTATTACATTTCCTATTTGAGGAATCGTGGTATAAGTTCCATCAGGATTTGGTGCAAAACCAAAACCATCCGAACCTATAATAGCTCCGGAATGAATTGTACAATTGTTACCTATATTAGTTTCAGAATAAATTTTTGCGCCAGCAAATAATTTTACATTATCGCCTATAACAACATTATCGCCTATAAAACAATTGGGATATATTTTTACGTTGGTACCTATAATAACATTTTCTCCTACATAACTAAAACTGCCCAAATATAGGTTTTCTCCATGTATTACACTCGAAGAAAGAAAGGAATGTTGTTCTATACCGTTTTTATTTTGCTTTACTTCATTATAAAATTCTAATAATTTAGAAAAAGCAGCATACGCATCTGGTACTTTTATCAATGTTGTATCTAAATTTGCCTCTGGAACAAAGCTATCATTAACAATTGTTACTGAGGCTTTTGTAGAGTATATATAATGAAGATATTTAGGATTTGACAAAAAAGTCAGTGATCCCTCTGCTCCATCTTCGATTTTTGACAATCTAAAAACTTCGGCCATTGGATTCCCAATAACTTCTCCTTCTAAAATCCCTGCTATTTGTTCTGCTGTAAATTTCATTGCGACAAAAATATAAAAAATAGATTTTAAATGGTGTTTTTATAACAGTTGTTTTGGAAAACAGATGTAATATTTGGTCACCGATTTAGATAATGATTTTAAATTCAGCTGATCGGAAGATTCAATTACATCCTCAACAGTATTATCTTTTTTCAAAATACGTATAGGATCTGCTTCTTTACTGTAAGCTTGATTTTTTATTTTTCCTTTAAAGATAAAATAATTAGCATCTGTGACAGAAATATTATTCTGTAACGCAAAACGCTCTTTCAATGGCTGTAAATCTTCAATTGCTACTTTTTCACTTGTTAATTTAATTTTTAATAAATCTCTATTAACAATCATTTTACTCAAGGTGGATAAAATAAAATCATCATTTTTTTGCCAAGATTTTAAAGCTCCAATAATATCAAAATCGTCTAATTGAGCAAATAAATCTAATTTTTCAGCATCAAAAGTTTCTATTGTAACTTTATTTTGCATAAAAAATAATAGAGGTTCGCTGCAGGGTAATGGAACTCCTTTTAATGTTAATTCTTTGGCTCGCTTTAGTATTCTCATCAAAATTAATTCGGCCACTAAACTCGTTTTATGCAAATACGCTTGCCAATACATCAAACGTCGTGACATTAAAAACTTCTCTACCGAATAGATTCCCTTTTCTTCGATAACTAAATAGTCATCAACAACATTCATCATCTGAATTAATCGTTCTGAATTCACATTCCCTTCAGCAACACCCGAATAATAGCTATCGCGTTTCAAATAATCCATTCGATCCATGTCGAGTTGACTCGAAATCAACTGAAGCATAAATTTACGATCATACTCTCCTTTAAATACTTGAATAGCCAAATCTAGCTTACCATTAAACTCAACGTTTAATTGGTTCATAAATAACAATGATATTTCTTCATGATGTACCTCTTCTACAATACTTTTTTCCATAGCATGAGAAAAAGGTCCGTGACCAATGTCGTGCAGTAAAATAGCAATGTACAAAGCGTTTTCCTCTTCATTTGAAATAACAACTCCTTTAAATCGAAGTACATCAACCGCTTTTTGCATCAAATGCATACAGCCTAAAGCGTGATGAAAACGAGTATGATTAGCTCCTGGATAGACTAAGTAGGACAATCCCATTTGTGATATACGACGCAAACGCTGAAAATAAGGATGCTGAATTAAATCGTAAATTAAAGCATTGGGAATGGTAATAAAACCATAAATAGGATCATTAAATATTTTAAGCTTATTGATTTGACTCACTATAAGTTATTTTTTAGGTCAACAAATATACGGAAATTTAGATCTTAAATAAGAAATCCAAATGAACCCCATTTTGAGTTTAAAATTACAAATGTATTTTAAACCATACTCACTTGATTAGAGCAGTTTTATAATTTTTAATTTCAACTCAATCTATAGAACAAAAATAAAATGTTAAAAAATTAACACAAATTTAAGTTCGTTTAGTTCGCAAATATACGAACTAACTCTACTTTTGCAAAAAAAAATTATGGAAACAATACAAAAAGAACGCGAAGAACTGATCGAAATGTTCGGAAATCATTTTGAATTATTATATAATTTACCACCTCTAGGTTCTAGAATTCTAGGATTATTAATAATTGATGGATGTAAAACAGGTTTAACATTTGAGGAAATTGTAGCAAAAATGAAAGCTAGTAAAAGTTCTGTTTCTACAAATTTGAATTTGCTATCAAAAATGGGAAAAATTACCTACTACACAGTTTCAGGTGATCGAAAAAAATATTTTAAGCCTTCACCCTTCAGTGAAAGATTAGCAAATTACATCAAATTAGTAGATTTTGAAAAGACCATTTTAGATCGACTCATTCATTATCGTGAGCAAACCATTTCCTGTTCAGAAGAACAATACAATATGGAAGACATCAAAGCTTACAAAACACACGTTTGTGAGGTAGAAGAACTTTTGATAAAGACCATTGAAAAATTTAAAATAATAGAAAAGAATAATCACTAAATATAAATCCCAAACTCAAGAATAAAAATGAAAAAAAATTCAATATTAACTCTATTTGTAGTACTAATTTTAGCCTCTTGCGGTAAAAAAGAAGAGCAGCAAATGCCAGCTCCAACAGCTGCGCCTTTTCCAGTTCAAACAATTACAAAGCAAGATGCTGTTGTTTACCAAGAATATACCGCTAATCTTGAAGGCCAACAAAACGTAGAAATCCGTCCTAAAGTAACTGGATTTATTCAAAAAATATATGTTGATGAAGGACAAGTAGTACGAAAAGGACAACTACTCTTCAAACTAGAAACACAAACGTTAAACCAAGATGCTTCTGCCGCCAAAGCAATGGTACAAGCCGCTCAGGTTGAAGTTGATAGACTAAAACCTCTAGTAGATCGCAAAATTATCAGTAATGTTCAATTGGAAACGGCTAAAGCAAAATTGGCTCAAGCCAAAAGTGCTTATGGTAGTATTGCTTCAAATATTGGTTTTGGAACAATCGTTTCTCCTGTAAATGGAGTAATTGGTAGTTTGCCTTTCCGTGAAGGAAGTTTGGTGAATTCAACGAGTGAAATGCCATTAACTACAGTGTCTGATACCAAAATGATACGTGCTTACTTTTCAATGAATGAAAAGCAATTACTTTTCTTCAATAAAACTTTTAAAGGGGCTACAACTGCTGAAAAACTAAAATCAGTTCCAGAAGTTTCTTTACTTTTAGTGGACAATTCAGAATACGACCAAAAAGGTAAAGTTGTCACTATGAACGGCTTAGTAAACCCAACAACGGGAACCACTCAATTTAGAGCTGAATTCAAAAATCCTGAAGGTCTTTTAAGAAGTGGAAATAGTGGAATCATTCGTTTGCCAATAATCCAGAAAGACGTTGTTGTAGTACCCCAAAATGCTGTTTTTGAAGTGCAAGGAAAACAAATGATTTTTGTTGTAGGTCAAGGAAATAAAGTACAATCAAAAATTATTACAACAAACGGAACGTCAGACTTGAACTTTATTGTTACCGATGGACTTTCTGAAGGTGACGTAATAGTTGTTGAAGGTGCCTCAAAATTGAAAAATGATACAGAAATTATTCCACAACAAATTGATAAAACGAATTCAGAAACTGTAGCTCCAACGGATAAAGAAATAGTAAAAACAAATGCTGCTGCAGCTAAAAAATAATATTTAAAATGTTAAAAACTTTTATAGAAAGACCTGTCCTATCGACTGTAATCTCTATCTTAATAACCATTTTAGGGGTTTTAGGATTGATGGCATTACCAGTCGAACAATACCCTGAAATTGCACCGCCAACCGTTCAGGTTAGTGCCAATTATACCGGTGCCAATGCAGAAACCGTATTAAATAGTGTTGTAATTCCGCTAGAAGAAGAAATCAACGGTGTAGAAGGAATGACGTATATGACTTCCTCTGCTGCCAATGATGGTTCTGCTAAAATCTCTGTATATTTCGAATTAGGTGTAGATCCAGATATTGCGGCGGTAAACGTTCAAAATAGAGTATCGCGTGCTACTAGTAAACTTCCTCAAGCGGTGGTTCAAACTGGAGTTACAACGCTAAAAAGTCAAACGAGTGCTTTGATGTTCTTTGCTTTATATTCAAAAAACAAAGATTTTGATGAAACGTATATTCAGAATTATGCTAAAATTAATTTAGTTCCAAAATTACAACGTGTAAAAGGTGTTGGTCAAGTAAACGTTTTTGGATCCAAAGATTATTCGATGAGAATCTGGATTGATCCTGCAAAAATGGCTGCGTATAATGTTTCTCCAAAAGAAATTCAAGCCGCATTGCAAGAACAAAATGTTGAAGCTGCACCAGGGAAATTTGGTGAAAATGCCGAAGGTGTTTATGAATATGTAATTAAATATAAAGGAAGACTTTCTGAAATTGCAGATTACGAAAATATTGTTATTCGTTCTACAGGAAATGGAAATTTCTTGCACTTAAAAGATGTTGCCACTGTTGAATTAGGAGGTTTCAATTATGGAACTAAGAATATTGCAATGGGTAAACAAGGGGTTGCTGTAGGGGTTTTCCAAACCTCTGGTTCTAATGCGCAAGATATTATTACCGAAGTAATGAAAATCTTAGAAGATACAAAACCAGACTTCCCAAAAGGAGTTGATTACGTGATTCCATTAAACACAAAAACATTTCTTGATGCTTCAATTGACAAAGTATTAACCACTTTGCTCGAAGCTTTTATATTGGTATTTATTGTGGTATATATCTTCTTGCAAGATTTTCGTTCGACTTTAATTCCTGCAATTGCAGTTCCTGTAGCAATTGTTGGTACCTTTTTCTTCCTCCAAATATTTGGATTCTCGATCAATATGTTGACTTTATTTGCTATGATTCTAGCCATTGGAATTGTCGTCGATGATGCCATTGTCGTCGTCGAGGCAGTGCATGCTAAACTGGATGAAGGAGCAAAATCAGGAAAAGAAGCGACTATCTCAGCAATGAGCGAAATTACAGGAGCTATTATTTCGATCACAATGGTAATGGCGGCAGTATTTATTCCTGTGTCTTTCTTGAGTGGTCCATCAGGTGTTTTTTACCAACAGTTTGCGATTACTTTGGCAATTGCAATTTTGATTTCAGCAGTTAATGCTTTGACTTTAAGTCCTGCATTATGTGCTTTATTCTTAAAACCTCACAAAGATTCTGATCATCACGATGCCAATTTTAAAGATCGTTTTTTCATTGCTTTCAATTCTAGTTTTGATAGAATGAATAACAAATATGTGAAATCATTAGGATTTTTGGCAAGAAAAAAATGGATTACGGTTATTGGTTTAGTTGTTTTCTCAGGAATTACATTCCTTTTATTCCAAACGACACCTTCAGGATTTATTCCTAATGAAGACCGTGGAATAATCATGGCCGATTTAACATTGCCTCCAGGAACAACATTAGAAAAAACTGAAAAAGCAGTTAAAGAATTAGACACCATTTTAGGTTCAATGGATATTATTGAATCTAGAATGAGCGTTGTAGGTTTCAGTTTACTGAACAGTGTAAATGGGGGTTCTTATGCTTTTACAATCATTAAATTAAAAGATTGGAAACACCGTAAAGAAGCCAATCAATCCGTTGATGCTGTTGTAAAAGAATTATTTGGAAAAACAGCCCATTTTAAAGATGCAAGAGCTTTATTTTTCACACCACCAAGTGTTCAAGGTTTTGGTTCAGCCGATGGTTTCGAATTAAAAATTCAAGATAAAGGCGATGATGACTGGGCTACAGTAAGCAAAGTGAGCAATGAGTTTTTAGGCGAATTAATGAAAAGACCTGAAATTCAATATGCTCAAACCAATTTTAATGCATCGTTTCCGCAATTCCAAATGGATATTAATGTCGAAAGAGCGAAAGATGCTGGAGTATCAGTTTCTGATATTTTCAACACGATGCAAGGCTATTATGGAGGATTGTACACTACTGATTTTAATAAATTTGGTAAGCAATACCGCGTGATGATTCAGGCTAAACCGTCTGATAGAGCTAACGAAGCTTCGATAAACAACATTTATGTAAAGAATGCTGCAGGTCAACAAGTGGCGATCAGTCAGTTTATAAATCTAAAAAGAATTTATGGTCCTGAAGCAGTGGCCCGTTTCAATATGTTGAAAGCAGTAAATGTAAACGGAAAAGCAAAACCAGGTTATAGTTCTGGTGATGCAATCAAAGCAATTCAAGAAGTTGCGGCGCAGCATTTACCTAAAACGTATAGTTATGAATTTTCTGGGATGACTCGTGAAGAAATTCTAGCAGGAAATCAAGCAATTGGCGTGTTCTTACTAAGTTTGATATTTGTTTATTTCTTATTAAGTGCACAGTACGAAAGTTATTTAGTTCCATTATCTGTACTACTTTCATTACCTGTTGGTATTGCTGGAGCGATTGCTTTTGTGAAATTTGCAGGATTGGAAAACAACATTTATTTTCAAGTTGCACTGATAATGCTTATAGGACTATTAGCGAAAAATGCCATTTTGATAGTCGAATTTGCCATACAAAGACGCCGACACGGAATGGATTTAGCGCAAGCTGCCATCGAAGGTGCAAAAGCACGTTTACGTCCTATTTTAATGACTTCTCTAGCTTTTATCTTCGGATTATTGCCATTGGCTTTTGCTTCTGGAGTTGGTGCCGTAGGTAACCGTTCGATTGGTATGGGAGCTGTAGGTGGAATGTTAGTTGGAACCATTTTAGGTGTATTTGTAGTTCCTATTTTGTTCATCATATTCCAAAGCTTACAAGAAAAAATTTCAGGAAAACCTGTTGTGACTACCGAATCTGATACTATACTTTTAAACGAAGAAAATGAAAAATAAGTTCCATAAAATAGGACTTGTTGTTCTAACAGCAACAATAATGCAATCGTGTTTTGTTGCCAAAGACTACAAGCGTTCAGAATTAAAAACAGAAAATTTATACCGTAACGAAGTCGTTTCTAATGATACTTTATCATTTGCCAATGTGGCTTGGGATAAAGTGTTTACGGATCCGCTTTTGCAAGGATATATACAAAAAGGATTAGTTAATAACTTAGATGTCAAAATCGCAATTCAAAACATTGTAGCTGCCGAAGCTACTATGAAACAAGGAAAAGCAGGGTACTTCCCTACTCTTTCCGCAGGAGCTGATTGGACACATCAAGAACTTTCCAAAAACAGTCAGTTTGGTGCTTTATTGCAGAACCGAAGCACGGACCAATATCAATTAACAGGAAATCTTTCTTGGGAAGCAGATATTTGGGGTAAAATAAGAAGTAACAAACGTGCTGCAAATGCAAGTTTTCTTCAAACAACTGCGGTAAAACAAGCTGTAAAAACGCAATTAATAGCTAACATTGCCGCTACTTATTACCAATTGCTTTCTGTTGATGCTCAAATCGAATTAGCAGAGAAAACTTTGATTAATAGAAACCAAAGTATCGAAGCTATTGTTGCATTAAAGGATGCTGGTAATGTGACTGAAGTTGGCGTAAAACAAACAGAAGCGCAGAAATATGCCACTGAAATTATTATCGCTGATTTAAAAAACAGTATTATTATTTTAGAAAATAGCATGAGCATTCTTTTAGGCGAAAGTGGATCTAAAATTGAAAGAAGCACTTTTGAAAATCAATTAATGCAACCAACTATTACGCTAGGAGTTCCAGCAACTTTATTAAGAAATAGGCCGGATGTTATCGCTGCAGAGTACAATTTGATTTCTAATTTTGAGCAAACTAATATTGCTAAAAGTAATTTTTATCCAACGTTAAAAGTGACTGCTTCAGGTGGATTGCAAAGTATAGATTTGAAAGAATGGTTTAGTGCAAATTCACTTTTTGCGAATGTAATTACGGGTTTGACTCAACCAATTTTTAACCAGAGACAAATTAAAACTAAGTTCGAAATTGCTAAAGCCAATCAGGAAAAAGCTTATATTCAATTTGAACAATCGTTGTTAATAGCTGGAAAAGAAGTTTCGGATGCGTTAGCACAATATAATAATGAGACTTATAAATTGACCGTTAGAGAAAAGCAAGTAGAGGCATTAAACAAAGCCACTGGTTTTTCTGATGAATTGTTAACTTATGGTTTAGCCAATTATTTAGAAGTATTGACTGTAAAAGACAATGCGCTGAATGCTGAATTGAGTTTGATAGACAATAAATACCAACAATATAAAGCCATAATTCAACTGTATAGAGCTCTTGGCGGTGGTTGGCAATAAACTACTTTTTAATATTATTAATTCAAAAATTAGAAACCACTACTTTCAAAAAGTAGTGGTTTTTTTTATGTTGCAGTTTTTTTAAAAAAGCAAGATTAGTTATTTGAGATAATAAAACTGCAAGTACCGAAGTGTATGAAATCAAATTTTACAAAATTAAAAGTGGTTCCAAAATGATGGTGAACAATTAGAAATCCCTAAAAAATTATAATAATATTAGCAGATAGAAGCTACAAAAAAATGTAATTTGGCACTTTGATTTAGTACATTACAACACTTGTTAGACAACTTATGGATAAAATAAAAATACTTTGGGTAGATGATGAAATCGACCTTTTAAAACCACATATATTATTTCTAGAAAAGAAAAATTACGAAGTAACTACTTGTAATAACGGTCTTGATGCGATTACAATTTTTGAAGAAGACAACTTCGATGTTGTTTTTCTTGATGAAAATATGCCTGGAATGAGCGGTTTAGAAACCCTATCAGAGATGAAGGAGAAAAAATCTTCTATACCAATGATAATGATTACCAAAAGTGAGGAAGAATATATTATGGAAGAAGCCATAGGTTCTAAAATTGCTGATTATCTAATCAAACCCGTAAATCCAAATCAGATTTTGCTGAGTTTAAAGAAAAACTTAGACCACTCGAAATTGATTTCTCAAAAAACAACTTTAGATTACCAGAAAGAATTTAGAAAAATCACCATGGAAATGGCGCAAGTCAACTCCTATGAAGATTGGGTTGAAATGTACAAAAAATTGATTTTTTGGGAGTTGGAATTAGAGAATATAGACGATCATGGCATGATTGAAATTCTAGAATCACAAAAAGCAGAAGCCAATTCGCAATTTGGTAAATTTATCGAACGCAATTATGAAGATTGGTTTGCTCCAAAAGCAGATAAACCCATTCAATCGCATACTTTATTCAAAGAATTGGTTGTTCCTGAACTTAAGAAAAAAGACAAACCTATTTTATTTGTCGTAATTGATAATTTAAGATACGATCAATGGAAGACTTTTGAAAGTGTAGTTGCTAATTATTACAAACTCGAAAAAGAAGTTCCCTACTACTCTATTTTACCAACCGCTACACAATATGCTAGAAATGCTATTTTCTCTGGACTATTGCCGATAGATATGGAGAAACAGTTTCCTCAATATTGGAAAAATGATCCGGAAGAAGGTGGAAAAAACTTATATGAAGCAGAATTTTTATCAGCACAATTAAAACGATTAGGATTAAATATCAAGGAAGATTATTTTAAAATAACCAATCTTGCCGGTGGTAAAAAACTTGTAGAAGGTTTTAAAGCTTTAAAAAACAATGATCTTGTTACCGTTGTTTATAATTTTGTCGATATGCTTTCTCATGCCAAAACCGAAATGGATGTAGTCAAAGAATTAGCCTCTGATGATAAGGCTTATCGCTCTCTAACGTTAAGCTGGTTTAAGAATTCGCCTTTGTTAGAAATCATTCAACAAGCTCAAAAATTAGGATTTAAATTAATTTTAACCACAGATCACGGTACTATAAATGTAAAAAATCCATCAAAAGTAATAGGAGATAAAAACACCAGTTTAAACTTACGTTATAAAACCGGTCGAAGTCTTACTTATGAATACAAAGATGTTTATGCCGTAAAAGAACCAAAAAATATTGGTTTGCCAGCCATAAATATGAGCAGTTCCTATATTTTTGCAAAAAATGATTTGTTTTTAGCTTATGTTAATAATTACAATCATTATGTAAGTTATTATAAAAACACCTACCAACATGGAGGAATTTCATTAGAGGAAATGATTATTCCTTGCTTGATTTTTAGTCCAAAATAAATAGAAATAGTAAATCTCCTAAATTGAATTTTCATTAGGTTGATAAAGATTTTAGGAGATTTAATTTTATTTTTGCAACAGGAAATATTGAAATAATACAACTATGGAAATTCAATTTGTAATAGATCAACTAGAAGAGGTTGCTCAAAAAATAATTAGTGCTAATCCCAATAAAGTAATCCTTTTTCATGGAGAAATGGGCGTTGGAAAAACAACTTTAATCAAACAATTATGTAAAGTTCTAGGCGTTAAATCTGCAACTAGTAGTCCAACCTTTTCTTTAGTTAATGAATATGAAGCTACAAATAATCAATTAGTTTATCATTTTGATTTTTATAGACTCAATCAAGAAACAGAAGCTTTGGATATGGGAATTGATGATTATCTGTATTCTGGAAATTGGTGCTTTATCGAATGGGCAGAAAAGATTCCAAATTTAATTCCTGAAGCACACTCTACGATCTCGATTTCTATACTTGATGATGGAAAACGCTCTCTAACTTTAAATTAGTAAATTCTATTATGAATTCTGAAAATAATTTAGAAATTATCCCTTTTACTATAGAAGAAAAAGACGCTATCAAAACCCTTAATTTAGAATGGCTGAATAAATATTTTAAAGTAGAACCCAATGATGAAATTGTGTTATCAAACCCAAAAGCTGAAATAATTGATAAAGGAGGCTTTATATTTTATGCCAAATACAAGAACCAAATTATAGGAACTGTTTCTTTATTAAAGGTTACCAACGATTGTTTCGAATTAAGTAAAATGGCAATTACAGAGAAAATTCATGGATTGGGTATTGGAAAAAAACTTATCGAATATTGTTTGACTTATGCCAAGGAAAATAACATATCCAAACTAATTTTATATTCAAATAGACGCTTAATACCCGCTATTCATTTGTATAAAAAATATGGTTTTGAAGAAATAGAATTAGAACATGGTATTTATGAAAGAGCGGATATCAAAATGCAGAAAATAATTTTTTAATTTTTGATGTTTTACAAATTCACGCTTCCATCAAAACTATTGTATTCTTATATAAAACTTTTACGTAAATTGTACCTCTAATATAACGAGCTAATGCCAATTACCAACACACCTTTTACCAAACAGCAGCTTTTGCCTCAAGAAGAAAAACTTGAAGTGGCGAGACAAAAAAGCGAACTTTTTATTGGTATTCCAAAAGAAACCTGCCATCAAGAACGTCGCATTTGTTTAACACCCGATGCTGTAAATTCACTTACCTATCACGGGCATCGTGTAATGATTGAATCTGGTGCAGGACTAAGCTCTAGTTATACTGATAAAGAATATTCTGATGCAGGGGCAGAAATCATGAACGACACTAAAAAAGTTTTTAGTTGCCCAATGATTCTTAAAGTCGAACCAGCAACAACTGCAGAAATAGCCATGATGAATCCTCAAACGATTTTAATCTCTGCTATTCAGTTAAAGACTCGGAAGAAAAAATATTTTGAAGCCTTAACAAAAAAGAAAATTACCGCATTAGCATTTGAATATATTAAAGATGAAGATGGCACGTATCCTGCCGTTAAATCCTTAAGCGAAATAGCAGGAACAGCCTCAATCCTTATTGCAGCTGAATTAATGATTACAAATGAGTTTGGAAAAGGATTGCTATTTGGCAATATTACCGGAGTTCCGCCTACAGATGTTGTAATTTTAGGAGCAGGAACCGTAGGAGAATTTGCCGCAAAAACAGCAATTGGTTTGGGTGCAACAGTAAAGGTTTTTGATAATTCTATTACCAAATTACGACGTCTTCAAAACAATTTAAACCAACGCATTTTTACATCTACCATACAACCGAAATCTTTATTAAAAGCACTTAGACGCTGTGATGTTGCCATTGGCGCGATGCGCGGTAAAGAAAGATGTCCTGTAATTGTAACCGAAACAATGGTAGAACACATGAAAAATGGTGCCGTAATTGTTGATGTTAGCATCGATACAGGTGGCTGTTTTGAGACTTCAGAAGTGACCTCGCATGAAAAACCGACTTTTGTCAAGAGTAATGTATTGCATTATTGTGTTCCCAACATCCCTTCTCGATATTCAAAAACGGCTTCGCTCTCCATCAGTAATATTATATCGCCGTACCTATTACAAATCGCTGATGATGGCGGAATTGAAACTGCCATACGTTTTGATAAAGGACTTAAAAATGGAGTGTACATGTACCATGGAATTCTAACAAATGCTGCCATTGGCGACTGGTTTGATTTGCCCAATAACGACATCAATTTAATTGTTTTTTAAGGAAACTTTCAGCTACCTTTGCCAAAAATATAATTCATGAAATTTATACATCGTTTTGCTTACTATTTAGTAGGTTTAGTAATTGGAGTGTTTTTTGTCTCTTTAGTTTTTAGCGGTAAAGATACCCGTTGTAATTATTTTCCAAACGCAAGAGTTCTAAATGATCTACGAAATAAGCCCTTTCATTATTCCGAAAAAGCATCTCAAATACTAGCTGAAAAATGGATTGATACTACCGATATTAAAAATACTTTGCAATTTGGCGATGTCGTTTTTGATGAAAGCAATGTTATCGTAAAAAAAGGAAAATTATACGTAATTGAAGGTAAAACAGTCAAAAACCAAGAAATTATTTTAAAGGTCATCAATTATGAAAATAAAGCGGTTTTAGATGATATAATCAAAAAAGAAAAAGAGTAAATATAATGATTTAGTTCTAATTTGGACGTGCCACCATAAAAAACAAGGGCTCCTTACATTGTTGTGAGGAGCCCTTATTTTTTATACTGTCGGGCTTTACGCGCTACTTCGGTAGCTAGCTTCAATCCCTCACGCAATCTAGAATAAAATAGATACGTCTACTTTCTAATATTACTATTCCGTAATCCAGTTAATGGTTTCTTTACCATTTTGCTTTAAATAAGCATTCGTTTTACTAAAATGTTTATTCCCAAACCACTTTCCTTGATTAGCGCTCATCGGCGACGGATGTCCAGACTCTAAAACTAAATGCTTGTTTCTATCTATCTTAAGTCCTTTTTTATGCGCAAAAGCGCCCCAAAGTAAGAACACTACATTTTCTTTTTTCGAAGAAATATGATCGATAACAGCATCAGTAAAAAGATTCCATTTTAAATGTTTGTGACTATTTGGAGTGTCTTTTCTTACCGTCAACGAAGCGTTCAAAAGCAAAATTCCTTGCTTCGCCCAATCTTCTAAATTGCCTGAAGTAGGCAAAAAAATCGTTCCCAAATCATCACTCAGTTCCCGATTAATATTTCTCAGAGAAGGCGGAATACGAACAGTATCATTTACTGAAAAGCACAAACCATTTGCTTCGCCATTTCCATGATAGGGGTCTTGACCAATAATAACCACTTTTAAATCTTTAAAACTACAATAATCAAAAGCCGAAAAAATTAATTCTTTTGGCGGAAAACAAATATTTGTCTTGTATTCTTCAGCCACACTTTCCATTAAGTCAGCAAAGTAAGGCTTCTGTATTTCGTTTGACAAAATAGTTTGCCATTCTGGATTAAGATTCGTTTGCATAAATAATTGTTATGTTACAAAGATACACAGAGTAATGGCTGAGAAGTAATAAGAGAAGATAATATTTCACTTAAAAAAACCACAATAAACATTCTTTAATTCTTTGTGAATGACTGTTAATTAGTCTTAACTATTAACTATTTTTGTGTCGAAAAGAATTTTATAGATAAATGATATCCATCACCGAAAAGACATTACAAGATTTACAATTCCCAACCGTTCTAGAAACGATTTCGGCAATTTGTAATACCGATATAGGAAAACAAAAAGCACTTGAAATAACTCCTTTTAAAGACAAGGAAACTTTGATGAAGGCCTTAATGCAAACATCAGAATATGTGTCTTCTTTCCAAAACAACAATGCCATTCCAAATCATGGTTTTGATGCAATTACGCATGAAATAAGATTTCTTGCCATTGAAGATAGTTTTCTTGAAGTAGGAAGTTTTAGAAAAATAGCAACAATATCCTCTACCGTTAATTTTTTATTGAGTTATTTTAAAAAATTTGAAGACTATTATCCTAATTTAAATTTACGGGCTTTACAAGTCGAATTTACAAAGGATATTATTACCATGACCGATGAAATCGTTGATAAATATGGTGAAATAAAAGACAACGCTTCACCCGATTTATTAAATATTCGCAGGAATATGAATACGGTTCGCGGTAAAGTAAATCAGAGTTTTGGTACGGCACTTACCCAATACAATGCCCTTGGATATTTAGATGATATTAAAGAAAGCTTTGTTCAAAATCGCAGAGTTTTAGCAGTTTTGTCTATGTATCGCCGCAAAGTAAAAGGATCAATTTTAGGAAGTTCTAAAACAGGAAGTATTGCGTATATCGAACCCGAAGCAACACTAAATTATTCGAGAGAACTGAGCAACTTAGAATACGAAGAAAAAGAAGAAATTACTAGAATCCTAAAGCAATTAACGAACCAAATTCGACCTTTTTTACAGTTGCTGATTGACTATCAAGATTTTTTGAGTGACATTGATGTAATTGCTGCGAAAGCTAAATATGCAAATCGCATTAATGGAATCCTGCCCAACATCACCGATAATAGACGTTTGTATTTCAGAGAAGCCTTCCATCCTATTTTGTATTTGAATAACAAACAAAAAAACGAAATTACCCATCCGCAAACTATTGAATTGGCTCAGGAAAATAGAATCATAGTTATTTCTGGACCTAATGCTGGTGGAAAAACGATATCGCTAAAAACGGTTGGATTGCTGCAATTGATGTTGCAATCGGGAATGCTAATTCCGGTTCACGAACGCAGTGAAACATTCTTGTTTGATAGAATATTAACAGATATTGGAGACAATCAATCTATTGAAAATCATTTAAGTACCTATAGTTATCGATTAAAGAACATGAACTACTTCTTAAAGAAGTGCAATAGAAAAACAATGTTCCTAATTGATGAATTTGGTACGGGTTCTGACCCAGAATTAGGAGGCGCATTAGCCGAAATTTTCTTAGAAGAGTTTTATCACAGAGAAGCTTTTGGGATTATAACGACCCATTATTCTAATCTAAAAATTTTAGCAAACGAATTGCCTTTTGCCACAAATGCCAACATGCTTTTTGATGAAAAGTCATTAGAACCGATGTACAAACTTGCATTAGGACAAGCGGGAAGCTCATTTACATTTGAAGTAGCTCTGAAAAACGGAATTCCTTTTGGCTTAATAAATCGCGCCAAAAAGAAGATAGAAGTAGGAAAAGTGCGTTTTGACAAAACCATTGCTACTTTACAAAAAGAGCGTTCTAAAATGGAAAAAACTTCGCAAACGCTAAAGGAAGAAGAAACAAAAGCACGTGAAGAAGGCAAGAAAATGGAAACTATTAATGTCAAAATCAAACAAAAACTGGAAAGTTATCAGGAGTTGTATGACAGCAACCAAAAAACAATTTACATTGGTAATAAAATAGAAGATATAGCGGAGAAGTATTTTAATAACAAAAATAAAAAAGATCTCATCGCTGAATTTTTAAAAATTATCGAAATAGAAAATTCCAAAAGGAAAAAAGCAACTCCTAAAGAGGCCAAAGCTATTGTTGCCAAGAAAAAGGAAGTTATTGAGGAAGTGACTGTTCATGTAGAAGAAATTAGAAAAGAAAAAAAAGAAAAGAAACTTAAACCTGTCATTGAGAAAATTATACACATTTTAAAAGTTGGTGATCGAGTACGTATGCTAGATGGTAAAGCAGTTGGAAGTATTGAAACTATCGAGAAAAATAAAGCAAACGTAAATTACGGAATGTTTATGTCTAAAGTAAGTTTAGATGATTTAGAATTAGTTGAAGCGGTTAAAAAGTAATTTAAATTAGAAAGAAATTTAAATTGATGATATGTATTTATTTTAAATCAGAAACAATTTAAAATAAGATTTTTATTACGTATTTTATATTAATTTAGCTTTGAGATTTTAAACCAAATTATTTTATGAAAATTATAAATATTCTATTATTACTCTGTATTGGTATTACAAATGCACAAAACAACAAATTAGAGGAAGTTACAAATAATGCAAAGATTCTATTTTCTAAATTGAAAGAAAAAGAAAAAAATCCTCTATATATTGTAAATGGAATTACCATAGAGGATTACGCTGTGATTTCATCTATCAAACCTGAAGACATAGAAGGTATTGTAGTGCTTAAAAAACAATCCGAGATTCAAAAATATGGACAAAAAGGTGAAAATGGAATTGTAGAAATAACTCTTAAAAATTCTGATAATAAGAAACTTGAACAATTGATTAAAAAGAATAGCGCAATTAAATTTGAAAAAAATAATTATAAAATTATAATTTCTGGTTTGATTTCTGATAAAGATGTCAATCCCTTGGCAACTGTAGTGATTTCAAATCTTACCAAAAAGGAAGCTTACTATTCAGATAGTAATGGGAATTACTCAATAAGATCATCAAATGAAGACGTTTTGAATTTTTCTTTAACAGGTTATGAATCTCAACAAATTATTGTTAACAATCAAACAATTCAGAATGTAGTTTTAAAGAAAGTCAATACTAATTCTGAAATAATGATTAAGAAACCAGTTGTTTATCTTTATCCTACTGCAAAAACAGATATTACCTTTTCATTTAATTTTAATGGTATTTTATCAACTACTTTTCCAAAATATGAATCAAATTGGCAATTAACGGCTTATCCAGATGGAAAAATTTTCGATAAAAAAACAAATCGTTTTTATTCTTCTCTCTTTTGGGATGGTAAACAAACTTTTTCTGAGGAACATTATAAGTATAAAACTGGATTTACAGTTTCAAAAAAAGATTTGACAAATTTTTTAATAGAAAAATTGGAAATTTTAGGTTTGAATACTTACGAAACAAACGATTTTGTCCAGTATTGGTTGCCTATTTTAGAAAAAAATGAAACTAATTTTGTTCATTTTTACAGCAATTCAGATTATGATGTTTTTTCAACCAATGCTGTAAATCCAAAACCAGAAACTTCTATTAGGGTTTTTATGGAATTTTATGCTGTAGAAAATAAGACTGAGATTCCAGAACAAAAACTTGTAAAAACGCAGCGCAAGGGTTTTACTCTTGTAGAATGGGGCGGTGCTGATGTTACACAAGCGGTGCAAAATTTAAATTATAAATCAAATGCAAAACCTTCCTCAAAATAAAAAAATCATTCTCTTTGATGGCGTTTGCAATCTTTGTGACTCAGCGGTACAGTTTATTATTAAGCACGATAAGAAGGATGTATTTAGATTTGTATCACTGCAATCTGATACGGGAAAAGAAATAAGTAATTATCTCGGAATTAGTAGTGAAAAGTTAAGTAGCATTATATTATACCAACCAGGATATGCCTATTACCATAAATCACAAGCTGTTTTTGAAATTGCAAAAGAATTGGGTGGACTATTTTCTATAATCCCAATATTTTCTTTTTTACCCACATCACTTACTGATTCTTTATACGATTATGTTGCAAAAAATCGTTATAAATTGTATGGAAAAAAAGAGGCTTGTATGATTCCAACTCCATCGTTAAAGTCAAAATTTTTGTAATAAATGAATTTATGATAAATATCATTACTTTTATATTTTAAGTAGTATATATTTGACCAATCTTTAAATTCACTTACACATGAAAGACACTTCACTTTTTACTTGGGATAACGGAACATTTATAATGATTGTCGTATTTGGTTTAGTTATAGTAGGACTGGTTGCGGCAGTTTTAATTATGATGAATTCTGACAAAAAAAAATAACAGCATAAAAAAAGAGGATGCCTATTAAGACATCCTCTTTGCTGTTCGAAAATGATTGAATTTTAGCTTCTAATCAATTTTCTATATTTCAATCGTTTTGGAGTTAAATCACCACCAAGACGTTTTTTCTTATTCTCTTCATATTCAGAGAAACCACCTTCAAAACAATACACTTCAGAGTTTCCTTCAAAAGCTAAAATATGAGTACATATTCTATCTAAGAACCATCTGTCGTGAGAAATAACTACTGCACAACCAGCAAAACTCTCTAAACCTTCTTCTAATGCACGAAGCGTATTAATATCCAAGTCATTCGTAGGCTCATCTAGTAACAATACGTTTCCTTCCTCTTTTAAAGTCATGGCAAGATGCAAACGGTTGCGTTCTCCACCAGATAACATAGAGACTTTCTTGTTTTGTTCTCCACCACCAAAATTAAAACGAGATAAATATGCTCTAGAATTCACTTGTTTGCCTCCCATCATAATCAATTCCTGACCATCTGCAAAATTCTCCCAAATTGATTTGTCAGGATTAATGTTAGAGTGCGCTTGATCTACATAAGCAATTTTCACTGTATCACCAATCAAGAATTCACCAGAATCTGGTTTTTCTTCACCCATAATCATTTTGAAAATAGTCGATTTACCAGCACCATTTGGTCCAATAATTCCAACAATTCCAGCCTGTGGTAAAGTAAAATTCAAATTATCATATAATAATTTTTCACCAAAACCTTTAGCAACATTTTTAGCTTCAATTACATTTGTTCCTAAACGTGGACCATTTGGAATGTAAATCTCAAGATTTTCATCCAATTGTTTTTGATCTTCGTTTAGTAATTTATCGTAGTTCTGTAAACGCGCTTTTTGTTTGATTTGACGTCCTTTAGCTCCTTGGCGTACCCAATCCAACTCGCGTTCCAAATTTTTTCTACGTTTTGAAGCTACTTTTTCTTCAAGCGCCATTCTGCTCGATTTTTGGTCTAACCAAGAGCTATAATTCCCTTTCCACGGAATTCCTTCACCTCTGTCTAACTCTAAAATCCAACCAGCAACATTATCCAAGAAGTATCTATCGTGCGTTACAGCGATTACAGTTCCCGCATATTGTGCTAAGTGTTGCTCTAACCAAAGTACACTTTCTGCATCCAAGTGATTCGTAGGCTCATCTAAAAGCAATACATCAGGTTGTTGCAATAACAAACGACATAAAGCGACACGACGGCGCTCACCACCTGATAAATTTTTAATTGGAGTATCACCTTCTGGAGTACGTAACGCATCCATAGCAATTTCTAATTTAGTATCGATTTCCCAAGCTCCTAATGCATCAATTTTATCTTGCAAAAGTGCCTGACGATCCATCAACTGCTCCATTTTATCAGCATCTTCATACACTTCTGGCAAACCAAAACTGTCATTTATTTTGTTGAACTCATCCAGAACTGCCATAGTTTCAGCAACTCCTTCACGTACAATCTCTATAACCGTTTTAGTATCATCTAAAATTGGCTCTTGCTCTAAATATCCTACTGTATATCCTGGTGCAAAAACAACATCACCTTGATAATTTTTGTCAACACCAGCAATAATTTTTAGTAAAGAAGATTTTCCAGAACCATTTAAACCTAAAATACCAATCTTAGCTCCATAAAAGAAACTCAAGTAGATGTTTTTTAGTACAGGTTTATCTGCACCTTGATAGGTTTTACTCAATTTTGACATTGAGAATATCACTTTTTTATCGTCTGCCATAATTCTTATTTAAAGTTTTTTTTGTTTATTTTTAAAGTTACCTCAATTTAGACAAGGAAACAAATCTGTACTAAAGTCTTCCTTTAAGAGAACTAAAAACCCAAGCATTAGCTAAAAAGCCAACTCCTACGGCCACAAATCCCCATCCAGAAACTTCCCTGTAGCGAAAAGCTCCTAAACCAATTAATAGTAATCCCATTAAAATCATTATTAAGGTTGCCCAACCTAATATCGTATTCTTATTCATTCCCATAAATGTGGTATTTTAATTTTATCCAAATTTCGATACTTCGAAACGGATTTGCAAATATCGGTAATTTTTACCCTTTAATTAAATATTTTATAAAGCATTTCTCTTAATAAATCAGATTGAGACAATGCGTTAGCACCTACTCCTTTACTCTTTATGTCGATATCTCTCAATGCAGTTACAATCTGGCTAACTTTTTTCATTGGATAATTCTTTAAAGCCACATCATATTCTTTTAAAAAAAAGGGATTAACACCAATTACAGCCGCTACATTCTTGGGATTTCGATCTTTTAATCCATGGTACTTTAGCAGTTGAATAAAAAATCCAAAAACTAAACTGGTTGTGACTACCAATGGATTATCTTTTGGATTTTGAGCAAAATTTTCAGCTATGGTATACGCTTTTAGTTGGTTTTTTTCTCCTAAAGCTTTGCGTAATTCAAAAACATTAAAATCCTTACTAAAGCCAATGTTCTCTTCTATATCCTTTGGAGAAATAGTACTTCCGACTGGCAAAATAATTTGTAGTTTTTGAAGTTCATTATTTATTTTACTTAAATCTGTTCCTAAGAACTCTACTAACATTGCAGTTGCTTTAGGCTCAATGGCGTATTTTTTGCTTGACAAAACACGTTTGATCCAATCTCCTACTTGATTTTCATAGAGCTTTTTACTTTCAAAAACAACACCTGTTTTGGCTAAAACCTTAGTTAATTTTTTTCTCTTATCTAAGGTCTTATATTTGTAGCAAAATACTAAAACTGTTGATGCCATAGGATTTTCGGCATAAGCTTCTAGCTTGTCAATAGTTCTAATTAAATCCTGCGCTTCTTTGACAATTACTACTTGTCTCTCGGCCATCATTGGATAGCGTTTGGCTGTCGAAATAATATCTTCTATTGATACATCTCGTCCGTACAAAACAGTTTGATTAAAGCCTTTTTCTTCTTCAGTAAGTACTTTTTCCTCGATATAATCAGATAATTTATCAATATAATAGGGCTCTTCTCCCATTAAGAAATAAATGGGCTTGATGTTCCCACTTTTTATATCATTTACAATTTTTAGTACTTCATCCATTTTTTTTGCTTTCAATTTCCAATTTTCATCTGCTTTGAACCTTGGCAAAGATTAAACTTTAATCTTTAAATCTTATTTTATACTTTTGCTTAATGCAGCAGTTAAATTTTTCCAGTTATAAATTTCGTTTCAAAAATAGCGAAAATAAAGTGTCTATTTTTGATGAAATCAGGAAAAAATTTATCATACTCACTCCCGAAGAATGGGTACGTCAGCATGTAATCCAATTTTTATTGGAGGAGAAAAAATATCCAAAATCGCTCATCAATGTCGAGAAGGTTTTAAAGGTCAATGGCTTACGCAAAAGATACGATGTTGTGGTTTTTAATTCTGATGGTTCTATTTTCATTTTAATTGAATGTAAAGCGCCAGAAATTAAAATTGCTCAGGCTACTTTTGACCAAATTGCTCGCTATAACATGACAATGAAAGCTCAGTTTTTGATGGTGACTAACGGATTGAATCATTACTTTTGTCAAATGGATTTTGAAAATGAAAAATATCAGTTTCTTACTGAATTACCAATTTATCAAATCCAATAATCAAATTTTGAAATGAAAATAGCAGTTGTTATACTAAATTGGAATGGAATGTTGTTGCTGGAAAAATTTCTTCCATCCATAGTTGAATATTCTCCTGAAGCAACAATATACGTGGTTGACAATGCCTCTACTGATGATTCTAATTCTTATGTAAAAGCTTTTTATCCCTCGATTAAAATTGTAAAAAACGAAAGCAACTTAGGCTTTGCCAGTGGTTATAATGAAGCATTAAAATGTATTGATGCAGATGTTTATGCTTTAGTAAACTCTGATATTGAAGTAACTAAAAACTGGCTTGATCCCATTATTAAAACTTTTGAAGCCGAATTGAATACGGCTATAATTCAGCCTAAAATTCTTGATTATAAAAGTAAAGAATATTTTGAATATGCAGGAGCAGCAGGTGGTTTTATTGATCAATATGGATATCCTTTTTGCCGTGGTAGAATTTTTGATACTTTAGAAAAAGACAACGGACAATACGATGACAATTGTGAGATTTTCTGGGCTTCTGGAGCCTGTTTTTTTATTAGAAGTCAAGTTTATAAAAAATTAAATGGTTTTGATGGTGAGTTTTTTGCACATCAAGAAGAAATAGATTTATGCTGGCGTGCTATAAATGAAGGGTATAAAATAAAATACAATTCAGAATCTGTCGTTTATCACGTTGGAGGTGCTACATTACAACAAGGAAACCCGATGAAGACTTTTTTGAACTTTAGGAATTCCTTACTAATGCTGACAAAAAACCTTCCAAAAGAGAAATTATATACCATTTTATTAGTACGTATGCTGTTAGACGGAGTTGCAGGCTTGCAATTTTTATGCAAAGGAAAACCAAAACATTTATGGGCAATACTAAAAGCGCATTGGTCTTTTTATGGTTTTTTTGCTGTCTATTATAAAAAAAGAAATAATTTTCAACAACAGCAATACTATAAAGTGAAAAGTATCGTTTACTCTTATTACATTAGGAAAGTTATTTCATTTAACGATTTATTTAGAATTAAATAGAATATAAAAAAGTAACTTTGTAATTAACACTATAAACTAAATTTATGAAAAAAATCGTAATCGCCTTATCAGTTATGGCTCTTTTAACTTCGTGTGTTTCCAAGAAGAAATATACTGATTTAGAAGCTAGAAATAAAGAAACTCAAGACTTACTTAATACAGCTACTGTAAAATTAAATTCTTGCTTAGAAGAAAAAGCAGGTCTTGCAGCTAGAGTTGATGGATTGAAAGAACAAAATCAAACCTTAATTAGTACTTCTAAAGATATGACTATCTTAACTACTAAAGGTGCTGAAAATATTGAAAAAGCTTTAGAATCTATCAAAGAGAAAGATTTAAAAATTAGTAGAATGCAAGACGCATTAACTAAAAAAGATAGTGTTACTCTTGCCTTAGTTACAAGTTTAAAAAGCTCAGTAGGTATTTCGGATCCAGATATCGAAATTAATGTTGAAAAAGGAGTTGTTTTTATCTCAATTGCTGACAAATTACTTTTTAAAACAGGAAGTTATGATGTAACAGATAAAGCAAAAGCTGTTTTAGCAAAAGTTGCAAAAGTAGTAAATGACAAACCTGATTTTGAATGTATGGTTGAAGGACATACGGATAATGTTCCTTACAATGGATCAGGAATTTTATTAGACAACTGGGATTTAAGTGTAAAACGTTCTACTTCTATTATTCGTGTATTAACGAATCAATTAGGTGTTAAACCAGAACAATTAATTGCAGCTGGAAGAAGTTCTTACATTCCTTTAGTATCTAATGACACTGCAGAAAACAGAGCACGTAACAGAAGAACTCGTATTGTTGTATTACCTAAAATCGATCAATTTTACGATATGATTGAAAAAGAAATGAAAAAACAACAAAAATAATCTTCGGATATAGATAAAAAAACGCCTCATATTTGAGGCGTTTTTTTTTATCTATGAATTTTATCCTTTTTGGTTAAGAAAATATATGACTCTATACTCAGGGAGAAACAAAAAAAGCAGGTCAAATGACCTGCTTTTACCTATTCTTAATTTTTCTTTAACAACCAATTAAATACAATTAAGAATAAGATACTACTATTTTTAACTTACTAAGTAAATATTTATTGGTAAACATACTAAATCTTAGTTGATTTTAATAGTTTATTTGCCAAATAATGCTATTTATAAAACGTCTAAATCTCCTTTACCTTCTCTCACTACAATTGGCTCATCACCTGACAGATCAATTATGGTAGATCCTACATTATCTCCATAACCACCATCAATGACAAGATCTACAAGATTCTGCCATTTTTCAAATATAAGCTCAGGATCAGTGGTGTATTCTATTACATCATCCTCATCACGTATTGATGTAGAAACAATCGGATTTCCTAACAACTTAACGATCTCTAGCGCTATTGAATTATTTGGAACCCTGATACCAACAGTAGTCTTCTTTTTAAATTCTTTAGGTAAATTATTATTCCCTGGTAAAATAAACGTGTAAGGTCCTGGCAAAGCTCTTTTTAATATCTTAAAAGTAGCAGTATCAATTTGCCTTACATAATCAGATAAATTACTAAGATCGTGACAAATAAAAGAGAAATTTGCCTTCTCTAGTTTAATTCCTTTGATTTTAGCAATGCGCTCTAATGCTTTAGTATTTGTAATATCACACCCTAAACCATATACTGTATCGGTTGGATAAATAATTAAACCACCATCTTTTAAAACCTTAACTACTTTGGCTATAGCCGCTTCATTGGGTTTGTTTTCGTATATTTTTATAAATTCTGCCATTTTATTTTTTCTTTAATGTTTTATTTACCATTCAAATTATTCTATTTAAGAAGCTTGAGAGGTTATAACAAAACTGATTTTTATCCAATAATATCTAACTTTGCAAAACGCAACAACAATTTTTTGATACCTCCCACTTCAAATTTAATTTCTGCTTTTTTATCTGCTCCTACTCCTTCCAAATTCACAACTTGGCCTTTGCCAAATCGCTCGTGCATAACAATATTACCTGCAACCAATTTATTGTCAAATAAATTAGCACTTCCAGCTGCAGCATTACTTGAAACAGGCTTTAACTTGCGTACATTTATTTCTGATTTTTGCTCAATACTTGTAGGTGCCTTTGGTGGTGTCCCTCCGATTGGTTTTGCTAAACGCAATTTAGACTTATCTACGTCTCCAAAAATATCACTATCAATCATCGGCTTGTATCGATAATTATTTTCAGGAGGCGTCATGTATTCTAAATATTGACTGTCAATTTCTTCGATAAAACGAGACGGCTCACTATCCGTTAGTTTTCCCCAGCGGTAACGCGATTGTGAATAGGTTAAATAGGCTTGATGTTCAGCACGAGTCAATGCCACGTAAAATAATCTACGCTCTTCTTCTAATTCGCTTCTTGTACTCATACTCATCGCACTAGGAAACAAATCTTCCTCCATGCCTACAACAAAAACATGAGGAAATTCTAAACCTTTAGCCAAGTGAATAGTCATTAATGCCACACGATCTTCATCGCTAGTATCTTTATCTAAATCAGTAGCTAAAGCCACATCTTCCATAAACTCTGACAAGGCTCCTCTTGCACCATCCACTTCGATTTGACCTTCTGTAAAGTCCTTTATTCCATTTAGTAATTCTTCAATGTTTTGAATCTTTGCCATTCCCTCAGGAGTTGCATCCTTTTTTAATTCTTGAACCAAACCTGTTTTCTTAGCTACATGATCGGCTAGATAAAAAGCATCTTGATTTTCATTAATGGCCTGAAAACTCTGAATCATGGTTACAAAATCCAATAATTTTTGCTTGGTTCCTGAGTTTAATTTTAAATCAATTCGTTCGATATTTTGCATTACTTCAAACATAGATCGTTTGTAGTGATTAGCGGCAATGGTCAATTTTTCGATCGTTGTATTTCCAATTCCACGTGCTGGATAATTGATCACACGCATTAAAGCTTCCTCATCTTTCGGATTAATGACTAGCCTTAAATAGCACAAGACATCTTTTACTTCTTTTCTTTGATAAAAAGAAAGTCCACCGTAAATTCGATAAGGAATATCTCTTTTCCTTAAGGCATCTTCCATAGCTCGCGATTGAGCATTGGTACGATATAAAATAGCAAAAGCACCATTATGCAATTGATTTTGCATTTTTTGTTCCCAAATGGTGCTAGCTACAAAACGTCCTTCTTCATTATCGGTTAAACTGCGATGAACTTTTATTTTTGGTCCAAAATCATTGGCTGTCCAAACAATTTTATCCAGTTTGACTTTATTTTTATCAATAATTGTATTCGCTGCTTCTACTATATTTTTTGTAGAACGATAATTTTGTTCTAATCTATAGGTTTGTACGCCTTCATAATCTTTTTGGAAATTCAATATGTTATTAATATTGGCGCCACGAAAAGCATAAATACTTTGCGCATCATCTCCTACCACGCATATATTCTGAAATTTATCAGATAAAGCACGAACTATAAGGTATTGAGAATGATTCGTATCTTGGTACTCATCAACTAATATATAGCGGAAACGGTTTTGATATTTGGCTAAAACTTCTGGAAATCGAGTTAGTAATTCGTTCGTTTTCATTAATAAATCATCAAAATCCATAGCGCCCGATTTAAAACAACGGTCTACATAATTCTGATAAATTTCGCCCATACGAGGTTTTTTAGACATCGCATCGGCTTCTTGCAATTCTGGATCGTTAAAATAAGCCTTTACAGTAATCAAACTATTTTTAAAATTAGAGATTCTGCTTAAAACTTGTTTGGGTTTATACACATCTCTATCCAGCTGCATTTCTTTGATAATACCAGAAATAGCACGCAGAGAATCTTGTGAGTCATAGATAGTAAAATTGGAAGGATAGCCTAAATGTTCTGCTTCTGAACGAAGTATTCGAGCAAAAACAGAGTGAAATGTACCCATCCACAAATTTTTAGCCTCGCTTGCACCAACAATATCAGAGATACGCTTTTTCATTTCTCGTGCCGCCTTATTGGTAAATGTTAGCGATAAAATACTAAAAGCATCTATGCCTTGATGCATTAAATAAGCAATTCTAATTGTCAACACTCGAGTTTTTCCAGAACCTGCTCCTGCAATAATTATCATAGGACCGTCTTTTTGTAAAACGGGTTCACGTTGTGCTTCGTTAAGTTGATCGATATATTTATGCATGTGAAATTTTAATTTTGTTGTACAAAAATAGCGATTTTGATTGAGGTTTTAAGTATCAAAAAGGAACAATGACTCCTTACAAAATTTCACTACTTTAAAAGAAATATTTCTTACTAATTATTTAAAAAAGACATCGTAGGCAAAACGAATTAAAGTACCAATTACAACTACTAAAAAGAAAATTCGGATAAAACTGTTGCCTTTGTTTATAGCTAATTTTGCTCCAATCCAACCTCCTACTGCATTACTTGCAGCCATGGGTAAAGCAATAAACCAAATAATTTTTCCTTTTAAGATAAAAAGACAAATAGAACCAAAATTGGTCGATAAATTAACCATTTTAGCATTTGCTGAAGCATGTAAAAAGTCAAATCCCATGATAGCGATAAAAGCAACTACAAGAAAACTACCCGTTCCTGGGCCAATAAAACCATCATACAAACCAACTATAAAACTAATTGCGACTGCATTAAAGATTTGTGTTCTAGGCGTGTGATGCTTTTCTACATGTTGACCAAAGTTCTTTTTTGCATAAGTATAAATCACCAAAAATGACAGCACAATTAATAGTAATGGTTTCATGAAATCATTGCTCACATACGTTAATAAAGTAGATCCTAAAAATGCTGATGGAAATGCTAAAATCATCATAATACTCAGTAATTTCCAATTCATATCGACCTTTTTCAAATATTGATAAGCAGCAACTGAAGTTCCGCTAAAAGCCGGAATTTTTAAAGTTCCAATTACAGTAGATACAGGAAGATTAGGCAACAAAATTAATCCCATTGGAGTTTGTATGAGTCCGCCTCCGCCAACTATCGCATCTATAAAACCAGCAGCAAAAGCGGCTAAACACAGTAAAACCAATACGTAAGTTTCCATTTAGATAGTAAATATTATTATTTTTTAATACAAAACGTAAAATTACTATTCGAATTCATTTATTGCTAATTAAATCAACTTGATTTATAATCTAAAAAGTATATTTTTGCTCCTTAAAATTATAAAAGCATGGATTCTACAAAAATCATTGAAATAATCGCCTATTCTTTACCATCAATAATAACAGGTGCTGTAGCGTATTTTTTATTAAATTCATATTTTAAAGAACAACAAAACACCAAACGATGGCTGTTACAAAAAGACAATCAACCATCAATTTTACCGCTAAGATTACAAGCTTATGAAAGGTTAACTTTACTTATGGAACGCATAAACCCTTCTCAATTAATGGTCAGAATCAATCCAATTTCTGAAGATAAAACAGATTATCAAAATTTTGTTATAGCGCAAATTGAACAAGAATTTGAGCATAATTTATCCCAACAGATTTATGTATCTGAAGAATGTTGGTCTATTGTAATTACAGCAAAAAATGCCACAATACAAATGATTCGGTTGACTACAAAAAATGAAAAAGTAACAAATGCAGATACTTTAAGAGAAATGGTTATTGGTGATCTAATGGAAAAACATGCTCCAAGTACTACAGCACTATCATTCTTAAAAAATGAAGTAAGTCAGCTTTGGTAAATATTAGAAAATCATTTAATTATAAAAATTAATGTTTATTTATAGCATACAATTGGCGGCCTAACTCAGCTAAAAAAGGCAAACTAATACTATCATATTCATAAATATTATCATTATAAATACCATTTTTATTGGCTAAAATTGTGGCAGATAACATAAATTCGACCTTGTTTTCTGAATCTACAATATAAGCACAATCAATCATAGTTCCATAGGCATTGCCTACTTTATTATAAATTTTTATTGAGGAAGGAATATTTTCTTTTGTATCACCAAACATAAAAAATTTGTAATATCCATCAAAGAATTCATTAGGATCAAATCCTGCATTTTTTGGCAAATTTTGCATGGAATAAAGAATAAATTGCCTGTCTTTTTCAGATATTATAAAGCGTTCCTCTTTTTTAAATACTTCTGGAAAAACAATCCTTTTTAACGTATTATGTAAAGTTTCTAATGGGTAATAGTTTTTTTTAGAAAAATCAAAAGGTTCGTTTATTAGTTTATTTTTAGAATCTCGATATGCGTTTCCTTTCTGAATGCTATGTAGCGATAGTGCATCAGGAATTTGATTCCGTTTTGAAGGAATGTTAACTACTGTATTATCCGATTTATATAGTGTTATTGCAGGAAACTCAGGATTAGTAGGATCTGTACCAGAAAGCCGATGGCTAAGACTAAATGGGTATAATCCTTTTTCTTTCATTTTTAAATTTACATAATCAAAACCTAGAAAATCAAGGAGATTGGTACTTGCCACATTATCACTCACGGCAAAAACTTTCGATATCTCTTCAGAAAATTGTAATTTTTCAGCACTTCCTTCAATAGTATAAGTTGTATTAAGATCAGTATTTGGAATTGTATTCAGTTTTTCTAAAGCTAATACGGCAATAGGAAATTTGACAGTACTAGCCGGATAAAAATAATTTTTGGAATTTAAATTATAGCTAAAATCCTTAAAAGAAACTTTACCTTCTTTATCCCTCAAAATTTCGGTATAAATAATCTGAATTTCATGTGGTTCTGGATTATTCATAACAGTTTTTATTTTTGGATTTTCAGATGCTAATGCAATTTGCAAAGCGTTTTTCTTGGTAGAACAACTGCTTACTAAAAGTATAAAAACATAAGAAATATATTTTTTTATTGAAAACATAATAGATTAATTTAATTAAAATTATCTCTTTACATAAAATATTAAATCCTAATTGATGTAAATATTATTATCTATTATCGCTCATTAATTGCGACTTGTTTTGTGCGTATTCATACCCTTGATTCCACCACTCTTTCATAACTTTTTTATTAAAAATAAGCGCATTGTTGGTTAGTTTAATTGGAGTATAATATAAATTAAGTTTTACATTATTATTGTTTGCCATCAGTTTTCCTATTGCTATATCATGTTTTTCTACTTGGTCTAAAGCAATTCTAAATAAGTCGATCATCAATGAAAACGGATTTTTACCAACAATTGCTTTTTCTAAATTAATTTCAGTTTCTAGAATTACTACATCAATTTCTGTAGCACCGCGATTAATAGCTTCTCGAATAGGTACTAAACTTGAAAAACCACCATCTCCATATTCATCATTATTCTTAGTAACCAAACTCATAAAAGGAATGTAATTGCTAGAAATCCAAACCCATTCACAAAACTCCTCATAAGTACATTCCTGAATTGATTTGTATTCCGCAGCATTTTTAGAAAGATTAGTAACAGTTATTACAACATCTGTTTTCAAAAGCTTTAATTCGTTAAAATCTGAAACACTGAAATTTTTCTTTATATAACCCAACAACCTTTTGCTTTCACCAAAGGTTCGCTTCCCCTTAAGATATTGCCAAATGACATTAAAATGATTGATGGTAACAATGTCTTTGCCCTTTTTCCTTTTTATTACAAATGGATTTACATTAAAGATTTTCTTCATATCAACATTGGTATAAAT
Source organism: Flavobacterium pygoscelis (assembly GCF_023162025.1). Lineage (NCBI taxonomy): Bacteria > Pseudomonadati > Bacteroidota > Flavobacteriia > Flavobacteriales > Flavobacteriaceae > Flavobacterium > Flavobacterium pygoscelis. Next base: position 45,223 of record NZ_JALNUB010000007.1, on the reverse strand, counting down.
CCGATGAATTTTATCAATATTTCCCAATGCTAAGTGCGGAATTAGTAAACTTCCAGTAGACGTTCCTATAAAAATATCATATTTATTTTTTTCTATTTCTAATAGATATTGCGCCACTCCACCTGCAAATGCACCTTTACTTCCGCCTCCTGAAATCACTAATGCTCTCATAAATTAAATTTTATAACCAATCCTATTTGTTACTACTCAATTAACAATCTTTTCAACTGAAATTTTTCACTTTCGTTTAAATTGGGTAGAATTCTTTCAAAAGAGAGCCTCATTTCTTTATTCTTTAATAATTTTCTAATAGTATCACGTCCAAATTTAGAAAATTGCCACATGTGATGTGTGGTTGCATTTACTAAATTTTGCAAAACGGTATCATTTACTAAATTGAAAGCGATCAGATTTTGTAATGCATTTTGTCGAGTAGTAGCCTCAAAGTTCAGAGATGAATATCCTATTAATTCCTTAATTAATTCTTCTTTATTCGAAAGATAATTTGGAGTTGTTAGTGCCAAAGACAACCACAAATTTCTTAAATTGTAATCATTAAATCCAACCCAATCTTTTGATAGATCTAAATATTTAAAACGCTGTTCCGGAAAATTATTCCATAATCTGAATAATGCAATTTCCTGAGTTTGATAGGATTTATCAGTTAGTAAACTTTCATATTCTTGTCTGAAATGTTCTGGAATTTTATTTAAATTAACCGCTACTGCTTGACGAATTTGTACAATATTAGACTGTAAAGCCAACTGAAGCAATTGCTTTTTAGCATCAAAATTTTCATTTTTAATTTGGTTTAAAATAGCTTCTTTTACTGCAAAATAAACGTCCGATTGCATAACTTGAACAAAGAAATCATTTTTTTCTGCTAGAGATTTACTTCTTAACTGATCGACTTGTAAAAATAATTTAGCTGCCTTATTTTTTTCTAATAAAGCATTGGCTTCAAGCGTATTAAAAGTACTTGATTCAAGCCAAACTTTACTAAAATTATTTAAATCAAAAGACGATACTTTTTTTATTTCAGCAAAAAAATCTTCCGTATTTACAGATTTAAAAGAGTGCTTTTTCAAATAGGCTTTAACAGCTTTTTTAAAGTTTTTTTCACCGATGGATTCTTTCAAAACAAATAATGCCCAAGCGCCCTTTTCATAGAAAGTTAAGGAACTTGCTTTGGCATTCAAAACTGGAATGGTATCGGTACGAGAAGCAAATTTAAGTTGTTGAGCAGATTCGTATAATTTGCAATAAAAATAATCATCGCCATAAACTTCTTTCTCTGCTAATAAAGCATAATAAGTCGCAAAACCTTCTTGTAGCCAATGTTGCTTACTACTTTCTGCCGTAACCAAATCACCAAACCATTGATGCGCCAATTCATGTGCATTTACATTGGTATAACTTCGATCTTCAAAACCTATCGAATCGACTACATAACGCGTCGAAAACAAAGTAGCTGATGTATTTTCCATTCCTGCATATAAAAAATCTCGAACCGGAGTCTGCTTGTAAATTTTCCAAGGATACTTAACTCCTATTTCTTTTTCAAGGAAATCAAACATCGTTTTAGAATGACGATAAGTAGGTTCAAATTTAGATTTATCTGCAGGTTCGTAGTACATTTCTAAAGGTATTCCAGAATTAGAAAATTGTATTTGTTTTTCATATTTTCCGATAGCCAGCATCAACAAATAAGAACTCATTGGTTTTTCCATTCGATATTTCCAAATAGTATTTTCCATTGATCTCTCCCTAGCTTCTAATTCTCCATTAGAAATCACTTGATAATCATTTCTAAATACAATATTCAAATTAAAAATCACTTTTTCATTCACATCATCAAAACTAGGAAACCAATGACTGGTATACTTTCCTTGACCTTGTGTCCAAATTTGCAGATTGTCTTTATCTGTCGATCCAACAAAATAGAGCGTTTGCTTTGGCATTGCCGAATACGTAAAATTTAAGCTATTTTTTCCTTTTTTAAATGGGAAAATAATTTGTAATTCCTTTTGAGTATTTCTAAAATTAACTTCTTTTCCATTGAGTTTTAAATTAGAAAAAGTCATGTTTTGTGCATCAATTTTAATAGTATCAATTGTTTTTAATACTACAAAATCATATTGCACTTCCCCTAAAACAATTCTCTCTGTTGGATTTATGTGAATTTTTCCTAAAACCGATTTAAAATCAACAAATTGAGTTTGTTGCGAAAAAATAAAAGAAGTGAAGAGAAGAAAAAAGTATTTCATAAAGGTAATTTTATACTAAAAAATCAAAGTTACAATGATTTAATTAAATAATAAATGGAATAACGTAAGTTTACCAATCAAAAAACCACAATACATTTATATTGAAAACAAAAGCTGTATTTAATTGGAGTAGCGGAAAAGATTCTGCTTTAGCATTGTACAAAGTACTACAAAATTCTGAATTTGAAATCACTTGTTTACTCACAAGTGTCAACCAAGAGTTTCAGCGTATTTCTATGCATGGTGTGCGTGTTGAACTGCTAAAACAACAAGCAGAAAGTCTAGAATTACCGCTAGAAATTATGCAAATTCCAGAAATGCCGACAATGGAAGTGTATGAAAATGTAATGACTGAAACATTAACCAAGTTAAAAAACCAAGGGGTCACACATTCCATTTTTGGAGATATTTTGTTAGAAGATTTACGCAAATACAGAGAAGATCAGTTAGCCAAAATAGGTTTTGAGGCTCTTTTTCCGCTTTGGCAAATTCCTACAACCACCTTAATTCAAGAATTTATTGCATTAAATTTTAAAACTATTGTTGTTTGTGTGAACGAACGTTATTTAGATAAAAGTTTTGTGGGTCGTGTGATTGATCAGGATTTCATTAATGATTTACCAGAAAATGTAGATGTCTGTGGCGAAAATGGAGAGTTTCATACCTTTACTTTTGATGGACCTATTTTTTCTAAACCAATTAATTTTGAGATTGGAGAAATTGTATATCGCAAATATGAAAAACCAAAACAACAAGATTCTTCAAATACAGCTTGCGATACCAATAAATCTGATGCTTTTGATTATGGATTTTGGTATTGTGATTTAATTCCAAAATAAGTTTAAATTATGCGGTGTCAATAATTTTAAAACTTTTCATTGCTACTTTTTCACGCTTGTAGCGTACCAACATTCTAGAGCAACGTAATTGATATGCTTCCAGTGTGACAAAGTATCATAAAAGAAAAAAAAGTTTTATCTCTCCTCATACATTTTAAGCAACTGTGTAACCGTATTCCAATTTCGAATCGTAGCGATTACATTTAACTTTTTCTCGATGTATTTCTGATCAAAACGTGTCTTACCTGCTCCAACAGCATATTTAATAAAAATTTTATTGCCATCAATACTGGCTTCATCGGGTTTAAATTGACTAATTCTCAAATCATTTATACTAGTACTAGACAAAGTAGTCGAAATAAAAGCCACATATAATTTTTTAGGATCTAAATCTTTCTCTTTCAAGAAAATATTATTTTTAAAACAAGCTTCCAAATCTTCTTTACCAATAACAACAACTGGAACTTCATGACCGAAAATTTTGAAAATTTCTTGCTTTATTTTAAATCCAACTGCGGCAGAATTTTCCTCTTCGGTATCTACAAAAACATTTCCAGACTGAATATAGGTAGCTACATTCTGAAAACCAATAGCTTCTAAAGTTGTTTTTAATGCTTCCATTTTTATCATACTGTGACCAGAAACATTGATACCACGAAGTAAAGCCAGATGAGTTTTCATTTTATAAATTTTATTGCTGCAAAGATATTGTGTTTCTTGGCAAATTACTAAGCAATTCTAAGTGCTATTTTAATATTTATTTAGAATTCTCTTGTTTTAAAAAATAGGAATTATGAAATTTATTTACTTTTGTTGTTATACAGTTTTAACAAATCTAAGGTATGATCTAAAACTCTTAAACTTGTCCAATCATGGTGCCCAGTGATAATGTAGTTCGGATTTTGAAATTTCGACTGTACCTTGCGAATCGTTTTGGGCCATTCTTTAATATTAGCTTCGCCTACATATTCTAAATCGGGAGCGTCAATACTTTTGACTAAGCACCCACCGTACAAAATTTTCTCTTTATTAAACCAAATCACAATGTTGTCCTTTGTATGTCCTGCACCAGCAAAATAGGTTTCGAAACTTGTATCACCAACATTAAAAATGGTGTCTTTACTCATTAAAAATTGAGCTCTCGGTTGCTTTTTCTTTATTGAAATCTTATCAGTTAATTTGGTTGTGTAAGTTTTAATTCCGTTTTGTTTATAAAAATCAAATCCAGAAGTTCTGTCTTCATGAGAATGTGTTGCAATTGCCAGAATTACTTTTTTATGATGTCGCAATTCAATACTGTCCAACAACGATTGATATGAAAAATCATCCCAAGGAGAATCAAAAATAACGACACCTTTGGAAGTCACTACGTACATTGCATTTGCATCTTGTTTCTTTGTTCCAAACATTTTATAACTACTATAAACATAAAAATTAGGAGTAACTTGTGTTATTTTAAGTTCATTTTTGATGGTTTGTCCAATTGCAATTGTACTTAAAAGCATAAAAATAATAAGTTTACTAATTTTTATTTTCATATTTATTTAGAATTCTCTTGTTTTAAAATAATGTTTTTTATTTCATTTCCGAAATAATATGCCAATTCAATTTTATCATTCATTTGATTCTCTAATACAATCACGCTAATTTTACTTTTAGGAAAATAAACATTTAAAGAAGCAAAACCATCACCTAAACCTGTGTGACCTATATATTTTGTTTTGCCATTATTGTTAATACGGATCCCATAACCATAGCCACATTTTTCTTTTCCAAAGGAATCGTGCTGAGCTAAAACTGTTTCAGATACCATCAAATTATACGTTTCTGGCTTTAGAATTTTTCCTTTATGCAAATTAGAATTCCAAATGACTAAATCGCTTGCAGTAGTAATTATACCATCCGCTGGTGTTGAATCAGTTGTAATTTGTAAAGTTTTTACAGCTTTAAAAACACCTTCCTTATTGGTATAACCGCTAACAATTGCTCTTTTATTATCTTTTGCATAAGCAAAAGTATGTTTCATTTTTAATGACGCAAAAAGGGAATCCGCCATTTGATTGTATGTCTTTTTGCTAGAAAATTCGATGATTTTACCTAAAAGCACATTAGAAATATTCCCATATTTAAAATTAGTTCCTGGTTTAAATAATAATGGTTTATCTAAAGCCAAAATACCATGGGTATGATTTAATAATTGATGAACCGTAACCGAATCTGCCCAAGATTCCGTCAAAAAAGGTAAGTATTTTTTTATGGGTGATCGTAAATCAATTTTTCCTTTATCTACTTCTCGCAACAACAATGCAGCTGTAATTTGTTTCGAATTAGACATAATTTTAAAATAATCTTGAGCTTGCAAAGGTGTTTTTTTTTCGAAATTAGCAAAACCATAGGCTTTTGTATATTTTGCAACGCCATTCTCTGCAATCACAATTACTCCATTAAACTTTCGAATGTTAGTCGTTTTAATTAAGCTGTCAATTGATGAAATATAATCGTTAGTTTTTTGAGCAAAGGAATTACTGTTTACAAACAATAGTGCTGCACAAATAAAGTAAATGGTCTTTTTTTTAATTTTCATCTTCTATTTCTGAATTATTTTAATTGTAGTAAAGCATTCTTATTCATTTGGTTGATCCTATTTTCTACTATCCAAATAAGATTTCATAAATACTACGGCAATTACCAATCTAAAAATACGATAGGCCCAAATATTCGTTTCCCAAAATAGTATTTTATGAGTTGTTTCTGTATTAAATAAGGAAAAAATAAAAGAGATTAGAAATAGAATAGCTAGAATTAAATAGATTTTTTTCGAAACTTTCATAAAAGAGTAATGTTATAAATTTAATATTTTGGAATCATTGAAATTTTATCGGTATTTCTATAATTCATTACTTTAGATAATAACTGAGTAAAATTATTTTAAATATTCTAACTAAAAAAATTTTAACGAAAATTTTCTTAATTATATGTCATAACAATTCCGAAGTTCTTTTATGTATCATAATTTTTATGAAAATCAATTAGGCTAATTGCAATACTTCATAACTATTAGGACAGAAAATAAAAAAAGCCTAAACCAAAACTGTGTTTGATCTAGGCTTTTTGAAGTAGGATATAACAAAATTAAAATGTTATATTAATATTTAAAGATTATTTGAACTCTATTAAAAAATCTTCTTTTGGTGTTCTTACTTTTTTCATAGGAGCAATCCAATCCAATGGTGTATTGGCATAACCTACATACATTAAAGAAACACTTTTTAATCCTAATTTTTCTAATTCTAATATTTCATCAATCACATTGTTATCAAATCCCTCTACAGGTGTACTGTCGACTTTTAATTCTGCAGCTTGAGCCAAAGCAAGTCCCAAAGCAATATAAGTTTGTCTTGCAATGTGAGCAAAATTTTCTTCAGCAGGTTGATTTAGATAGATTTTTTTCAACATATCAGTATAACTACCAAAACGACCTCTTTCTAGACCACGCTGATCTGTTGTGTAATCATAAACATTATCAATGCGATCTTCGGTATATCGGTCCCAAGCAGCGAAAATCACTACATGAGAACAATCTCTCATACATTCTGGATTTAAAGCGCCTTTTACTAATTTCTCTTTTAATTCTTGATTTTCAACTACAAGTACTTTAAAAGGTTGTAAACCTGATGAAGTGGGAGCCAAACGGGCCGCTTCTACAATTTTATCAATATTTTCTTTACTTACTTTTTTAGTTGCATCGTATGCTTTTACAGCATGTCTCCAATTTAAATCTTCTAATAAAGCCATTTTTTATCTATCTTTTTATATAATTATATTAATTGTTTGAAACCGTCAATTCTACTGGCATGTTTCCTCTCGTAGCATTTGAATAGGGACAAACTTGATGTGCTTTTTCGATCAAAGATTGTGCAACCTCAATAGTTACTCCAGGAATATTAGCATGTAGTTCAGCTGCTAATCCGAATCCTCCAGCATCATTTTGTCCGATACTCACTTTTGCTGTTACCGTTGTTTCGCCCGTTTGGATATTTTCTTTTTTTATAACCAAATTCAAAGCACTATCAAAACAAGCAGAATAGCCTGCTGCAAATAGCATTTCTGGATTTGCATAATCTTCATTAGCTCCGCCTAGAGCTTTTGGATGTCTCACATCAATAGCTAAAACTCCATTTTCGCTCCTTACTTGGCCGTTTCTACCTCCTGTTGCGGTAGCTTTTGTGGTGTACATTGTTTTCATGCTTATTTATCTAATATTTTAGTAATTATATTTTTTAAAACTGCTAATTCCTCTACTGTTACATTCATAGCTTGCATTAACTTTTCGGGAATACAAGTTGCTTTTTCTTTAAGCAATTTACCTTTTTTGGTCAATGTGATATTGACAATTCTCTGATCTACTGTGCTTCTAATTCGGGTTATAAATGCCTTATGTTCCATTCGTTTTAATAATGGAGTAAGTGTACCACTGTCTAGTTTTAGCTTTTCGCCAAGCTGATTCACTGTTTGAGTTTCCTGCTCCCACAAAACAAGCATTACTAGGTATTGCGGATAGGTTAATTCTAGTTCCTCTAAAAAAGGTCGATACTGATTGATTATTTCCTTTGCAAACAAATAAACTGGAAAACAAACTTGCTCGCTAATATTAAGTTGATTTGTCATGGATTCAATTTGAAGTGACAAAGGTAAATATAATTAAGTTGTGTACAATTTAATTGTGTAAAATTAATATTAATTTAACTGTTATTATATTTCATCAAGAGACTTAAATATTTAATTTTCTGTACTACTCTATTTTTTTTAGCCTTGATAGCAGTGGAAAGCCTTTACGAGGTGATAACCATTTTTTTCTAGTTGTAGTAGAGCGACCGCAGGAAGCTCCTACCGCAACATAGAAAAAAGGTTTGAGCCCGAAAAGCTTGTAACGAATAGCGAGAACAGCTTCTTGTAAAAAATAGTGCTTTTTAGATTTAAAATTTAATTGAATTTCAATCTGTTTGCGAAACAAATTGCTCAATACATATTGATTGGTGCATTTTTAAGTTTCCGAACAAAAAACTATCTTCGCACAATGCAACAAAATTTACTACTTACTCCCATTGAATTCTTAAAAGGTGTTGGACCTAATCGGGCCGAATTGCTGCGTAAAGAGTTGGGAATTCATAAGTATTTGGATTTGGTTAATTTTTTTCCCAATAGATATATAGATCGAACGCGCTATTATAAAATAAATGAACTTCAAAATAATGGTGCCGAAGTACAGATTATTGGAAAAATAATAAACATTAAAACGGTTGAATTTGGTAAAAACCAAAAACGCCTTGTTGCAACCTTTGTTGATGATACGGGACAAATGGAACTCGTTTGGTTTCAAGGGCATAAATGGATTCGCGAAAGCTTAAAAGTGAATGAAGTTTGCGTGATTTTTGGAAAATGTACTTCTTTTGGGAATACCTTTAATATGGCACATCCGGAAATTGAATTAATGACAGAGCATAAACAAAGTCTTCGTTCTGCTATGCAACCCGTGTATCCATCTACAGAAACCTTAACGAATCGAGGTGTTTCAAATAAAGTCATCAATAAAATGATGCAACAATTGTTTGTAGAAACACAAAATTTATTTACCGAAACATTGCCTGAATATTTGATTGCTGAATTAAAACTGATTTCTAAAAAAGAAGCTTTATTCAATATTCACTTCCCCAAAAGTACCGAAGCTTTAGCGAAAGCAAAATTCCGGTTAGTTTTTGAAGAATTGTTTTTTATACAATTGCAATTAATTACAAAAAACCTCATTCAAAAACACAAAATAAAAGGACATCCTTTTACCAAAGTAGGTGACTATTTTAATGATTTTTATCAGAATCATTTACCTTTTGAACTTACCAATGCGCAAAAAAGGGTTGTCAAGGAAATAAGAAATGACATGGGCAGCAATGCTCAAATGAACCGATTGTTACAAGGAGATGTAGGATCTGGTAAAACTATTGTGGCATTTATGAGTATGCTTTTGGCGCTAGATAATGGTTTTCAAGCGTGCTTAATGGCTCCCACAGAAATCTTGGCCAATCAGCATTTTATGGGTTTATCTGAATTGGCATCAACGGTGAATATTAATATTCGAATTCTTACGGGCTCGACTAGAATTGCACAACGCCGAATAATTCATGAAGAATTAGAAAACGGAACTTTAGATATTCTTATTGGCACTCACGCTTTAATAGAAGATAAAGTAAAGTTTAAAAACTTAGGTCTTGCCGTAATTGACGAGCAACACCGTTTTGGAGTAGAACAGCGTTCTAAATTGTGGAAGAAAAACACGATTCCACCACATGTTTTAGTCATGACCGCCACTCCTATTCCCAGAACTTTAGCAATGAGTTTATATGGTGATTTAGACATTTCTGTGATAGACGAATTGCCTCCGGGAAGAAAACCCATCCAGACAGTACATCGTTTTGACAGCAATCGTTTAAAAGTTTGGAAGTTTCTTAGAGATGAAATTGCTTTAGGTCGCCAAATCTATATTGTTTATCCTTTGATTCAAGAATCGGAAAAAATGGATTATAAGGATTTAATGGATGGTTACGAAAGTATTTCAAGAGATTTTCCGTTACCACAATATTCTATTTCTATTTTGCACGGAAAAATGAAACCAGCGGACAAAGATGCTGAAATGAAACGCTTTTCTGAAGGGAAAACAAATATAATGGTTGCAACAACTGTCATTGAAGTGGGTGTAAATGTTCCCAATGCGAGTGTAATGATTATTGAAAGTGCCGAGCGTTTTGGATTATCACAACTCCACCAGCTTCGAGGTCGCGTAGGACGAGGTGCAGAACAAAGTTATTGCATACTAATGACAAGCCATAAAATGAGTGCTGATAGTAAAACCCGAATGGAAACTATGGTACGTACTAATGATGGTTTTGAAATTGCCGAAGTAGATTTAAAACTTCGTGGTCCTGGTAATTTAATGGGAACCCAACAAAGCGGTGTGCTTAACTTACAGATTGCTGATTTAGTTCGGGATCGAGATACTTTGGCTCTAGCCAGAAATTACGCCATGAAATTACTAAAAGAAGATCCAGCGATGGAAAAACCAGAACATCACTCATTACGAGCCGTTTACATCGAAATGACCAAAAAGAAAAATATTTGGAATTATATTAGTTAAAATAAAATTTTCTTTTTTTTTAAATCTTTGATTAAACCTTTAATCTATTGTAGAGTCTTGTATAATTAGCTTTAGTCTATTCTAAAACAATTATTTTTATGATAGTATTAATATTTGTATATACAAACGTTAAATAATATTTAACATATTGATTATTTTGAATTCTAAAACCTAAATTTGTTTCCGACTAATATTTTTGATACCAAAAACTGATTTATACTTTAAAAAATGAAAATAAAACACCTCGTTTACGCCCTTTTAGCCATTGGATTAATTGGATTTATAGGATATAGAATTAATTCTAACAGTGCAAAAAAAGGAGATTCTAAAGATCCAAAAGCAAAAGGAAAATCACTAACTGTAAGCGGAATTGTTGTTAAATATCAAACTTTTGACAATAATTTATCTCTTTCTGGTTCTATTGAAGCCAATGAACAAGTAGAAATTCGTAGCGAAGTTTCGGGTATTGTAGAAGGAATTTATTTTCAAGAAGGAAGCAATGTTACCAAAGGACAAGTACTTTTTAAGGTAAATGATATTGAATTAAGAGCGCAATTGAGACAAACTTCAACTAAAGAAGGATTGGCTTCTGAAAATGAAAGAAGAGCCAAGTTATTGTTACAAAAAGAAGCTATTAGTCAAGAAGAATATGATTTAGCAAGAGCTGATTTAAAATCAGCACAAGCACAAAGTCAATTGATTCAAGCGCAAATTGCAAAAACATCCGTAAGAGCTCCGTTTTCTGGGAAAATTGGTTTGCGCTCTATTTCTCCAGGAACTTATATTACTCCAGCAATCTTAGTCACAAAATTAGTGAATACAGGAAAATTAAAAATTACTTTTTCAATTCCTGAAAAATATGCTAATCAAGTCAAATCTAATACTACATTAACCTTCAAAGTGGCTGGTTCTGAAGATCGTTATACGGCTAAAGTATATGCAATCGAGCCAGAAATAGCAGTTGCTACAAGAACATTACAGGTTCGTGCCATCGCTGAAAATAAAGACGGGAAATTGTTACCAGGAACTTTTGCTGACGTAGAATTGCCGCTTGATATTATAAAAAATGCTATTGTAGTTCCTACCGAAGCTATTGTACCAGTACAAAACGGAAAGAAAATTTTTATTTCTAGTAATGGTTTAGCAAAAGAATTGATGATAGAAACTGCTACAAGAACAGAAACTTCTGTTTTGGTACTTTCTGGATTAAAAGAAGGCGATACCGTTATTACTAATGGTGTAATGGCTCTAAAGAATGACGATCCCGTTATTGTAAAAGTAAAATAATACGTTGTGAATTATAGTTATTTGGTACTTTATCAAACTTATAATTCGGCTTTACTAATTCATAACTCCTAATTTATATTATAACAAAATGAGTTTATCAACTACAAGTATAAGAAGACCCGTAATGACCATAGTGATGAACTTGGCCATTGTGTTATTCGGATTAATAGGGTACACATTCCTGGGAGTTCGAGAATTTCCATCAATTGATCCGGCACAAGTCTCTATCAGAACTAATTATGCTGGAGCAAATGCTGATATTATTGAATCACAAATTACAGAACCTTTAGAAAAAGCAATAAACTCTATTGATGGTATTCGTAATGTAACCTCTTCTAGTGCTCAGGGAAGTAGTAACATTACAATAGAATTTAACTTAGATAAAAATTTAGAAGATGCTGCAAATGATGTTCGTGACAAAGTTTCGCAAGCCGTAAGAAACCTTCCACAAGATATAGATTCTCCTCCGGTTGTATCGAAAGCAGATGCTAATGGTGATGCTATTATTTCGATGACTGTTCAAAGTGATACCAGAAGTGCATTAGAACTAAGCGATTATGCTGAAAACGTAATTTCGCAACGACTAGAAACTATTCCTGGCGTAAGTGGCGTTCAGATTTGGGGACAAAAAAGATACGCAATGCGTTTGTGGATTGATCCTATAAAATTAGCATCGTATGGTTGTACAGTTGCTGAAGTTAGAAATGCATTAAACAAACAAAATGTAGAATTACCATCAGGTAAACTTACAGGCGCTAATACTGAACTAACAGTAAAAACAGTAGGAAATCTTTCTACTGCCGAAGAATTTAATAATATTATTATACGTTCCGATGGAGAAAAAATAGTTCGATTAAGTGATATTGGAATTGCGAGCATAGGACCGGAAAATTTAGAAACCAAAATGACACAATCTGGAACACCGCTTGTTGGTGTAGCAATTGTTCCATTGCCGGGTGCTAATTACTTAGATATTTCTAAAGAATTTTATAAAGTTTTTGAAGCCTTAAAAAAAGATTTACCAAAAGACATTAAGTTAAACATAGCAATCGACAATACCATTTTCGTTAAGAAATCGGTTATTGAAGTAGCGGAAACGCTAGGAATTTCTATTGTTTTAGTAATCTTAATTATCTTTTTATTTTTTAGGGATTGGGCAATTGCCTTTAGACCTTTAATTGATATTCCGGTATCCTTGATTGCTACTTTCTTTATTATGTGGCTTTTTGGATTTTCTATAAATGTATTGACTTTGCTTGCAATTGTATTGGCAACAGGGCTTGTTGTGGATGATGGAATTGTAGTTACCGAGAATATTTTTAAGAAAGTAGAGGAAGGAATGACGCCTATTGAAGCAGCAATCAAAGGATCTAATGAAATCTTTTTTGCTGTAATTTCTATCTCTATAACTCTAGCGGCTGTATTTTTGCCAGTAATATTTTTAGAAGGATTTGTCGGTCGACTGTTTCGGGAATTTGGAGTCGTTATTGGTGCGGCAGTTCTAATTTCTGCTTTTGTATCCTTGACATTAACTCCAATGCTTAACGCCTATTTGATGAAAGGTGGTGAACAAAAAAAATCTAACTTTTATTTAAAAACAGAACCTTATTTTCAAAAATTAAATAAAGGATATGCGGATGCACTAACCAATTTCATGAAAAGAAAATGGCTTAGTTTTCCTATTTTATTCGCTTGTTTTGGGTTGATCTATTTATTCTTTAATTTATTGCAAAAAGAGACTGCACCTTATGATGATCGAAGTAGTTTTGTGATGCGAATGACTACTCCCGAAGGTTCCTCTTATGAGTATACAGATCGTTTCATGCAAGAGATTTCAAAACTAGTTGATGATTCAATTCCTGGTAAAAAAGTGAGTTTGGTTATCACATCACCTGGTTTTGGTTCTTCTTCTGTCAATAGTGGTTTTATTCGAGTTTCATTAGTAGAACCCGGAGAAAGAACAGAATCACAGAAAGAAATTGCTGAGAAATTGACAAAGTGGACCAAGCGTTATCCAGAAGCTAAAACATCTATTATCGAGCAGCCTACTATTGCTGTAAATAGACGAGGTGGTTTGCCGATTCAATACATTATTCAGGCACCCAATTTTGAAAAACTGCGAGAAAAAATTCCTGTTTTTATGGATGAAGCGGCAAAAAACGAAACCTTTTCTATTACTGATGTGAATCTTAAATTTAACAAACCTGAGATTAACGTAACAATAGACCGTGAAAAAGCTGAGAGTTTAGGAATTTCAGTAATTGATATTGCTCAAACATTACAGCTTTCTTTAAGTGGACAGCGTTTTGGTTACTTTATGAGAAACGGAAAACAATATCAAGTAATTGGACAATTTGATCAAAAAGATCGTTCTAAACCTTTGGACTTAACGTCGATGTTTGTTAAAAATAATAAAGGAGAACTGATACAAATGGATAATGTTGTAAACGTAGAAGAACAAAGTAATCCACCGCAGTTGTATCACAATAATAGATATTTGTCTGCTACAGTATCTGCTGGTTTAGCTCCTGGAAAAAGTATCAGTGACGGAATTGATGCGATGAACGAAATTAAAGCTAAAGTGCTAGACGATACATTTACCACTGATTTAGGCGGTGAATCTAGAGATTTTGTCGAAAGTAGCTCGAATACCGCTTTTGCATTTGGATTGGCTTTATTATTAATTTTCTTAATTCTTTCTGCTCAATTTGAAAGTTTTATTGATCCTTTTATAATTATACTTACAGTTCCAATGGCGGTTGCTGGAGCTTTATTCTCCTTATGGTTATTCAATCAAACATGGAATATTTTTAGCCAAATTGGAACGGTAATGCTTATTGGTTTGGTAACCAAAAATGGAATTCTAATTGTAGAATTTGCCAATCAATTGCGGGAACAAGGTAAACCAAAACTAGAAGCCATTTTAGAAGCTTCAGAAGCCAGATTACGTCCTATTTTGATGACCAGTTTAGCCATTTCATTAGGTGCATTACCTATTGCTATGTCATTTGGAGCTGCTTCTACTAGTAGAATGGGAATGGGTGTGGTGATTGTTGGAGGTACTATTTTCTCTTTGGTTTTAACATTATTTGTTATTCCAGCCATGTATTTAATGTGGTCTAAAGCTAGAAAACATTATCCGGAATTTGATCGTATTGAAGAATATGAAAAAGAAGTTAAACATTAGTAATAAAACAGCCAATGCGAGTAAATTAACTTGATAGTAGTCAGAAAAATTTATTCGTTTTCTAAAAATACAATTATGATAAATACTAAAATACTGTTTCGAAGTTTGATTTTGTTACTTTTTTGTGTAATCAAAACCAATGCTCAAGAGGTATTAACTATTGAAAATGCAGTTAAAATTGCATTAGAAAATAATTATGAAATCAAGATTGCATCCAATAATTCTTTAGTCAATAAAGCAAATGCTACTGCTGGTAATGCAGGAATGTTACCTAAAGCAACCGCTACTATAGTAGATAATAATGGTATTCAAAACCTTTCGCAAACACGTTCTGACGGAACAGTTACGAAACTGAACAATGCTAAAAGTAGCAATTTAAATTATGGAGTTGGTTTAGACTGGACCATTTTTGACGGGTTTAAAATGTTCGCAAAGTTGGATCAATTAAAAGAATTGCAAAAATTAGGAGAAGCCCAACTAAAGCTTACTATAATTACAAAAATTAGTGATGTTAATAATACCTATTTTGATTTAGTACAACAGCAACAGCAATTAGCCGCTTTAGACACCACGATTGTAATATCAAACCAACGATTGAATTTGGCTCAAAACCGATTTTCAATTGGAAAAGCATCTAAATTAGAAGTATTGAACGCTCAAGTAGATTTAAACACTGACAAAGTTGCTCTTTTAAGACAAAAAGAATTATATGCTAATACCAAGATTGTACTTAATCAAATTTTAGCAAGAGATGCTAAAACAGATTTTATTGTGGTAGATTCAATAACAGTAGATTCGCAATTACTGCTTCCTGAACTTACTGAGTTGGCAGAAAAACAAAATCCGCAATTAGAATCTCAAATTATCAATAAAAGGGTTGCTGAGCTACAATTAAAACAAATTAAAGGTACCCGCTACCCTACTGTAAAACTAAATACGGGATATAATTTTTCTGATAGTCAGTCTGGTCTTGGTTTTACAACTCAATCGTCAGCCAGAGGTTTAAATTATGGTTTTAGTGCTTCACTAAATTTATTTGACGGATTTGCACAAAACAGAAATGAACAAATTGCTAAAATTCAAATTGAAAACTCAAAATTAGAATTCGATCAACAAAATCAGCAATTGTATTCGCAATTAGCAACATCGTATCAAACGTATTTAACCAACTTAGAACTGATTGATTTAGAAGAAAAAAATGAAGCTATCGCTAACCAAAACTTGAATATTACTTTAGATAAATTCAGAATTGGTACCATTACTACTCTCGAATTTAGAACAGCACAATTAAATTATGTAAATGCTAAAGTGCGCTATAGTAATGCTCAATTTCAGGCTAAATTATCTGAAATTGCATTAAAAGAATTAGCAGGAACTATAGCATTGTAACTATAGTTTTGTCACCTTATAAAATCTATATTTTTAGTACACTATTTCTATCCAAGCAAATATATCCTGAAAATCGTAATTCAATAAAAGGTCAACTAGTGATGCTTATTGAAGAACTAATCTCGTCACTACGTACTCCTAAGTGGGTATCGTTGTTGGATTACGATTTTTTAAATTATTGCAATTGAAAAGAAATAGAAACAATTACAGGAATTATTTCTGCTTTTAAAACTCTTACATCAGCAATGTTTTCCCATTATTAGATAATTTTTTAATTAATTTTTATCTCATGCCCTTCTGATAATAAATTGACTTTTCCATAAATAACAGATATTGAATTTTATATCTCATTAATATCTTTTTTAAAAACTCGATTTTTGTTTCAATTCTATTATAGCATCTATAGCTATTGTTTGAAAAGAGTTAGAAAAAACAAAAAATTTTGTTTCTTTCTACAGTCTGCAATCCTTATATTTGCAATCTCATTAAAATTGACAGATGAAAATATCGTACAACTGGTTAAAACAATTTATTAAAGTAGATTCTAATTCTGAAGAAACAGCAGCTTTACTAACAGATTTAGGTCTTGAAGTAGAGATTGTTGAAAAATACCAATCGGTTAAAGGGGGATTAGAAGGGATTGTTATAGGACATGTTCTTACTTGTATTCAACATCCAGATGCAGACCGTTTAAAAATAACAACAGTAGATTTAGGTACTGGAACTCCAGTACAAATTGTATGCGGTGCCAGCAATGTTGCAGCTGGACAAAAAGTACCCGTTGCTACTATCGGGACGGTTTTATATGATAAAGAAGGTGTTGCTTTTACCATAAAAAAAGGAAAAATTCGTGGTCAGGAAAGTCACGGAATGATTTGCGCAGAAGATGAACTAGGATTAGGTGAAAGTCATGATGGAATAATGGTTCTTGATGATGAATTAATTCCAGGAACTCCAGCAGCAACTGTTTTTAAAATTGAAAATGATGAAGTTTTTGAAATTGGTTTAACACCCAATCGCGCTGATGCCATGAGTCATTTAGGAACTGCACGTGATTTAAGAGCTGGTATGTTGCAAAAAGGAATCAATGTAGAATTGATTACGCCATCTGTAAGTAATTTTAGAGTTGATAAAAGAACTTTAAAAATTGATATTGATGTAAAAGATCCAAAACTTGCTCCAAGATATTGTGGAGTAACTATTTCTGGTATCGAGGTGAAACCATCACCTGCTTGGTTGCAAAATAGATTAAAAGCAATCGGTTTGAATCCAAAAAATAATATTGTTGATGTTACCAACTATGTTCTACACGAATTAGGCCAACCATTACATGCTTTTGATGCTTCAAAAATTAATGGAAAAATTATAGTACAAACTCTTCCCACAGGAACTAAGTTTATTACTTTAGATGATATCGAAAGAACTTTACACGAAGAAGATTTAATGATTTGTGATGAGAAAGGTCCTTTATGTATTGCAGGTGTTTTTGGTGGAAAAAAATCTGGAGTTTCGGAGACAACTACTTCTATTTTCTTAGAAAGTGCTTACTTTAATCCAGTAAGTGTTAGAAAATCAGCTAAAAGACACCAATTGAATACTGATGCTTCTTTTAGATTTGAGAGAGGTATTGATCCAACTATAACTGAATATGCCTTAAAAAGAGCCGCTTTATTAATACAAGAGGTTGCTGGTGGAGAAATAACATCAGATGTAATTAATGTTTATCCAAAGAAAATTGAAGATTTTACAGTTTTTTTAAACTTTAGTAAAGTAGCGAAAATTATTGGTGAAGTTTTACCAAACGATACTATAAAAAAAATATTAGTTTCTCTAGATATTAAAGTTAATAGTGTTTCTGATGCAGGATTAGGATTAACAATTCCTTCCTATCGAGTTGATGTTCAAAGAGAGATTGATGTAATAGAAGAAATTTTAAGAGTTTATGGCTACAACAACATCAATTTTTCTGAAAAAGTTAATGCAACTGTAGCGAATTCTCCAAGAAATGAAGATTATAAAATTCAAAATATAATAGCTACTCAATTAAATTCACAAGGTTTTAATGAAATGATGGCTAATTCATTAACAACGGCCTCTTATGTTGAACTTTCAGAAGAACTGAAAGCTTCTCATAATGTGACCATGTTAAATCCTTTAAGTGCCGATTTAGCTACAATGAGACAATCATTATTGTTTTCTGGTCTTGAAGCAGTATCTTATAATATTAATCGTAAAAATGCTGATTTAAAATTATTTGAATTCGGAAAAACCTATCATAACTACCTTGCAGGTTATGAAGAAAAAAAGCATTTAAGTTTATTTCAAACTGGAAATAGAAATCAAGAAAATTGGACTCAGACAAATAAACCATCTGATTTCTTTTTATTCAAAGGGTATGTGAGCTTAATTCTCTCTAGATTAGGATTGACTAAATCTCAAAATGTTCCTCCAACTTCAGACGTTTTTTCTGAAGGAATTGCAATTGCTTATGGTAACGATACGATTGTTGAATTAGGAGTGGTAAAAAAATCAATACTAAAACATTTTGGAATCAAACAAGAAGTTTTTTATGCAGATTTTAACTGGGCGTTAATTTTAAAATTAATTTCTACAAAAATAAAGTATACTGAAATTCCGAAATACCCTGAAGTTCGTCGTGATTTAGCGTTACTAATTGATCAAAGTATAAATTATCAAACTATTTATTCATTAGCAAAACAAACTGAAAAAGTTTTATTGAAAGACATAAATTTATTTGACGTTTATGAAGGAGAAAATCTACCAGAAGGTAAAAAGTCATACGCACTAAGATTTACGATACAAGATAATGCGAAGACTTTGACAGATGTACAAATTGATAAAATCATGAGCAAATTACAAACCGCTTTTGAAACTGAACTTGGTGCAAGCTTAAGATAATTTTTTTTTTTTGAAATCCCATTTGTTTCGATAAATGGGATTTTTTTATATAAAAAAGGTTCTGCAAAATGCAGAACCTTTTTCCTAAACAAAAAACAAACCTATTATCAAAAATTAACTTTTTGGCAAAACAACAGCATCAACTACGTGAATTACACCATTTGATTGATCTACATCTGCAATTGTTACTTTAGCACTTTTTCCATTTTCATCTGTTATGTACAAGTTTTTTCCTTTCATCCAAGCAGTTAGTGTACCACCACTCACTGTTTTAAGAGTAGCTTTTCCATTACCCATTTTAATAGCTTTAGCTATATCAGAAGAATTCATTTTTCCTGCAACAACATGATAGGTTAAAATTGTTTGTAGCATTTTAAGATTCTCTGGCTTCAATAATGTCTCCACAGTACCTTTTGGTAATTTATTAAACGCTGCATTTGTTGGGGCAAAAACGGTGAATGGTCCTTTACTTTGTAATGTTTCAACTAATCCTGCTGCTTTAACTGCTGCAACAAGTGTAGTGTGATCTTTTGAGTTTACTGCATTTTCAACAATATTTTTAGTTGGATACATAGCTGCTCCACCAACCATAACTGTTTTTTGTGCGAATGAGGTAGCTCCAAATACTAATGCGATAAATGCAATTGATAAAATTTTTCTAGTTTTCATAAAATCTATTTTTTTAAGTTATATAAAGTCATTTACGCAGATCAATTCGTTTTGGTTTTAAAAAAGAGAATTTTATTTTAATTTTGTTTTTGTAAAAAACATATTAAACTTATAATCAGCATTTTAACTTAAAATAAAAAAAAGCAATAAAGTTTAAAACTCTATTGCTTACTATCTCAAAATTTTAGTTGTTATTTAAAAAACTATAAATCCTTAATTACAAACTCACTTCTTCTATTCAATTCATGTTGTTCTTCGTCACATGAATTTTCTGGAATGCACTTAATTATAGGAACAGATTCTCCATAACCTTTAGATATTAGTCTATTTTTTTTAATTCCTTGCTCTAATATATAATTTTTAGTTGCATCGGCTCTTTTTTGAGAGAGATCTGCATTAAATTTTGCATTTCCTCTATTATCTGTATGAGAACCAATTTCTACAACCATATCTGGATATTTATTCATCAACTCTACAATGCGATTCAAAATTCTTTTTGATTCTTTACGAATGTACCACATATTGTAATCAAAATAAATAGGATCCGTTTTAATAATCAATCTATTTTTATCTTTAATAACATCATTTTCTGCCGCCATAATAGAAGCTGTCTTTTCTTTTTTGTTAGAAATTTCAAGCTCTGATGCTTTCTTATCTGCAATTATTTTTTCGGTTTTTAGTTGTTGTGCAGCCAAAACATCTGCCATTTTTTTAGATTTAAGTGCAATAGCATCCTCTTTTTTCTTTTGAGTTAAAGCAATACTTTCTTCTTTTTTTCTTTGTTGAATTTCAATAGCATCAGATTTCCTTTTTTGTTCAATAGCAATTAATTCAGCTTCTTTTAATTGTTGTGCTACTAATAAATCTTTAGCTTTTTGCTGTTCATCCGCTAATTCTTGCTCTTTTTTAATAATTTCCAAAGATCGAATTCGCATAGAACCATCATTCAATTGATCTCTTTCGGAATTGATTTGTAATTTCTTACTATTGTCAGTATAATTTTCTTTGCTAACAAATAAAGAATACTTTGCATCACAGGGAACATTAAAACTAAATTTACCATCTAATGAAGTAACCATTTTATCAATCTCTTGATTTAAATCATTTTTCAAAATAAGGATAGCATTCTCTAAAACTAAATTTGAATCAACATCTGTTATTGTACCAGCAATATATTGTTTACAATCTTCAATTATTAAATCTTTAATTTCTTTCAACGAATAAATATCATCTTTACCCTTGCCTCCTATTCTATCAGATGAGAAATAACCTAGTTTAGAATCAGAGTCTATATAAAATGCAAAATCATCAAAACCTGAATTTACAGGTAATCCGACGTTTTCTGGTTTAGAATAAGTTCCATCTTCCAATTTCGAAACAAAAATATCCAATGCACCAAAACCCTCATGTCCATTTGATGAGAAATATAATTTGTTGTCTTTGGAAATAAAAGGAAATTGTTCTCTTTTTGAAGTGTTTATTTGATCTCCTAAATTGATTGGTTTTCCATAATTTGATCCATTTATAGAAACGCTAAAAATATCAAATGATCCCAAAGTTCCCGGCATATCTGAAGCGAAATATAATGTTTTTTCATCTGTGCTTAACGCAGGATGTTCTACTGAATAATTAGCGTTATTAAATGGCAATGAAACGATATTTGTCCATTTGCTATTAACTAATTCAGCTTTAAAAATTTGAATTGTTGAAATTTTATCTTCATTTTTAGCTCTTCTGCCATTGTTTGAATTGTTTCTGGTAAAATACATTGTTTTACCATCTTTTGTAAAAATAGCATTTGACTCATGCATTCCAGATTTCAAATCATTCGAAAAATTTGTAACAATTGAATCTGTAACGACACTATTTTTTAGAGGAATACTAACTAAATTTAAATAAGATTCATTGTTCCACTTGTAGGTTTTATTAAATAAATTTGGATTCATTTTTACAGCAGCAAATACTAAATGATCTCCATAAATAACAGCTCCAAATTCTGAATTAATTGTATTAAAGGTCATATTCTTAATTTCAAACCGATCGCCAATTGCTAAAACATTTTTTAATGTTATGATTTCTTTATCTAATTTCTCTATCGCTTTTGTATTGTTAGATTCTAAATAGAAATTTCTTAGGACAGTGTTTGCTTCTGTGTATTTTCCTTTTGCTTTTAAGGTTTGCGCATATCGGAAATAAAAATCTTCGTCTAAATCTTTTTTGTTGCTTAAAAGAGAATATTGTGTGAATGCTTTATCGTATTGATTTGTATAATAATAACAGTCTCCTAAATTTTTGATTAGTGTAGCATTATTATTTTTTAAACTCAATTTTTCATAAATAGGAATTGCATCGCTATAATATGTTTTTTCGAACAAACGATTTGCCCTTTGCAGATCCTGTTGTTGCGCCTGCATAAATTGCATTGAAAATAGGATTAGAAGTATATATATTGTTTTCATATGAAGAGACTTGTTTGTTAAGAAAGTTACTGGTGTTTTATTATTGGTTTAATAAACACATAAGTATATAATTTTAAAAAAATCTTGGTGATTTGTCGTAGCCTTTTCCTAGAAAATCTAAATTATACAATAGTACAATTTCATGAGAACCAGAATTAAATTGACTTAAATTAGAAACCGTGTAATCATAAGAATAACCAATTCTTAGATTACGAGTTACATTAACATTCATTAACACACTTACAGCGTCATTAAATCGGTATGCTGCACCAAGCTCAAACTTCTCATTATACAATATGTTTGCTGTCAAATCAATTGATACTGGCGCACCTTTTACAAATATTGCCATGAATGCTGGTTTAAATTTAAAGTCTTGATTAATATCAAAAACATAACCTCCAGTAAAATAAGTATGAATTTCTTCTGGACCGAAAGAATTAATAGCTTTAGTTGATTTTATATCTTTTGAGGAAAGTAAATTAGGCGCTGATATTCCTAGATAATAATTATCAGTAAAATAAAAAGCTCCAGCACCGATATTTGGTAGTGTTTCATTAACATTATTCATAAATGCAAGGTCAGTAGATACATCACCACTATTTAAAACAAAACCATTAAAATTGGTACTTATCGTTCTGAATCCTGCTTTCAAACCAAATGAAAGTTTTTCCTTTTTACTTAGTCGAATTGAATAAGCAAAATCAGAAAAAAAATTGGTTTCTTTCTTAGCGCCATCACCTATATCATCTGAAATTAATGAAAAGCCACCTTCTATCTTATCATTTAGAGGAGTGTGAGCAAATAAACTAAAAGTTTTTGGTGCTCCCTTTATACCTGACCATTGGTATCTGTACATACTTCCTAAATTAAGAATTAGAGGAGTAGCCGTCGAATAGGCAGGATTTATCACACTCATATTATTCATATATTGTGTAAAATGAGGATCCTGTTGTGCGTTTGCCTTAAAAATAGTAAGGAAAAAAAATACAAAAAATATTGTTTTCTTCATTAGAATAGATTTTAAAAATAAAGGATTATCGATTTAAATAAAGTTGACCTTGTCTAGGAGATAAGTTGTCTTTATTATAATTAATAATATAAAAATAGACTCCTGTTGGTGCATCGCCATTTATAAAACTTGAATTAGAGTTTTTTCCATCCCACGCAGGTTTACTACTATTCCCTTTGAATAGCACATTACCATATCTATTATAAATTTCTAAGGAGAAATTAGGAAATAAATATTCGATATCTCTAATTTCAAAAGTATCATTAATACCATCTCCATTTGGAGAAAATCCATCAGGAATAATTAATCCATCAGGAGTTATATTACAAGAGCTTAGAGAAACAGTTACTTCTAAAGGAAGTGAAACGCATTTTGTAGTATTGTTATAATCTATACCATAATAAGTTACTCCTTCTACAAGCAAATCAGTGTTGCTTAAAGCATTAACTTTATTGGAAGAATTATACCAAGTTAATGTTCCAGTGAAATTGGTATTGTCGGTCAAATTTTGAATCGTAGGTTTGTCAGCTCCACAAAACAACTGACCATCTGAATTTAAAATTGGTATAGGCACGCTATTTATTAGTACATTAATTGAGGTAGCGTTTGATTGACAACCTGTAATACCATTTAATTCTCTTAAAAAATAAGTACCCGTTACTAAAGGAGTTGTTGGTAATAATGATTGGGTACTAGTGGCAGAATTATACCATTTATACTGTAATCCATTAGGTACCAAATTAGCAACAGTATTTAAGTTTTCCTTACAAAACGCTTGATCTAAAGCTGTTGGAGTAGCAGGAATAGGCAGTACATTAAAGTTTTGACTCAAAGAAATTGTTGTTTTAGAACAATTTGTTACTCCATTTGTAATATCATTTAGAGTTAAAGTATAGGCACCCGTAGTGCTTAGTTCAGATCCTAATATAGCAAAAGTAGTATTTCCTCCAACTACATTTAACGATTGCGTTTGAAAATTAGTAGATTTAGAAGGAGACAAAAGTGTATAATCAAACAAAACTTTTGTCAAAAGCCCTAATCCAGAAACTTCTACAATCATAGGTTGATTTGGACAAACATCTTTTACTACAAATCTCAGTGAAGAGATATCTGGAGTATCATTAACAGTAAAATTGGTTATTTTATTCATTAAAAGTGTACAACCACTTATGCTATTAGTGATTGCAGAAATAGTAAAATTACTTACACCAGCAGTAGTAAGATTGGTTGGTGAAATAGTAAAATTTACCTTTCCGTTTACAACATCCAAAGAAATCGTTTGAAGATTAACAGTATTTTTACCTGTAATAGTATAACTAAGATCAATTTTATTTAATGATTGCAAACCTTCTAATTCTATAGTAGCACCTTGTCCAAGACATACATCTTTAATAATTACAACCAAATTTAATGCATCTGGTAAAGGTTTTACATCAAAAAATTGACTTAATATGGGTGCAGTAAAACAGTTAGTAACAGCATTAGTAATTCTATTAATTACCAATGTTGTAGAGCCAGAATTAGCAATAAGAGTAGAAGGAATTTTAAAGAAACCTACTCCATTTGTAATGCGAAGCAAATCTGAAATTCCACTAGCCGTGTTTGTACCATTCAAACTGTAAAGAATGTTATAATCACCATCTGCTAAGTTTGAAGGACCTTCAAAGTTTACAATTACATCTGAAGAAGGACAAACAGCGTCAATTCTTAATACTGCATTGTTAATTTCTGGTGATATATAAACTTGTACGTTTGCTGGTTTTAAAACTGATTCACAACTAGTTGTTAGATTTTTTTCTTTTACAAAATAAGTCCCTGTATTTAATACGGTAGTATTAGGTAAAGGTGTAGTGCTTGTATTAGAATCAAACCACTGATATTGGTTACCTTGAGGTATTAATTGAGCAACAGTTGCATTTTCAGATTCACAAAATTTCAAATCAGTAGTTGTAGGATCTGGAAGAGCATAAACAGTAAAGATTTTTATTTTATTTAAACTAATCATACAACCTGTGATTGCATTAGTTACACTTAGAATAGTAAAAGTAGTATCACCTGATAAAGAAATTTTACTTGAAGGAATTGAAAATGTACCTTTTCCTAAAGCTACAGGAAAAGTCACCAGCGTAGTTCCGGCAATATTGCTTCCTGACAAATCATAACTAACGATAACAGAAGTTAAATTTCCTAAACCAGTTACATTTACTTCTGTTTCTTGATTTATACAAACATTTTCAACTGTAATATTTAAACTAGGTAGATCTAAACGAGGATTTATAATAAGATCACCATTAAGAGTAGCTGTGTTAATACAACCAGTAGTTGTGTTTATTATTTTAGAAATTGTAATTTTTGTTGTCCCACTTTTACCTATAAATGCAGCAGGAATAACAAAGGAAGAAATTCCTCCAACAACATCTATGGTTGCAGGTACTCCGTTTAAAATATTACTTCCACTTAGGTTATAAACAATATCATACAATCCATCAGAAAGATTTGATGTTCCAGAGAATTGAACTATAGCTTCATTATCTTGACAAATTGGAGCAAGTGTTAATGTTGCGTTATCTATTTTTGGAATCGGAGTGATCTTAATAATTGCTGAAAAATTAGGAATAATATTGTTACAAATACCTAGAGTATTTGCACTAACAATATTAGTAACAGTTATGGTATAATCTCCAACTGATGAAAAATTATTAGGAGCAATTGGAAAAATTAAAACATTATTTACAAAATCTTGTGTCGTTGTCATTGAATTTGCTGCTCCTGATACCGTATAGGTTATTGTATAGCGACCATCTGGGATATTGACAACATCACTAATACGTGCCTGAACTAATGTTCTACCTATATCACTTTCGCAAATTGAAGAGTTGACGGTTAAAACAGCTCCTGTATAATCTAATAATCGCTCAATTGTAATATCGACATTTGAAGTTTGATTTTGACATACATTATTATCTGTGAAGGCGGTATAAGTAAATCGATAGGTTCCAGGTCCTCTAGTATTGTAAATATTTTGTACATCAATAAAAGAATCATTCGGATCAGTATTATCAATTTCATTCGTTGTATTTTCTGTCCACATTCCTCCAGCATCTTCTCCTTGTAATCTATCGTTTAAATTTAAATTAGTGTAGGCACTTAATTGATTAGAACATACCAATAAATCATTAGGAATACCAGATTGCGGAGATCTAAAAACGGTAATATATACTTTTACATCTGGTGTAGCTGGACATGAACCAATGGCACTTATAGAATAGGTATATTCGTAAGTTACTCCATCACTCAAGTTTATTGCATTCAATAAATTACCGCTCAATCCAGTATTAGTAGTATTTCCAAACCAAGTACCGCCTCTTTGAGGTTCTAAAAAATTTCCATTAAAAGCTTCAAATAAATTATAGGCAGATTTAGTTGTACAAATAGAAACGTTAGGTCCTGCTACTCCTGTATATCCACCAATTGTTACGGTTACAACAGCAGTATTATCAGCACAACCTGGTACACCACTCACTGTATAGGTGTAATTATAAATACCGCTTTTCTTTATTAGTTGTGCGTTTAAGATTCCGGTGTTCTTATCCAGACCTCCTGATTTATTAGTATCAGTCCAGATACCACCAGTAAGAGGACTACCTCCCAAACCAGCAAAAAGATTAATTGTTTTACTACTGGGATTGGCTATATCACAAACATCACTTAGTACTCCATAATCACCAGCACATTGTGCAGTTGTATTTATGGAAAACAGTAATAGAAACAAAAGTGTTAAAAAGCCATTAAATTTTGAAGAGAAAAGTAATTTTCGAGTCATAATTTGTTATTATTTACTCAAAAATATACTTTTTTTATTTAATTATACGTTTAATATTACTTTTATATTAATTTTTTGTTAAAATAAAAAAAATTAAATAAACAAAAAAAGCCTCACATTGCTGTGAGGCTTTCTATATTCAAAAAATTTCAAGAAATTATTTTTTCTCTGATTTTTCCATTTTAGCTTTCAATGCTGCTAATACATCATTGTTATCACCTAAAGTTGCAGCTGGTGCATTTGTAGATGAAGATGCAGAAGAAGTATTTTCAGTAGCTGTTTTCACATTTTTCTCTTCTTCTTCACGGAAGATAGCAGTGTGAGAGGCAACTACTCTTTTGAATTCTTTGTTGAATTCGATTACTTTGAAATCAGCTGAATCACCTTTTTTCAATTTCTTACCATCTTCTTTTTCAAGGTGACGAGTAGGAATGAAAGCAACGATATCATCTCCGAATTCTACAGTAGCTCCTTTGTCAACAATTTCAGAGATCTCTCCGTTGTGGATAGTTCCAACAGCGAATGAATCTTCATACTGATCCCAAGGATTAGCAGTAGTTTGTTTGTGACCTAAAGATAATTTACGTCCGTCAACATCTAATTCTAATACTACTACATCAAGTTTTTCACCAACATTTACAAATTCAGATGGGTGTTTGATTTTCTTAGTCCAAGATAAGTCAGAGATGTAAATTAATCCATCAATTCCTTCTTCTAATTCTACGAAAATACCAAAGTTTGTAAAGTTTCTAACGATACCTGTATGTTTAGAACCTACTGGGTATTTAGAAGTAATGTCAGTCCAAGGATCTTGAGTCAATTGTTTGATACCTAATGACATTTTACGGTCATCTCTATCTAAAGTTAAGATAACAGCCTCAACAACATCACCAACTTTTACGAAATCTTGAGCAGAACGTAAATGAGTAGACCATGACATTTCAGAAACGTGGATCAAACCTTCAACACCTTCAGCAACTTCGATAAATGCACCGTAATCAGCGATTACAACTACTTTACCTTTTACTTTATCTCCAATTGCTAATTTAGCATCTAGAGCATCCCAAGGGTGAGCGTTTAATTGTTTCAATCCTAATTGAATTCTTGTTTTCTCATCATCGAAATCAAGGATTACAACGTTTAATTTTTGATCTAATTCAAGAACTTCAGATGGGTGGTTGATTCTTGACCAAGAAAGGTCAGTAATGTGAATCAATCCATCAACTCCACCTAAGTCAATAAAGACACCGTAAGAAGTAATGTTTTTAACAACACCTTCTAATACTTGACCTTTTTGTAATTGACCTATGATTTCTTTTTTCTGAATTTCGATATCCGCTTCAATAAGCGCTTTATGTGAAACAACAACGTTTTTGAATTCGTGGTTGATTTTCACAACTTTAAATTCCATCATTTTGTTTACGTATACATCATAATCTCTAATTGGTTTAACATCAATTTGAGATCCTGGTAAAAACGCTTCAATTCCGAAAACGTCAACGATCATACCACCTTTAGTTCTGCATTTTACAAAACCATTAACGATTTCTCCTGTTTCGTTAGCCGAAATAACTCTATCCCAAGATTTGATAGTACGTGCTTTTCTATGAGATAAAACTAATTGACCAGTTTTGTCTTCACGGATGTCGATTAATACTTCAACAGTATCACCTACTTTTAATGCTGGGTTGTAACGGAATTCGTTTAATGAAATAACACCTTCCGATTTTGCGTTGATATCAACGATAACGTCTCTATCTGTAATTCTAACAACTGTACCATCTACCACTTCTTCTTGATCAGTAGCGATAAAAGTTTTTGAAACTAGTTCTTCGAATTCTAATAAGTTTTTCTCATCAACAGCATCAATACCTTCTTCGAAATTGTGCCAGTTAAAATTTGCTAAAAACTCTTCTTGTGATTTTACTTGTTCAGACATGCTGATTAAAAATTTGTATTCTGTATTCTCTCGAGTTTCTTAAAGCGTTAGAAAACAGCAGAAGTTGTTTGTATAATTAGTTGAACCCTAAAGGAAACTCTTATTCACCAAAAGGTTTGCAAAAGTAACACTTTTATATTTATCTGCAAAATATTTAATCAATCATAATTTACAAGAAATCAAAATTTAACTCATTGACTATCAATACTAAATATAAAAAGAATTAGAAGCGAATTATCGAGGCTTTTTCAGGTCTTAAAATTCCCGCTTTTCACTGTATCTTTTTTCTAGTTTCCAGCCCTCGAAAGGCTGTAAACAAGAAAAAAGGATGCCGTTTCAATCGGGGCTAAATCAGGTTTTATTATTCTATGTTTTGAAAAATTCCTCAATTAGATATTATAATAGAACGCTTCTAGGCTTCAAAAGGCTGGTTGGTTCTTGTAATACGCATCATTAAGACATAAAAAAACCGATAACTTAAAGTAGTTATCGGTTTTTTAAATTTTTAATGTGTAAAACCTTCCAGCGCTTTTGGATCGTGTTTATGTTTGAACAAAACGGCAAACGCAATGGCGATAATCAAAGCATAAATAGCAAAAGTCAACCATATCGTGTGCCAATCTTTCATGAAAATTTCTTTGCTTAGTAGTCCATCAGTAGTAATTGCATTTCCTTGGCTTTTTATAAACTCTACCATTTTGGGATTAGTAGTTTCGGTCTGAAGAAAACTGGCTAAGTCTGTAGTGTTAGTAAATGATTTTGTGAAAAATTTATCAATAGCCCATCCAGAGGTTAAACTACCAAAAATAGCTCCTACTCCATTGGTCATCATCATAAATAATCCTTGAGCCGAAGAACGGTTTTTTGCATCAGTATTACTTTCTACAAATAAAGATCCGGAGATATTAAAAAAGTCAAACGCCATTCCATAAACCACACACGACATAACGATCATCCATAAACCAGTTGTTGGGTTTCCATAAGCAAATAATCCGAAACGCAATACCCAAGCCAACATACTGATTAACATAACTTGTTTAATTCCGAATCGTCTTAAAAAGAAAGGAATTGCCAATATAAATAAGGTCTCAGAAACCTGAGAGATAGACATGATAATTGTGGAATAAGTAACAACAAAGGAATCTGCATATTTAGGAAAATGCTTAAATTCATCCAAGAAAACATCACCATAAGCATTCGTCAATTGCAAGGCTCCTCCTAAAAACATAGAGAAAACAAAAAACAACGCCATTTTATAATCGGCAAAAAACTTAAATGATTCTAACCCTAATGTTTCCATTAGCGAAGCATTTTCTTTAGATAATTTTTGTGGTTTACATTTTGGTAATGTAAAGGAATAAATACCTAAAATAAATGCGGCTAATCCAGCAATATAAAACTGGTACTCAGTAGCTTTATTACCACTTAAATTGGTTATCCACATCGCAGCTATAAATCCTATTGTTCCCCAGACTCTTATAGGAGGAAAATTACTGACAATATCTTTGTTATTGAGCTTGAGTGCAGTATAAGAAATAGAATTACTTAAAGCAATCGTTGGCATATAAAAACACATAGCCAAAAGCATAATGTAAATAAAAGTCTCTGGAGTTGAAACTTGCGGTATGTAAAATAGAACTACCCCATATAAAACATGAAGAATACCGTATAATTTCTCGGCATTGATCCATCTATCAGCCATTATTCCTGTTAAGGTTGGCATGAATAAAGAAGCAATTCCCATTGTTCCAAACACAAGGCCAAATTGTGTTCCGTCCCAATTCTTAGTACCAAACCAATAATTTGCAATTGTAATCAACCAAGCTCCCCAAACAAAAAACTGAAGAAAACTCATTATTATCAATCTATTTTTAATTCCCATGTGATGAATTGTTTTTTATTTTAAAAAAATAACAGGGCGTAAATCTACTATTTAAAATGAAATTTACAACTATTTATATCGATTTAGTGGTATCATTTACCAATTCTAAAACAACATCAAATTGCTCTTTACGATTCAGATAGGAATTATCAATCTCTACAGCATCATTAGCCATTACCAAAGGAGAATCTTCACGATTGGTATCGATATAATCACGCTCTTCTACATTTTTTAGCACTTCTTCAAATGTAACATCATCTCCTTTTGCAACAAGTTCATCGTAACGTCTTTTTGCTCTGGTTATTGCGCTCGATGTCATGAATATTTTAAGCTCTGCCTCAGGAAAAACTACCGTACCAATATCTCTTCCATCCATAACAATCGCTTTGTCTTTTCCCATTTCTTTTTGCTGTTCGACTAGTTTAGCACGAACCTCAGAAACTTCGGCTACTTTACTCACAAAACGAGAAACTTCTATCGTTCTGATTTCAGTTTCAACATTTACGTCATTCAAATACATTTCGGCAAAACCTAAATCAGCGTTAAATTTGAATTGTAATTTAATAGATGGTAAGCTTTTTATCAAGGATTCTTTATCGAAAAATTCAGTACTGATTAATTCATTTTGCATAGCAAAAAAAGCTACAGCACGATACATCGCTCCTGTATCTACATAAACATATCCTAAGTAATTAGCCAGTTGCTTTGCTAAAGTACTTTTTCCAGTTGATGAAAATCCATCAATAGCGATAGTGATTTTTTTATCCAAAATTTAAATTTTAAAGTTTTATGTTATAAGAGAATATTTATTGAAAATTAATGGTCAATCCAAAAAGACTTGTATTTCCAGCTATTGTATACTTAGAATAGGAATAATTAAATTTAAGCTTATTCAATTTAAGTCCAAATCCCAATGATACTCCAGAAAAGTTACGCTGCTCTAAAATACGCAATTCTTCAGCTCTTCTAAAATTATATCCAAGACGCAAATTAAATGTTTTTTTAGGAAAAAGTTCAATCCCCATAATTACATGACGTAATGCGTTATTAAAAAATGACACTTTTTCAGGTGTTACTTTTCCGTCAATTGCGGCTTCTGCTCTTTCTGGATTTGCAAAAGCAATTTTCCATTGTTGCAAATTTTCCAATGTGAGATGCCATCGAATAGGCACATTTTCTAATTCCTGAGATACACCTGCAATAATTTCCAGTGGTAGTTTTTCATTGACATCATTATAAGTAGAAAATTGTGTTCCAATATTTCGGATAGCTAAAGCCCAATTTATGTCATTTGCTTCATCAACATACAAAGCGCCAATATCTAGTGCTCCACCAAAAGAGTGATAGGTTTCTAAATTAGAGGAAATCAATTTAGCACTCGCTCCAAGATGAATAGCTGTAAAAGGAATATTATAAGCATAACCAAAAGAAACTGCTATTTCACTTCCTGTAAATGAATTTGTATACAGCCCATTTTCATCATACCCATCAAAACTACCATAATTTACATAATTTATACCTGCCTGAAAAGTTTGTAAATGCTGATCGTAAGTATAGGCATAAGACGCTGTACCATAAGTAACTTCCTTAAAATAGCTTCCGTAATTTAAGGCCAAATGATTATGCATTTCTGTATTTATAGTTGCCGGATTAAACTGTGCTTGATTTACATCTTCATCATAGATGGTAATTACTTTACCTCCCAATGAAGCTTGTCTTGGCGAGGTAATTAAATTCAAAAACTGATAAGTATACTTACCTCCTATTTGACTGTAAGAAACAGTACAAATAAAAAGTAAAACGTATAATAAAGTTTTTTTTAGCATGCTTTAAAAGGAGCATTTTAGGATAGGAAAACGCATTTGCGAAGATAAAATTATAAATCTAAACTAAATCAAAAAAAAACTCTAAATTCCAATCCTTAAAATTAAGTTTGGAATTTAGAGTTTGTTAATTAAGATTACTTTAGCTATAAATCTTTAGCATTTTTTACATTCTGATCGGTTAGCGCAAACTGTAATACTTCGCTCATTTCCTTTACATAATGAAAAGTTAATCCTTCAAGATATTCTGCTTTTATTTCATCAATATCACTTTTATTTTCATGACACAAAATAATTTCTTTAATATTTGCTCTCTTAGCAGCTAAGATTTTTTCTTTAATACCACCAACAGGTAAAACCTTTCCACGTAAAGTAATTTCGCCCGTCATAGCTAAGTTTTTCTTTACTCTTTTTTGAGTAAAAAGAGAAACAAGAGATGTTAACATCGCAATTCCGGCGCTTGGTCCATCTTTTGGAGTGGCTCCTTCTGGAACATGCAGGTGAATGTTATACTTAGCAATTTTTTCTGAATCTAGTCCTAAAAGTTTCGTGTTTGCTTTGATATATTCTAGAGCAATAGTGGCCGATTCTTTCATTACATTTCCTAAATTCCCTGTAATTGTCATCGTACCTTTTCCTGGCGAAAGTAGTGATTCTATAAAAAGTATATCCCCACCAACTGAAGTCCATGCCAATCCAGTCACAACACCAGCAACATCATTACTTTCGTATTTATCCCTTCCTAATCTTGGAACTCCTAATACTTTTAAGATATCTTCATCAGTAACTTTTTTATTATACTCTTCTTCCATTGCAAGAGATTTGGCAGCATTTCGGATCACTTGTGCAATTTTAGCTTCAAGACCACGAACACCCGATTCCCGAGTATAACCTTCAACGATTTTTTCTAATTGTTTTTTTCCAATAGTTAAATCTTTTAAAGTCATTCCGTGTTCTTTCAATTGTCTTGGAAACAAATGCTGACGCGCAATTTCTACTTTTTCTTCAATGGTATAACCAGACATTCTAATGATTTCCATTCTGTCTTGCAAAGCAGGCTGAATGGCTGCCATATTATTAGAAGTGGCAATAAACATTACTTTAGATAAATCATAACCCATTTCTAGGAAATTGTCATAAAAAGAATTGTTTTGCTCGGGGTCTAAAACTTCAAGTAATGCCGATGATGGATCACCACTGTGACTATTTGATAATTTATCGATTTCATCTAAAACAAAAACCGGATTTGATGTTCCCGCTTTTTTCAAACTTTGTATTATTCTTCCAGGCATTGCCCCAATATAAGTCTTTCTATGACCTCTAATCTCCGACTCATCGCGCAAACCACCTAGAGAAATACGAACATATTCTCTTCCTAAGGCTTCAGCAATAGAACGACCAATTGAAGTTTTACCAACACCTGGAGGTCCTGTCAAGCAAATAATTGGTGATTTCATATCATTTCGCAGTTTTAAAACGGCCAAATGTTCAATCATTCTTTTCTTCACATCTTCGAGACCAAAATGATCTTTGTCTAGAATTTTTTGAGCTCTTTTTAAATCAAAATTATCTTTAGAAAATTCATTCCATGGCAACTCTAAAAATAATTCTAAATAATTTCTTTGAATCCCAAAATCTGGTGCCTGCGGATTCATACGACGCATTTTTGACAATTCCTTTTCAAAATGCTTTTTCGTTTTCTCATCCCATTTCTTAGACAATGACTTCTGCAACATTTCGTCCATTTCCTCATCCTGAGATACACCACCTAATTCTTCTTGGATGGTTTTCATTTGTTGGTGAAGAAAATATTCGCGTTGTTGTTGGTCTAAATCAAAACGCACTTTAGATTGAATATCGTTTTTAAGTTCCAATTTTTGCAACTCAATATTCATATGTCTTAAAGTTTCTAGCGCCCTATCCTTAAGATGATTTATTGCTAATAACTCCTGTTTTTCTTTAACAGACAAATTCATGTTTGAAGTAACAAAATTGATCAAAAAAGATTGACTCTCAATATTCTTGATTGCAAAAGTTGCTTCGCTTGGAATGTTAGGACTTTCTTTAATAATCTGAATTGCTAATTCTTTGACAGAGTCGAGTATTGCTATAAATTCAGTATCATTTTTCTTAGGTCTTTTTTCTGGAACTTCCTTAATTTTGGCAGTGAGATAGGGTAATTCTTCAACAACAGATTCGATTTCAAATCGTTTTTTCCCTTGAAGTATCACCGTAACATTTCCGTCAGGCATTTTTAGAACTCTCAAAATACGAGCAACTGTTCCTATTCTATGAATATCATTTTTTGTTGGGTCTTCGTCTTCCTCATTAATTTGAGCAACAACACCAATCGTTTTACCTGCTGCATTTGCATCGTTTATCAATTTAATTGATTTATCACGTCCTGCTGTAATTGGAATAACTACTCCAGGAAATAAAACCATATTACGCAGTGGTAAAATAGCCAACAATTCAGGTAAAGCTTCGTTATTCATTTCCTCCTCGTCTTCTGGAGTTAATAGTGGAATTAAATCTGCTTCCGAATCAAATTCTTGAAGTGACAGATTGTCAATAGTAAGTATTTTATGATTTGACATATATTGTTTTAAGTCTTTTTGTCATTAAAAAAAATCAATCTTTAAGCAAATATAAGATTTCAAAGTAGTCTAATATAATAAAATCTTAGTTTAACACTCATTATTTGCTAATGGCTAAAAGAGACAATCTCTATGCCAAAATATTGTCCTTATCAACTATTTAAAATAGTACAAACAATTATTAATGTTAGCATCAAGTAAATATATTAATCCCTTGAAAATCTGATAAAAGAAAATTAAAAGTTTAATTTTATAAACTGTAACAAACAATAAAAAAGTGCGTCTTTATAATAAATTACAACTAACTGTTTGAGTTTAGAACAAGAGAATATCGAAAAACTGATTTTGCTTTGTAAGCAAAAAAGCCAAAAAGCACAATGCGAAGTTTATAATCGCTATGCTAAGGCTATGTACAATGTTTCCTATAGAATTGTAAAAGATGCCCATTTTGCTGAAGATGTAATGCAAGAAGGTTTTTTAAAAGCTTTTAATAAAATAAGCGATTTTAAACAAGAGGTTAGTTTTGGCGCATGGCTGAAAAGAATTATTGTTAACTCGAGTATTGATTTTTATAAAAAAAATAATCAATTTAAAACGGAAGATTTTGATACTGCCCTTTATAAAAAAGAAGAAAATGAAATTGATATTTCAGATGATGATTCCTTCAATAATTTAAAAGTACAACAGATTTTAGAAACTATTAATTCATTAAAATACAGTTACAGAATGATTTTGACACTGTTTTACATAGAAGGATATGATTCTGAAGAAATTAGTGAAATATTAAATATTAGCTATGCCAATTGTCGAACTACATTAAGTAGAGCAAAAGATTGTTTAAGAAAAAAATTAGGTGAGATATGAAAAAGGAAAATAAAAAAATAGACAACTTATTTCAAAAACTGGAGCATCAATGGGATATCGCAGAACTAGAGAAAGATCATGGCGAGAGATTTTTAAATAAATTAAACACTAAAAAACAATCAAAAAAATATTTTTTTCCACTTACAATTGCTGCTTCAATAGCCGTTTTATTAGGAATATTTGTTTTCTACACAAGCGAAGTAAAATCTAAAGAGTTTCAATTTGCATCAAAAGAAACAAGACAGACCGATTCTATTTTTAGTGTAATCATACAAAAAGAATTAGATAAAATAAAAAAAAAAAAATCTCCTGAAAATAAAAAAATCATTACTGATGCATTAAAACAAATGAAGGTTTTAGATCAGGATTATGATAAAATACTTCAAGAATTAAAAACCAATGGAGAAAGTAAGCAAATTATTTATGCCATGATTAGCAATCTTCAAACAAGAATTTCCTTCTTGCAAACAGTTTTACAACATATTGAAGAAAATGAACAATCTAAACAAATTCATGATGAAAAAACAATATAAAATACTGCTCTTGTTTATCATGTTTCCTTTTGTTGCATTTTCTACAGAAAATGATTTTAACTATTCAAAACAAAAAAATATTAACAAAGCTTATTATGTAAACTCAGGTGCTACA
The DNA here is from genome assembly GCF_023162025.1 of Flavobacterium pygoscelis. Lineage (NCBI taxonomy): Bacteria > Pseudomonadati > Bacteroidota > Flavobacteriia > Flavobacteriales > Flavobacteriaceae > Flavobacterium > Flavobacterium pygoscelis. Next base: position 8,436 of record NZ_JALNUB010000007.1, on the reverse strand, counting down.
CTATATATCGATAATTCCTATGGTAATATTTCTGTTACAACTTGGAACGAAAATATAATAGAACTTGACATTAGTATTAAAGTAAGTGGTGATAATGAAAATTGGGTAAACCAGCGCATAAATGATATAAATATTGATATAAATGCATTAAAAGGTATGATTTCAGCCAAAACTATACTAGGAAATTCTAGTGCGAAAAATAAAGGTAGAAATAATAGTTTTGAAATTAACTACACATTGAAAATCCCTAAAAACGCAAGTGTAAAACTCAATAATAAATACGGAAATATAAGTACTACTGATCTATACTCCTTATCAGAAATTAATTGTAAATATGGCAAAATAAATTTAGGAAAATTATTCAGTACTAGTGCAATACAAATTGATTATTGTTCTAATTCTAGTATTGATTTTTTTAAATATGGTACGATAAATGCAAAATATTCTAATTTGAAAATTAATCAAGTTGGAAAAATAGATTTGATTTCAGACTATACCGATATTGAAATAATTGAAAGTGATGTTGTAAAATACAACAGTAAATATGGTAAAATTAAAATTAAAAATGTGCAATCATTAGATGCCTCCGGAAATTATTTGACAATTAGAATAGGAGAAGTATTTAATCAATTAAAATTAAACACAAAATACAGCTCTTTAAAAATTGAAACTATAAATGATAAAGCAAATAGCATAAATATTATTTCTGGATATACAGGAATAGATATAGGATATGATAGCAATTTTGCTTTTGATTTTACTATCGATTTAAAATATGCAAATTTTAATCATAGTAATGAACTAGAAATTAATTCAAAAGAAGAAATTTCTAATTCAAAAAAATATATGGGATTTTACAAGAAAAAAGGAATCAATAATATTACTATAATCTCCGATTATGGGAACGTATCATTAACAAATAATCATTAATCAATAATCACAAAATCATGAAAAAATCAATTTATTTACTAGTTGCATGTACACTTTTAGCAACAACAATGGTTCAAGCTCAATGGAAGTCAAATCAAGGAATTAAAGGAAATGGAAATGTTATTTCTGAAAAGAGAACCACTTCCTCTTACGATAAAATTTCTGTAATAGGTTTTTTTGATGTCGAATTAGTTTCTGGAAAAGAAGGAGACATTACAATAAAGGGAGAAGAAAATTTGCTACCGCACATTATAATTGAAGTAGTAAATCAAGAGTTAAAAATTACCACAGAGAAAAACAAGAACATCAATACAAGTAAAGGAAAAAAAATTGAGATAAAAGTTCCTATAGAAACTATGAATCAAGTTTCATTGACTGGCTCTGGTGATATTACATCAAAAAAACTTATAAAATCAGACTCGTTTGTTATTATATTAACCGGCTCAGGTGATATAAAATTAAGCGTTGAATCACAAAACGTCGACCTAAATCTTACTGGATCAGGCGACATTGTACTCAATGGTAAGACAGAAAATATAACTAGCAACTTAAACGGATCTGGAGATATCAAAGCAAGTAGTCTATCAGCAAAGAATGCTAAAGTTACAGTTTCTGGTTCAGGTGATAGTTCAGTTTCTTGTTCAGAAAGTATTCATGCTAGAGTAAATGGATCAGGTGATATCAAATATATAGGAGATCCACAAAACAAGGACACTAAAGTAAGTGGTTCTGGAAGCATAAAAAAAGTATAAATATAAATTAGAATGGAGATTTTAAAAAAGGTGTTTTATTAATTTAAAACACCTTTTTTTGGTACTCTATTTAGTAAAACTACAGCAATTACAAAAAACACAGCTAAAGACGCTATTCCAAATCTTGGACTTCCTGTTGTTTGATCAATTATACCATAAACCAACATTCCTATTACAATTCCAATCTTTTCAGCTACATCATAAAAACTAAAAAAGGAAGCGGTATCTTCTGTCTCAGGTAACAATTTCGAATAGGTAGAACGAGATAGCGATTGTATTCCTCCCATAACAAAACCAACAATTGTTGCCATAACATAAAATTCTAGCGGTTGGCTTATAAAGAATGCTCCCACACAAATTAATACCCAAAATCCATTTATAAATATCAAAGTAGGTATGTTTCCAAATTTTTCTGAAGCTTTTGAAGTAACCAAAGCTCCAATAATAGCTACTAATTGAATTAATAAAATACATATTATTAATCCTATGGTACTTTCTTCTTTAGAGGACCAAGCAATTTCTTGAGCTCCAAAATAAGTAGCTACTAACATAGCCGTTTGTACAGCCATACTCGACACAAAAAAGCTTCCTAAATAACGCTTTAAAACAAGATTAGCTTTCAAAATAGACCATACTTTTTTTAATTCTTTAAACCCATTAAAGATAACATGATGAGTCACTTTTTGATTCTTATTTTTATTCCCTTTAGGCAAAAAATAGTAAGAATATTGGCTAAAAAGAATCCACCACACTCCCACCATTACAAACGAATAGCGCATCGCCTTCATAGCAGCTTCACCATCAGTACCTGTTATATTAAAAAGTTTTGGTTTCATTATCATTGCTAAATTAATAACTAATAAAATGACACTTCCAATATATCCCATAGAATAACCTTTGGCGCTAATTTTATCCTGCTGTTCAACAAAAGCAATATCTGGCAAATAAGAATTATAAAAAACTAAACTTCCCCAATAGCCAATTAAACCAAAAAAATAAAATACTAGTCCAACATAAATATTATCTAAATCAAACCAATATAATCCCATACAGGATAAAGCTCCTAAATAACAGAAGAATTTCATAAAAGCTTTTTTATTACCCACATAATCTGCAATACCAGATAATAGTGGAGATAGAAAAGCTACAAGCAAAAATGCAACGGCAGTAACAAAGCTAATTAAAGCAGAATTCTTTAAACTAAAACCCAATACAGTGATATAATGACTTCTATCAGAAAAAAGAGCTTCATAAAAAATAGGAAAAACTGCTGAAACAATTGTCAGTGTATAAACTGAATTTGCCCAATCGTAAAAAGCCCAAGCATTTAATAATTTCTTATTCCCTTTTGGTAAATCTGCCATATCATTATTTTTTTTGCGAATTTATCCAATATTATTTAAAAAACTAATTTTTAAGTATTAACAAATTCTTTCTAATATTATTTACTTTAAATAAAAAAGGCTACTCTCATTTGAGAATAGCCTTTTAAAATTTTTATACAGAATATTATTTTATAATTCCAACCTTAGCCGCAGTTGCTTTTGCTTCTGGAATTAATGCTTGTAAGTTTGCAATTCTGGTCGCATCTGATGGGTGAGTACTCATAAATTCTGGTGGAGCTTGACCTGAAGACTGTGCTGCCATTCTAGACCAAAAAGTAATTGATTCCTCTGGGTTGTATCCTGCAATAGCCATTAAAGTTAAACCTATTTTGTCTGCTTCTGTTTCATGATTTCTACTAAAGGGTAACATCACTCCAACTTGAGAACCAATACCATAAGCTTGACTCCAAATTTGTTGTGTTTGTTGACTTTTTCCAGAAGTTGCAACTGAAACTCCAGCTCCAACAATTTCTTGTAATTGTGAAGCACTCATACGTTGTGCTCCGTGGTTTGCCAATGCGTGAGAAACCTCATGTCCCATTACAGTTGCTAAACCAGCATCATTCTTAGTCACAGGCAAAATCCCTGAATACACCACAATTTTTCCTCCTGGCATACACCAAGCATTTACTTCCTTACTATCAATTAATTTATATTCCCAACGATAGTCTTTTAAATATTCACCTTGACCTAAATATTTCAAATATTTTTCAGCTGCTGCTTTAATTTTCATTCCAACAACTTCCACTTTTTTAGCGTCAGCAGTACCACTAATAACTTTATTTTCTTTCAAAAAAGTTCCATATTGTTGAAAAGCAGACGGAAACAGCTCACTATTGGAAACTAAATTTAAAACTTTTTTACCTGTAATAGGGTTAGTTGCGCAAGAATACACTAAGACTAGCATCAGTATCCCTAAAAATATATTTTTTTTCATAATCTAATTTTTATTATTAAAGCAAATATACAAGTATTATAAATTTAATTATTTACATAATTAAAAAATAAAATTTCAAAATTATAGTTATTTTAAGAGTGAAAGAGAACATTATAAAGTACTTTAATAGAACTAATAAAAACAATCTAGATAAAAAAATTTTTAGTAATCATTTTTTTAAATGATTAGTATTTTATAATCATATAGTTAAAATGAGTATTTATTTTGAGTAAAATTAATAATAAATAAAATTCTAAAGTAAGAATCTAAGTAACTTATATCTGTTAAATTGCAAATTCAATTAATAATATTATTTGTACTTTAAAATATAATTTCGGATAAAAACTCAAAATATATTTTGTAAATAATCATTTAGATTAAATTTTATTTTTCTGGTAAAATGTTAAGAATGATTAGAAAAACTGATAAAAACAGTACTTTTATATTTTTTAAGAATTATAAAAATATAAAATCGCATAAATAAATCTTATGACAAAGAAATCTTCCGTTCATACTCAAGCTTTAAAAATTCCCAAAATAATTTTAGTAACCAGTAAAATAATCGCTTCTATATCACCCAAACTAATTACACTATTTGCAGCAAGACTCTTTACTTCTCCTATAAAACATAAAGTGCCAAAGAGAGAATTAGAAATGGAGCTTAAAAGTCATCAAAAAACAATTTTAATACCATCAATTAACAAAGAAGTTGTTTTGTATCAATATGGAGAAAGTCAAAAAAAAGTTTTATTAGTACATGGATGGTCAGGCCGTGGTACTCAATTATTTAAAATTGCTGATGAACTGCAAAAAGTTGGTTATTCTACTGTTAGTTTTGATGCTCCAGCACATGGAAAATCTCCTGGGAAAATGACCATAATGACTGATTTTATAGAAACAATTTTAGAAATCGATAATCAATTAGGCCATTTTGAAGCCGCAATTGGTCACTCTTTAGGAGGAATGTCAGTTCTTAACGCAATAAAAAAAGGATTGAAAGTAAATCATGCAGTTGTAATTGGTAGTGGAGATATTGTAGAAGATATAATGGATGATTTTGTGGCTAAATTAGAGTTAAATCCGAAAATAAGTAAATTGATACAATTGCATTTTGAAAATAAATATGGCATTGAAATGAATAGTTATTCGGCATATTTAGCTGCTGCTAAAACTGACATTCCAGTTTTAGTAATCCATGATCAAAATGACCCTGAAGTACCAGTAAAAGCTGGAATTCATATTCATGAAAATTTAAAAAATGGAGAATTAATGCTTACAGAAGGATTAGGTCACCGAAAAATTCTTGGAAATACAGCTGTAATTGAAAAAACAATTCAGTTTATTAATTCATGAAGATTATAATTAAAAAACTTTAACGCAAAAAAGATGAAATATCAAATTGAAAAATCAGAAGATGAATGGAAATCAGAACTTGGAGAAGAACGCTATAGAATTCTTCGTAAAAAAGGAACTGAATATCCACATACAGGAAAATATAATTTAAACTTTGAAAAAGGAACTTACTGCTGTGGAGCATGTGGAGAACCTTTATTTGAAAGTAATACTAAGTTTGATGCGCATTGTGGATGGCCTTCATATGACGAATCAATTGCTGAAAAAGTAGAATACATTTCTGATGTAACTCATGGCATGAAACGCACCGAAATACTATGTGCAAATTGCGGAAGCCATTTAGGTCATGTTTTTGATGATGGACCTACAAAAACCGGACAACGTTATTGTGTAAACTCTCTATCAGTTGATTTTAAAGAAGAATAATTATGGATTTATTTGGAAAATCAAATGATTGGGCAGAAAAGCTAGAACCTATTCTAAAAAAATATAAAGGCAAAAAGCATCCATTAGAGTATCAAAATTTATATCAGTTAGTGGTGATGGTAGTGTTATCTGCTCAAGATTCTGATGCAAATATAAACACCATCGCTCCTCCATTATTTAAAGTTTACCCTAATATGGAAAGTTTAGCTATTTCCAATGTAGAAGCGATAATTTCGTATATATCGAAAGTTAAAAATTTTGGAAATAATGCGCGTTGGTTAATAGAAATTTCAAAAATAATTAAGAAAGACAGCAATATTCCTCTAACAATGGATGGTTTGATCGCGCTAAAAGGGATTGGAAGAAAATCAGCCAATGTTATTATGAGAGAAGCAAAAATGCCAGCAGTAGGTGTCATAGCTGATTTACACGTAATACGAGTTGCACCCAGAATTGGATTAATAACAGAAACCAAAGATGGCATTAAAGCTGAGAAACAATTAATGCAAGTGCTTCCACAAGAAATTTGGGGCAAAATTGGGATGGCTATTTCTTTCCTCGGAAGAGAAATTTGTAGACCAATACCCAAATGTATAGAATGCCCAATTAAGGAAATTTGTCTTTATTATTCAAAAATTATAAAGTAACAAATAGGCCTAAGCTTAAATTCTAAAATAAATCCTCTTATATAAAAGAAGATTTAAATTCTGGTTTTACTCTTTTTTTAGAAGCTTGTTCATAAGCGTAACCAATTGCTATTAATGTATTTTCAGTATAGGGTGTTCCAAAAAAAGAGAGACCTACTGGTAAATTATAAACAGTACCGCAAGGAACGGTAATATGAGGAAAACCACTAATTGCAGCTGGTGTAGTTAATGAATACTCTCCCCAGCGATCTCCGTAAATAGTATCTATGCTACAAGTTGGCCCCATGGTTATACCACAAATAGCATCTAATTTTTTCTCTCTAAAAATAGCATTTAAAATATTTTTACTAGTATAATGACTTTTTTCTAAAGCTTCTAAATATTTTTTATCATCCAAATCAGTTTTCGCATTTGAACTTTCTAATAATTCTTGTTTAAAATATGGCATTGCTTTATCTTCATTATCATTATTAAACTTAATGACATCATTCAAATTTTTTACTTTTGAATTTGCAGAAGCTAAATAACCATTTAATCCCTCCTTAAATTCAAATTGTAAAACCTCAAATTCAGAATTGCTTAAAGAATTAATTTCATCTAAATAATCAATTTCAATTATTAAAGCACCTTGTTTTTTTAAAAGTTCTAAAGTCTCTTCAAAAAGAGCGTTAACATATTTGTTAGTTCCTTGTTTTTTTTTCTCTACCCCAATTCTCTTTCCATTTAAAGCATTTATATCTAAAAATTTAGTGTAATCGGTAAAACTTTTCCCTCTGCTCTCTTCGGTAACTGTATCATTTGAATCTATAGCTGCTAATACTCCTAATAAAATGGCGGCATCATGAACCGTTCTAGCCATAGGACCTGCCGTATCTTGTGTTTTAGAAATAGGTATTATTCCCGTTCTACTCACTAAACCAACAGTTGGTTTAATACCTACAACACCGTTTACAGAAGCAGGACAAACAATAGAACCGTCTGTTTCAGTTCCTACTGAAACTACACACAAATTTGCAGATACAGCTGCTCCTGAACCTGCACTTGAACCACAAGGATTATGATCTAAAAAATATGGATTTTTAGTTTGACCACCTCTACTACTCCACCCTGAACAAGACTTTGTGGAACGAAAATTAGCCCATTCACTTAAGTTAGTTTTTCCTAGTATTATAGCTCCAGCTTCTCGCAACTTAGTAACAATAAAAGCATCTTTTGAAGCAATATTTCCTACTAAAGCTAATGATCCCGCTGTAGTTTGCATTTTATCAGCTGTATCAATATTATCTTTAATTAAAACTGGAATACCGTGTAAAGGACCTCTTTTTTTATTAGATTTCAATTCTGAATCCATAGTTTTTGCAATAGATAATGCATCAGGATTCAATTCAATTACAGAATTTAATTTGGCTCCTTTATTGTCAATACCTTCAATACGTTGCAAATACAACTTAACTAATTGTTCAGAACTATATGTACCAGAACTCAACTTTTCTGTTAAACTACTTATTGTTTCTTCATCTAACTCAAAAGGTTCGTATGATTGAAATATATTATCCGTGTTATTATCTTTATTTTTATTTTCACATCCAGAAATTAAAAATGTAGATAAACCTGCTGATGCTAAAGTAGCGGTAGTTAAAAAAGCTCTTCTTTTCATAAATAAAATATAGACTATATTAATAATTTAAACAATTAATCAAATCTAGTTTATATTTAGTAATTTTTAAAATTTATAATTAAAAAATCACTTTAATTAGTTAATTTATTCATTAATAAATAAATTTTAATAATAATTAAAACAGGCTCAATATTTTAATTACAAATAGAAGATTAAAATGGGGATTTGATATAAAACAAAAAACCCTTCATCGATAGATGAAGGGTTTTTAAAGAAAGGCGACGACATACTCTCCCACATAACTGCAGTACCATCTGCGCAGGCGGGCTTAACTACTCTGTTCGGGATGGGAAGAGGTGAGCCCCGCCGCAATAACCACCTTAAGGTC
>NZ_JALNUB010000044.1:0-446 GCF_023162025.1 Flavobacterium pygoscelis | reverse complement strand
TGTCAAGGCTATAGCTAATGCCAACGATAAATAAGTTAATTTTATTTTTTTCATTTTTTAATAAAGTTTTGAAATTTCAATATATCAGTCCCAAAGGAAACTATTTTGTTACAGAAGTTGTCAAAAATAACATAATTTTTAGATTTTTAAGCTCGAGTTTTACTTTCCAATAATGTCAATTGTTTTGAAAACTTCTTTTAATCGAACGCCTTTTTCGGTTTCTTCAACGGTTATGACTTCGTTATGAGCGTCGTGTTCTAACCATAAATAGTACTCGTTTTGAGCAGCTTCTCTTAAAAATTTTTCTTTTTCGGGCAAGGTTAATAAAGGTCGTGTATCGTAACCCATAACGTAAGGCAAAGGCAAATGTCCCGCAGTTGGCAATAAATCGGCCATAAAACAAATGGTTTTGTCTTGAAATTGCACTTTTGGAATCATCATTTTAT
>NZ_JALNUB010000043.1:0-456 GCF_023162025.1 Flavobacterium pygoscelis | reverse complement strand
GCTCTACCAGAAGAAAGTGTTCTTAATGTTGTTACATATCCGAACATCTCTGATAATGGCACATCAGCTTTGATAGTTTTTGCACCCGCTCTATCTCCCATATCATTCACCTGACCACGACGACGGTTGATATCACCAACGATATCTCCCATGTTTTCTTCCGGTGTAATCACTTCCATTTTCATGATTGGCTCAAGAATAACAGCTCCAGCAGCTTTAGCTACTTCTCTGTAACCCATTCTTGCCGCTAACTCAAAAGATAGCGCATCAGAATCCACAGGGTGAAATGATCCGTCTGTTAAAGTAACTTTTAAACTGTCCACTTGATAACCTGCCAATGGACCTGTTTTCATCGCTTCTCTAAATCCTTTTTCGACAGATGGAATATATTCTTTAGGAACGTTACCCCCTTTTACAGCGTTAACAAATTGCAAACCAACAGGAACTTTACCATCC
>NZ_JALNUB010000042.1:0-471 GCF_023162025.1 Flavobacterium pygoscelis | reverse complement strand
GTCACACGGCATGTTCGCAACGCATCCCGACATTATCAACGCCGACTTGTTGGCGTTTATCAAGGGGGAGACTCTGGCGTGAGCGCTGTCGAGGACAATCCTGTCGAGCGCCGCTTCGAGCTGCCGATCGACGAAACCCATGAAGTGGCTGCGGCCTATTACCGGATCGACGGCGACAGGATCGTGCTGACCCATACGATCGTGCCCAAACGCTTCTCCGGCCAAGGGCTCGGATCGAAGCTCGCGCACGGCACCTTTGAGACGATCCGCGCCTCAGGGCGCAAGGTGATTCTGCTCTGCCCCTTCATGGCCGCCTACTACGCGAGTCATCCCGAATATGCCGACATCGTCGCACCGGAGAGCCCCCATGATTGAAATGGTCATCGATCAGCGTCGCCGCGACCTGGGCGGCGGCTTCGAAGTCGGTCGTGTCCTGCCATTCGCCAAGCGGCGCATGGTCGGCCCATTCAT
>NZ_JALNUB010000041.1:0-485 GCF_023162025.1 Flavobacterium pygoscelis | reverse complement strand
TAGTTTGCCTTTCCCTATTGCATAAGTAGAATCTGGCTTTAGTGAAGAAAGGTAATCAATTTCAGCATACTCATATCTGCAATCTCTTGAAAGACCAAAATAATACTTACGTCCTGAACAAACAAGACTCTTTTCATTAAGATGTAATCCTGAAACAGTATAAAATCTTGTAATTGGCTCCCTCGCATCACGTGTAAAAAAGCCCCATCCTTCTGGAAGAATTTTAGTAAGAACTATTTGCTGACTTAGAGGCAGGTTGATAGGTGATCTAAAGGAAGAAAATATCAAAAATATAAGAAAAAAAACCCAAATACTAGATATAAAGTATAATACTATTTTTTTAGTCATGTCTTAATTACGGTTGTAAATAAGGAAAAATCGCGAGATCATGAATCATCATTTCAGTATCCATCGCCATTCTTGTGAGATTTTTCGTAGGTTTTGAAAAATTAAGGTTTCCATATCTCGTAACATTAACATATAAC
>NZ_JALNUB010000040.1:0-493 GCF_023162025.1 Flavobacterium pygoscelis | reverse complement strand
GCCAACAACCCTGCAATTCACAGCGGCAGCGATCCATCGGATTGGAAAGCGGACCTCGCCGAGGCCGCCGTCACGAATGAACTCAACGCGGGCGAAACCAAGGGGGCAGCGCAGCAAAGCGTAGTCAACGGATGGTACTTGAACGACGTAGCAGTGGTACAGGCGGCCCAGAACAGCTACATCGCCGGAAGTTCCATGCGGAATGGCAACCTGCTGACCCTTCTTGGTTTGGGGGTAGCCGGCGAACTCATCATCCGAGGCGTCGAACGAGAAAAGCGACAGCGAAGTACGGTCGCATAGGTGCAAATCCCATCGCCTGCAGCATCACCGGTTCCTGAGTGGCTGCAGATTGTCAGCGCCGCTGCCCCCTTGGCAACGTTGTTCGCTGCCGTGGTGGCAGGCGGCATCGCTGTGGCCGCGCTGGTTCAGCGGCATCGTGCCGACAAGCGAGACCAGTGGTGGAAGCGGGCTCAGTGGGCCATGGACCTAGCCA
>NZ_JALNUB010000039.1:0-507 GCF_023162025.1 Flavobacterium pygoscelis | reverse complement strand
ATAATTTCTTGTGCCTTGTTTTTCATAGCTGTAGCCTTTAAAGACTTCATTAATCAATGCTGGAGTTAAATAATCTTTGGAGGCAACTGCTTGTTGAAATTTCAATAAATCTCGTGGAGTGGAATAGATATTTTTATCACCATAAACGGTTTCAAGATGGTTTAGTTCGTGTTTACGGTAATTTCCCTTGTATGATTGACTAACGTTTTTAATCTCTTTTGCATAGTCAAGTACAAAGGTATGCTCCATTCCTAAAGGTTGAAAAATGATTTTTTTCATCGCTTCTCGATAGTTTAAACCCGTTACTTTTTCAATAATTAATGCCAACATTGCATAATTTGTATTGCAATACGCAAAATGTTTATCGGTTTTGAAATCTAAAGGCGCTTCAAATTTTATGTATGCATTTAAAATATCTTGATTGGTCACCTGTTTACTATGATTCCAAACTTTTGTGTCGTCAAAGAAATAAGCATAATTAGTCAGTCCGCTTCGGTGATTTAATAA